>JAFYQB010000046.1 GCA_017547285.1 Clostridia bacterium
ACCATCAGGGGCATATGGGACTCCAGCAGCTTCATACGGGCAGCACGGGTCTTGTGGCTCAACAGAAGCCCTGCGGGCATGCGCTGCGGATAGGCGTCCTCATGACCGAAGAGACCCATGGCTGTTTTGGCATCGCAGCGCAGCTGGGAATCATGAAAACCAAGCAGCTGGGCAAAACGGGCTGCTGTGGTTCCGGGCAGAGCGTCCGCGGGCAAGCGAAGCAGGCTTTGAGGCTGGCTTTGAACAGGCCAAAGGAATGCCTGGTGCATGGCCATAATGGAATAACCGGACATATAGGCGGACATGGAAAGATTTTCGTTTTCCAGTACATCGCCTTCCAGCAGAAAACGAACCGGGCCAAACAGAAGATGCGGATCAATCACCATTGTTTTAACAGGCCCGGACGCGCATACCAGCGCAAGGCCGCGGCCGATCAGCACGCTTCCGTCTTCCCGCACTTCTTTCAGAGCAGGAAGATGTGCCTGTGAAGTGGCTGCAGCTGCCGTTTTCAGGTGACGAAGCTGGGGAAGTATCCCGCGTGAAGCTGCTTTGACGGCCAATCCAGCTCTTTTCTGCACAGCAGGAGCCAACTGGCGCAGCGCGGCAAGACGGCTGCCCGTGACGGTGGGAACACGAATGGTATCGCCGTCCGGCGAAGCTTCGTTGTCCGCTGCAGGGGCGGGTGTAAGGCTGGCAGTCAGCAGCGTGTATTTGTCAAAGCGGCGCCACAGACCGTAAAGCAAAGCATCCCAGCGGGGCCTGAATGCATGCGGGCCGGTCAGGAACAGAAAATGGGTTTCGCTTGTCAGACAGGCAACAGCGCCGCTCAGACCCTGTACTGCATCATAATAAAGCGGTTCTGCCCCTTCCGGCAGATCGGGCACAAAACCCTCCATGGTATGGGGCAACGCAAAGGCCAGTCCGGAGGGCCTGGAGGCGTTTGCGACAGCGCGCGCAATGGTTTCCGCAGCCGCCTGCGCCGTGACCGGCGGTGCAAGAATGATCATTATCCGGGCGGTAAACAATTGCGCACATCTCCTTCTCGGGTTTCCATGTAACTATATTATAGTAGAAAGACTGCGCGTGCGTCAAGAAAACAGGACGCCAAATTGCTTGATTGACACGTGCGGTCTGTTCATGTATGATATCTTTAATGAAGACTTGCCATACGTTGAAGATACGTTTTTTTGTTGGAGCGCAAAGCAATGCGCTGATGCAGCCAAACGGACATTTCAATCGGTTTGTGCATGTTTCTGTCTGAAAAGGGATGAAATGTATTCTCCGATGCGTTATACTGTCTGTGCTGAGAGGATACAGCATGCGATGAAATAAGGAGGGGACATTATGTTTCGTAAGTGGATGACGGTTTTTCTTTGCCTGATGCTGTCTGTCATGTTGCCCGTGACAGCTTTGGCGGATACACAGCACACCATTTCGGTTGTTCCGGGAGCGCTGCTGGCTGATCAGACCGCTGTGGCTGATCTGCTGGATGGGCTTGCGCTGCGTGTAACAGAGGGGGAAAGCAGCGGAGCGCTGACAGTGCTTTTGAACAATCAGCCAATGGTAACGCTGGGGCTGAAAGCGGATGAAACAGGCCTGTATGCCAGCAGCGAGCTTCTGGGCGACGGCGTGTTTTATGCAACATGGGACGATTGCTTCGCATTTTTGAGCGATGTGCTGGTTGCTCCCATGGGTGAAATCGGCATGGATGAAGCTATACTGCAGGAGATGGAAACGGCGTTTGCTGAAGCCCAAAACGTCATTGCAGATGCCCTTGCGGCGGGGCCGGAGGCGGCTGTGAAGCCCGTTGCGCCTGCTGCGTTGGAGGAAAGTCTGAAGCAGGTGGAAGCGATGTTTCCGGATGATCCTGCCATGATGGATTACGTCAAGGGAGTGTATGAAAACATCACCATCGAGGCGGGCAGCTTTGCCGATGAGAACCGCGACACTGCCGATCAGAAGTACCGTATGGCGATGGATGAAACCGATCTGGTGGTCCTCTGCGAAACCCAGTACATGAAGAGGGCGCTGAGAGAAGCCCTGGCAGTGGAAATGGCCGGTGCCAGCGAAGCGGAATTGGACAGCGCAGTGGAAAATGCACTGGCTGAAGTGAAGAAGTTTTATGAGGAAAGCGGCTTTGAGATGGTAGTGGAGATGTACACGCTCAACGCCGGACAGACGCTGGCGGGTCTGGACATGATTGTCAACATGAATGCCGAAGCGGCTGAACAGGGTGCGGTACAGATGGCGGGACAGTATGACCGGCTGACGGAAGAAACCGGCGTTTCTTACAAGGCGGACGCTGCGATTGCCGCAGAGGGTGAAACGGTGAAATTTGCCTTTGAACTGCAGCAGGCTGATAATGGCATAAGCGAGGGCATGCTGGGGCTGCTGGCCGACGGAGAAGAAGCCGTGATTCTGTACAGGAGCGAGAAAAAGGCGGAGGAAACCTGTGAGCACAGCTTTGACCTGTATCTCCGCAGCGGTGCAACGGCCATTCTGGAGCCTGCCGCAAGTGCACGGCCTGTGATCGGCCTGAAGATGAGGACGGAGCCTGCCTCTGCTGAAACGCTTGCCGCGCTGGAAAATGCCGCTGCTGAAACCAGCGTTGATGTGTTCAGGCTTTCGGAAAAGCAGCTGAAGGAGCTGACCAATCAGATTATACTGAACGCAACGCAGCTTCTTTATACCGCACTTGGCCAGCTGCCCACCAGCGTGCTGCAGCTGATGATGGGCAGCGGAATGATGGGACGGTAACAAAGGAATAACGGATTCAAAAAGCAGGAGTGGAAATATGCCACTCCTGCTTTCATAAACATGCGTATATTTGATGACGCAGCGCAGGGTTAAACGGCAAGTATGCCTGACTGAAACGCTTGAGCGCAAGCACGGTCCGCTGGGACAAAGCCGTCAAAGGCCAGAGAGCGGTTTAATCCATCGTCAGAACGCTGTTAAGCTCAGACAAAACATTCTTACTCATTTTCTCTTTCTGCATCCCGCAAGTAAAAAACGATTCCGGAGCGACGAAGAAGCCCCGGAATCGGATAAGCTGTTTACTTGGTGCCGAACAGACGGTCGCCGGCATCGCCCAGACCGGGCACGATGTAGCCATGATCGTTCAGCTTTTCATCCATGCAGGCAACGTAGATGTTCACGTCGGGATGCTCCTTCTGGATGCGTTCCACACCTTCGGGTGCAGCGATCAGGTTGACCAGACGGATGTGCTTGCAGCCGCGCTGCTTGAGGAAGGTGATGGCCGCTGCGGCGCTGCCGCCGGTGGCCAGCATGGGATCCAGCACCAGCAGTTCACGCTGTTCGCTGTCAGCCGGAAGCTTGCAGTAGTATTCCACGGGCTGCAGGGTTTCCGGGTCGCGGTACAGGCCGATGTGACCCACGCGGGCGGCGGGGATCAGCGTGGCAACAGCGTCTACCATGCCCAGACCTGCGCGCAGAATGGGCACGATACCAATCTTTTTGCCGGCAAGCATTTTGCACTTGGTGGTGCAGATGGGCGTTTCGATTTCAACCTCTTCAGTGGGCAGATCGCGGGTCACTTCGTACACCATCAGCATGCTGATTTCTTCCAGCAGCTGACGAAAATCCTTGGTACCGGTATTCTTGTCACGCATCAGACTAACCTTGTGCTGAATCAGCGGATGATCAAAAACGTATACCTTGCCCATGAAAAAGCCTCCTTTGGTTTTGAAAGAAAAAAATCGGTCTGAAAACTATCGGCATCTACTGCCTTGATCCTCTATATTATAGGGGATTCAGACAGTGTTTTCAAGGGAAAATCAGCTGTTTTTGCTGTTTTTTTGCCTTCTTTGCGTTTGGAAAGCCGTGCTTTGCTTGACACTTTGTTTGCCAAGTGATATTCTAATACAGATAGATAAGAATGCTGCGGACAACCGTCTGCATGTGATATTCCACTTGTCCGGAGGCTATTCCATGCAACGCAAACGCTTTTATGCCACCCAGCTGATGAGGCTTGGATTTCAGGCATTGCTGTATATTTTGATTTTTGCAGCCTATTTTGGCATGCTGTCCATTACCAATGTTGCCATTCTGAATGTCAGCCGTACTGCGGCGGCAACCATGGCCACCTTTGCCGTTTCCCTGCTGATGCTGACGACTGTATACGGCGGCTTTGAGGTCGAACACAAAAAGAAACGAACGGTTTTTGCCAACCTTTGTCTGGCAACGTTTTTTACAGATCTGATCACCTATGTGATTCTGCAGATCATGAACACCAACCCCAACAACCCCGAGGCCAACGCGACCATGGTTCTGTGGGGCGAGGATCTGGCGCTGATGGCAGGCGCGTTCATCCTGCAGATCGGCATCATCTATTTCCTGACATCCATGGGGTTCCGATGCTATTACCGCATCAATCCTGTGCAGGATTGCTGTATTATCACCTCCTCTCAGGAAATGGCGGCGCATGTTGCCACCAAGATGAGCGCCTTTGGCCGGAAATTCAACCTGACAGAAGTGGTGCATTATGAATGCCCGGACGTGCGGCAGACCATTCGCCGGCATGAAGTGATCTTTCTGGCCGGCATTCCCGATACGGAGGAAGCCGCTCTTCAGTCCTATTGTTATAAGCATCACAAGATCATCTACCTTCTGGCTGAACTGGAAGATGTGGTGATCTCCACTGCCCACCAGACGATTATGGATGATACGGCTTTTCTGTACATCCGCCCAATGGTTCCTACGCTGACGCAGCGTGCGGCCAAACGTACCTGCGATATCGTAATCAGCCTGTTTGGCCTGATCATCACCAGCCCGGTTATGCTCGTTACATGGCTGGCGCTGAAATGCAGCGGCAACGGTTCACCCTTTTTCCGTCAGAAACGTGCTACACTGAATGGCATGGTGTTTGAAATCATCAAATTCCGTACCATGTACGAGGACAGTGCAGCCGTATCTGCCCGTGAGAACGACGACCGCGTTACTCCGCTTGGACATTTCCTGCGCAAATACCGCATTGATGAGCTTCCTCAGCTGTTTAATGTGCTGCGCGGAGAAATGAGCCTGGTGGGCCCTCGTCCTGAAATGCTGGAAAATGTGGACCGTTATACCCGTGAGGTTCCTGAGTTCAGGTACCGCCAGCAAATGAAAGCCGGTCTGACCGGGCTTGCGCAAATCGAGGGCAAATACAACACCAGCCCCAAGGACAAAGCCATTCTGGATCTGCTCTACATCGAAAACTTTTCACTTGCATATGATTTCAAGCTGCTGCTGCGCACGCTGACCATTTTCTTCCGCCGTGACAGCACAGAAGGTTTTCATAACCGCAAGGCGCCCTGTCCGGCTATGCGCGTAACTGCGCTGGATCAGGCGTCCGTTCCTTCCGATGCTCCCAGCGTGGATTCTGACCAAAGGATCGCGCTGTAAGCTGACATACACGTTCACCAATTCATTAACGAAAGGGAAGATAACTATGGATAAGACCTTGGTAATCATGGCAGCTGGCATGGGTTCCCGTTACGGCGGCAATAAGCAGATCGACGGTATGGGCCCCAACAATGAAGTGCTGATGCTCTACTCCATCTATGATGCGATCAACGCCGGCTTCACGAAGGTCGTATTCATCATCAAGCGTGCCTTCGAAGCTCGCTTCCGCGAGTCTGTCGGCGATATCGTGAAGGACAAGATCAAGGTTGAGTATGCCTTCCAGGAACTGAGTGATCTGCCTGAAGGCACCGTCCCCGCCGAGCGCGTGAAGCCCCTGGGTACCGTTCACGCCATTCTCAGCGCCAAGGACCTGGTTCACGAGCCCTTCGCCGTGCTGAACGCTGATGACTATTACGGCACCTCTGCTTTCAAGACCATGTCCGAGCATCTGGAAAAGCTGCGCCCCGAGCAGAACGGCTGCATGGTTGGCTACTATCTGAAGAACACCGTCAGCGAAAACGGCCACGTTACCCGCGGCGTGTGTACCACCGATGATGAAGGCTGCCTGGCTTCTGTTACCGAAACCTACAAGATTCAGCCCTTCCCGGACGGCACCATCCGTGACACCGAAAAGGATCCCAACGGCGTGATCCTGGATCCCGAGTGCCTGGTCAGCATGAACTTCTTCGGCTTCACTCCCTGGCTGTTCGAAAAGGGTCAGGAGCGCTTCGACAAGTTCCTGAAGTCCCTGAGCCCCACCGAAATGAAGGCCGAGTACGTACTGCCTGTGCTGGTCGACCAGCTGATGCATGAGGATGGCCTGAAGGTTGATATGCTCTCCACCGACGCTGTGTGGTTTGGCGTTACCTATCAGGAAGATAAGCCCTACGTGCAGGCTGAGCTGAAGAAGATGCACGAGAATGGCACCTATCCCGAAAAGCTGTTCTAAGTTTGAAGGAGATATCTGTTCTATGAAGATTCTGCTTACCGGCGGCGCCGGCTTTATCGGTTCCCATACCTATGTCGAGCTGTTCAATGCGGGACACGAGGCTGTAATTGTGGATAATTTCTACAACGCCAGCCCCCGTGTGCTGGAACGTTTGGAAACCATTACCGGCAAACCTGTTACCTGCTATCAGGTGGATGTGTGCGACGAAGCTGCGCTGGAGGAAGTTTTCAGCAAGCATGACTTTGACGCGGTGATTCACTTTGCCGGCTACAAGGCTGTTGGTGAGAGTGTTGCCAAACCCCTGGAATACTATCACAACAACCTGGAGTCCACGATCGTGCTGTGCAATGTTATGCGCAAGCATGGCGTAAAGCGCATTGTGTTCAGTTCGTCCGCAACGGTTTATGGTATGTCCGATACCATGCCTCTGGTGGAAACCATGCCTACCGGCTGTACCAATCCTTATGGCTGGACCAAGTACATGAACGAGCAGATCCTGCGCGATGTGGCTGTAGCCAATCCCGACTGGGCAGTGGCGCTGCTGCGTTACTTCAATCCCATTGGCGCTCATGAGAGCGGTCTGATCGGCGAGGATCCTGTGGGTATTCCCAACAACCTGATGCCCTATGTAACGCAGGTTGCTTCCGGCAAGCGCGAAAAGCTGAGCGTATTCGGCAACGATTATGATACTCCTGATGGTACTGGCGTACGTGATTACATTCATGTCGTGGATCTTGCCAGGGGTCATGTAGCTGCCTGCGAATACCTGAAGGAAAACGCTGGCTGTGATGTATTCAATCTGGGCACCGGCAACGGCGTCAGCGTACTGGAGCTGGTTCATACCTTTGGCCGAGTAAACGATATGGAAATTCCATACCAGATTGTTGCTCGCCGTCCTGGTGATGTTGCCCGCTGCTATGCGGATGCCAGCAAGGCAAAAGAAAAGCTTGGCTGGTCCGCTGAGAAAAATCTTGAAGATATGTGCCGCGACTCGTGGCGCTGGCAGAGCAGGAATCCCAACGGATATCGTGAAGAAGAATAATTCAGAAGCCCATTCATCAGTTCCTGATGAATGGGCTTTTTGATTTGTTTGTTATTCGATTTTTTTCTGCGTGGCCTGCGGACGGTAAACTTTAATGATAATGCTCCTGATATACCGCTTTCGCCTTTTCCAGGATCAACCAAATTTGTTGGCGCTTCAAACCGCAAAACAGCAAACAAAAACCCCTTTGCCGGAAAAACCAGCAAAGGGGAGTTTGACCACTTGAAAGGAAGATTAGCGCTTGCTGAACTGCGGAGCGCGACGGGCGGCCTTCAGACCGTACTTCTTACGTTCCTTCATACGAGGATCGCGGGTGAGGAAGCCAGCCTTCTTGAGGCTCTCACGAAGATCGGGGTTGGCCTTGATCAGCGCGCGGCTGATGCCGTGACGGATAGCGCCAGCCTGACCGGCCAGACCGCCACCGCGCACATTGATGATGATGTCCATGTCAGCACCGGCCTTGGTGAGCTCCAGGGGCTGACGGGCAGTCATCTTCAGCGTTTCCAGACCGAAATAGTTGTCCAGTTCACGCTTGTTAACCAGAATCTTACCGTCGCCGGCGACCAAACGGACACGGGCGATCGCCGTCTTACGACGACCAACGGCATTGTACTCAACTTTCGCCATGATGTTTCGCTCCTTTGTCCTTACTTGATGACCAGCACTTCGGGCTGCTGAGCGGCATGCTCATGCTCGGAGCCGGCATATACCTTCATTTTCTTCGCCATCTTGCGGCCGAGGGGGCCCTTGGGCAACATGCCGATTACAGCGTGCTGGATAGCGAACTCGGGCTTTTCGTTCAAAAGACGGCGATAGGGGGTTTCCTTCAGGCCGCCAACGAAGCCGCTGTGCTTGTAATAGATCTTCTGATCAAGCTTCTTGCCGGTCAGAACGACCTTGTCGGCATTCAGGATGATCACATAATCACCGGTGTCCACGTGGGGAGTATAGGTAGGCTTGTTCTTGCCGCGCAGAATGCTGGCAACCTGGCTGGCCAGACGGCCCAGCACTACGCCTTCGGCGTCCACAACGTACCACTTGCGCTGTACGTCGGAGGCCTTCGCCATGTACGTCTTCAACTTGGTATCCTCCTTCAAGGGGTGTCTGTGTGTCAGTTGCGGCATTTGATGGTCAGCAAATGCTCGCCGGGTTACAATAGCATTCCGGGGCTAGCGGAGTCTATTGATGCCAAAGATTATTCTACTAAAACTTGCTCTGTATGTCAATAGTTTCGGCACACAATTTTGATGTTTTTTCTTGAAAAATCAAAGCTTTTCGACGCTTTCATCTGTTACAAAGGCGTGGATCAGCTTGCAGGGCGGAACCTGCTCATCGGTGATGAACACCTGCTGCTGAATAGCGGCAACAGCGGTCTGTGCGCTTGCTTCATCCTTTGCGTATACAGTAGCGATCGCTTCCCCCTGAGCAACGGCATTGCCGATGCGCTTATGAAGCACAAAGCCTACGCTGGGGTCGATCACATCTTCCTTGGTGCGCCGGCCTGCGCCCATGGCCTGCGCGGTGTTGCCAAGGCCGATGGTATCCATGTGGTGGATATAGCCGTTCTGGAGCGCAGGAACGGGAAGGATGACCTTTGCCTGAGGAAGATTGGTTACATCGTCGCAGCAGGAGGGATCGCCGCCCTGTGCAGAGATCATTTGACGAAGTACCTTCAGGCCTCGTCCGCTGCGAAGCGCATCCAACAGCTTTTCTTTGGCTTCAGGAACGCTTTCAGTCGCGCCGCTCAGAATCAGCATGCGGGAGCCAAGCTCTAGCGAAACATCCAGCAGAGGGCCTGTAACGCTGCCTGAGAGCACTTCAATGGCTTCCTTTACTTCCAGTGCATTGCCCACGTGGCTGCCAAGCGGTTCGCCCATGTCGGTAACAAGGGCAACCATTCTGCGGCCTGCATCGCAGCCGATGCGTACCATGGTCTGAGCCAGTTCAATGCTTTCTTCCATGGTGTGCATAATCGCGCCTGCGCCTGTCTTTACATCCAGCACGATAGCCTGTGCGCCGCTTGCCAGCTTTTTGCTGACAATGCTGGAAGCGATCAGCGGCATGCTGTCTACGGTAGAGGTCACATCACGCAGCGCGTAGAGGGTTTTATCTGCCGGAGCAAGATTCTTGGTCTGACCAATGACGGCAAGGCCGATTTCCTGCACCTGCTTGAGAAAGGCGTCTTCGGAAAGCGAAACGCTCAGACCGGGAATGCTTTCCAGCTTATCCAGCGTGCCGCCGGTATGGCCCAATCCACGACCGCTCATCTTGGCCACGGGTACGCCGCAGGCGGCAACCAGCGGAGCCAGCACCAGCGTGGTGGTATCGCCTACGCCGCCGGTTGAGTGCTTGTCAACGGGAATACCGTTCAGACTGCTCAAATCGCATACATCGCCGCTGGCAGTCATGGCAAGCGTGATCTGTGTGGTTTCTTCGCGGTTCATTCCGTTCAGGCGAATGGCCATGAGCAGCGCAGCCAGCTGGTAATCGGGAATGCTGCCATCCGCCGCGCCAGAGACGAAAAATTCGATTTCTTCTTTGGTCAGAACCCGTCCCAGCTTTTTCTTTTCGATGATGGATACCATATTCATAAACAGATCCTCCTCTGAAAACACAAAGAGCCGCTGTGATACCAACAGCGGCCCTGGAACGTACAAACAGGATTTACTGGATGATCATACGGCCGCAGTTCTCGCATTCGATGTAGAGCACATCGTTCTTGAACTTGCGCAGCGTTACCTGAGGCAGGCTCATGTTGCAGCCGCCGCACTGGTCGCCGTAGAGGCGGGCCACCGGGGGAACGCAATGCTTTTTGACCTGGGCATATTTGTCCAGCAGCGCTTTTTCCACAGATTTGGCTTTCTCCTGCGCAAATGCCTGCTTGGCTTCCAGCTGCCTGGTCTGCTCAGCGTATTCAGCTTCGTAGGCCACCTTCTGCTGGTCATACTCAGTTTTGACTTTGGCATACTTGACGCGAATTTCCTTTTCGCTGCGCTCGTGGTCGGCGGCGTCCTTCTGGATGCGCTTCATCTCACGCTCGTAGTCGTTCAGGTTGTTCAGCAGCTTCTGGGCGTCGCGGGCCATTTCCTGCGCCTGCTTCAGATCAGCCGGAGGATTGGCTTCCATGCGGCTCTGCAGGGCGGCCAGCTGACCTTCGATGCGGTTGATAGCCACCTTGATAACCTCTACACGGTCAGCCATTTCGGCTACTTCCTGCTCCATGCGCTTGACGGCGTTCTGCTGCTCCACCAAAAACTCGCGGTTCTTTTTCAGAGCCACACGGTTGGGGCTGCGCTTGATTTCTCGTTCAAACGCATCTGCGGCCATATCGGCCTGCTGATACTGCCAAAGCATTTCGGTCTGTTCCATGAGGTACCTCCTTGTGGGTCATAGGGGAATGCCTTATTGCAAGGCGAGAAGGGCTCCTGCAAAGGGAGCCAGTTGATGCAGGTGCGCCTGTACCTCCCACCGGGAGGCGGCTGCATCCGCCAGAAAACGCATATACAGGTTTACTACGCCGGGCAGCTCGGTGGCAAAATGACCGGCGTCATACACGACAAGTCCGCATGCAGTTGCATCCGCTACATTGTGATAGCCGATTTCGCCTACCACATAGGCGTCTGCTCCGGCAGCCAGCGCGGCTTCATAACCTTCGCCGTAGGCGCCGCCGGAAACTGCTACGCGAGTGATCAGCTTGTTCTGCGCATAACAGCAGCGAGGATCTACCCGCAGCGCTTTGCGAATGACTGCGGCAAAATCGGCGGGGGACAGAGGAGCGGGCAGCGTGCCTACACGCACATAATCATCGCAGCTTTCCACGGCGTGCAGGCCAAGCGCATGGGCAAGGCTGTCGCAAATGCCGCCAGGAGCCTTGTCGTAGTTGGTGTGAGCAGCAATGACATTGATACCGTGCTGCATGAGTAGGGTCATGGTGCGCCCCTGCGGCCCGGTATAGTCTATGCGCTTGATACCGCGGAAAATGAATGGATGATGGGTGATGATCAGCTCCGCACCAAGCTCAACGGCCTGCTTCGCCAGCGCTTCGGTGATATCCATACCGAACAGCACCGTATGCACTTCAGCATTTTTGTCGCCCATCAGCAGACCAACGTTGTCAAATCCCTCGGCGCTGTCAAAGGGGGCAAAAGCATTGAGCCAGTCCCAGATCTGCTGAACCTTCACCATCGTTCATTCCTTTCGCAGACGATCCATCACCTGCTGAATATAGCCGCTTTCACGCTCAAACAGCGCAAGGCGAGCGGCATCCTTTTCAAGTTTGGAAGCACGCATGGCCTGCAAACCTTTTTGCAAAAGGGTCATGCGTCGTTCCAGAAGGGGCAGCCAGTTTGCAGGCATTTCCTGCAGGAGCACCGGGCCCAGCAGCAGTTCTTCTTCGGTATAGGTTGTCTGACCGACTTCTGCGCGGATCAGCACATAATCGTGCTTGCCCTCGCTGGCAATGACCTCGCGGCAGATGCGGTAGCCGATATCGCACAGGGTCTGGCGAACCATCGGCAGATCGGTCTGTGCGCCCAGGATCAGCGCAGCGCCAAGCAGCTTGTCCGCACCCCGGCGAATGATGCCGCTTACCGTATCGCCGCCCATGCCGAGAATAAACACCGTATCCGGGTGTTCATCCCTCAGGGCGTTCAGCGCATCCAGACCGTTGGCAACGGCAAAGGTAACGCGGCTGTTAAGCCCCAGACGGGCAAGCAGGTCACGGGACTTTTGCAAAGCAGGCGCGCTGATGTCTGCCGTCAGAGCGCGGCGGTTTTCATCCTGCAAAAGCATGACTGCGCTCAGTCGGCCGTGATCTGCTCCGATATCCGCAAACATGCGGCAATTTTCCGCCAGCGCCATAGCGGCGGAAAGCCGCCCGTCCAATAAGGGCGCGCGGCGTTTCGTCATCATATCAGTCAAGGTAATCCTTCAGCTTTTTGGAACGGCTGGGGTGACGCAGCTTGCGCAGCGCCTTGGCTTCGATCTGGCGGATGCGTTCGCGGGTTACCTTGAACTCGCGGCCCACTTCCTCCAGCGTGCGCTGATGGCCGTCGTCCAGGCCAAAACGCAGGCGAAGCACCTTTTCCTCACGGGGGGTGAGGGTATCCAGCACGTCCAGCAGCTGCTCCTTCATCAGAGTGAAGCTGGCAGCCTCGGCAGGGGCGGGCGCATCATCATCCGGGATAAAGTCGCCCAGATGGCTGTCCTCCTCCTCGCCGATGGGGGTTTCCAGCGAAACGGGCTCCTGCGCGATCTTGATGATCTCGCGGACCTTGCTTTCGCTGATGTTCATCACCTTGGCGATCTCCTCGGGAGTGGGCTCGCGGCCGTACTCCTGCAGGAGCTGGCGGGAAACGCGGATAAGCTTGTTGATGGTTTCCACCATATGCACAGGAATGCGGATGGTGCGGGCCTGATCCGCAATGGCGCGGGTGATGGCCTGACGGATCCACCAGGTGGCATAGGTAGAGAACTTATAGCCCTTGCGGTAGTCGAACTTGTCCACCGCCTTGATCAGGCCCAGATTGCCTTCCTGAATCAGATCCAGGAACAGCATGCCGCGGCCCACATAGCGCTTGGCAATGGAAACGACCAGTCGCAGATTGGCTTCGGTCAGCTTTTTCTTGGCCACTTCATCGCCCTGTTCCATGCGCTGGGCGATATCGATTTCTTCATCAGCGGTCAAAAGCGGCACTTTGCCGATTTCCTTGAGGTACATGCGCACCGGGTCGTCGATGCTGATGCCCTCGGGCACGCTCAGGTCGATCTGTTCAGGCTCCACCAGCTCTTCGGGCGGAACGGGGTCGAACTCCGCAACAACATCGATGCCCAGCGCTTCAAGGGTTTCAAATACCTTGTTCATCTGCTCGGCGTCGATCTCCAGCTCCATCAGCTGAAGGGCAACTTCGTCGCGGGTAATGGTGCCTTTGGACTTGGCGTCCTCGTAAAGTTCGTTGAGTTTCAGCTTGATCGCTTCGTGCGACTGATTTTGACTCAACTTTTCTCACTCCTTCTAGTGCGCGAAAGGGTACTTACTTCAAATCGGATAATTGCTTCATCAGGGCGAACGCGCGCTGCGTTTCCTGCGCACGTTCATCGTTGGGCAGATTGGGCAGATTTTTCTGAATGGCGTCCAGCTCGCGTTCCAGCCGGCTGATGCGCATTTTCTTTACGCAGTCCTGCGCCATTTTCATCAGCCCGTCATCATCCATCTCGGTACTGATGCTCAGAATGTCGCCAACGGCGGCCCGCCCGGCCTCATCCACCTGCTGCTCCATCAGTCCTGCGGCGCTTTCGCCGTTTGCCAGCGATTCGCACAGGGATCGAAGTACAGGGTCTTCAAATTCTTCCGGCGATACAATATCGCGCGGCAGCCTTCCCGTAGCCAGCACAGCCAGCAGCGTACGCGCGTTCCAGTCCACGACGGCCGCTTCTCTGGCCTTCTGGCGGAAACCTTCGCGTCTGGGCGCGGCTGGTTTTTGCGGTTCGGCTGCGGTGGTTACGCCGATCTGCCGCATGAGCACTTCGCGGGTAAAGCCGGTTTCCAAAGAAAGGCGCTTCACATGGTTTTCCAGCTCTACCGGTTCCTTTACGTTGCGCAGGAATACGGCGCAGGCTTTGGCGTATTCAGTACGGCCTTCTTCGGTGCTCATATCGTGCTGTTCTTTCTGGCGCAGCATGCGGTACTGCACGCCGGAAATGGGCTTGAGCGCCATAAAAGCTTCCACGCCCTCCTGACGGATGTATTCATCCGGATCCAGTCCGCCTGGAAAATCCAGCACTTTGACCGGCACATTTTCTGCCTCCAGCACTTCCAGACCGCGCAGAATGGCCTTCTGGCCGGCCCGGTCGCCGTCATAGGCGATGTGTACTTCGGGCGCAAAGCGGTGCAAAAGACGTGCCTGATCCGGCGTTAACGCCGTGCCGAGCGTTGCAGCGACGCCCTCAATGCCAAACTGAGAAAGCGCCACCACGTCCATGTATCCTTCCACCAGAATCACCCGCGTAAGCCCGCGTGCCTTGCGCAGCAGATTGGCTGCAAAAACGTTATAACGTTTATTGAAAGCAGGGGTGTCCGAGGTGTTGAGATACTTGGGCATCACATCGCCCATGGCTCGTCCGCCGAAACCGAGGACGTTGCCGTAGGCGTCGATGATGGGGAACATTGCGCGGTTGCGGAACATATCAAAGGTACGGCCCTCACGGTTGAGCATGAGACCGGCCTGAATAAGCTCCTCTTCGGTAAAGCCTTCCTTGGTCAGCTGTCGGCCCACCGTGGCGGACGGCAGCGCAGCGCCGATGCCGAAACGGCGGATGACCGAGTCCGAAAGCCCGCGCTTTTGCAGGTATTCCAGAATGTGCGCGCCCTCTGGTTTCCAAAGCTGCTGATGATAGATCTTGGCAGCGGTTTTGTTTGCCAGATAAATGCGCTCTTTGAGCGAACGTTTTCGTTCGTATGCAGGATCGTTCTGCATTTCGGGCAGCGGCATGTGCAGCTGATCGGCCAGGAATGCGACCGCCTCCTGAAAGGAGAGCCGTTCGATATCCATCACAAACTGGATCACGCTGCCTCCTGCCTTGCAGCCGAAACAGTGATATACCTGCTTCTGACCGTCCACGGAAAAGGAGGGAGCGGTTTCGTTGTGAAACGGGCACAGACCAACATATCTATGCCCGTTCTTCTTCAGCGTTACATACGAGCCGATCACTTTGACGATGTCGGCCCTTGCCCTTAGTTCTTCCAGCCATGGGGCTGGGTACCTTCCGGCCATGTGTTCCTTCACCCACTCCTATTCATTCGCCGCAATCGTTTACTTTCCTGCCGGTATGACCACAATTTCCGACATTTCCCGCATGTTTTGCCGTCATTTTTTGTCAAACGCGTTGGGAACAAACAGGGCGTTGAACTGGTCGATGGCGTAGCGGTCCGTCATGCAGCCGATGAAATCGCACACGGCGCGGTCGGGGCCTTCGGTGTATACGATTTCAAGGTATTCGCCGGGCAGCTGCTCCGGGTGTTCCAGATAGTGTTCGTACAGCGCGGAAAGAATATAGTCGCAGCGGGCTTCTTCTTTCTTTCGCCACTCATCGTGATAGACGTAGGCAAAAAGGAAACTGCGCAGCTCGTCGCTGGCTTCGCTTACCTCGGGGGACATCTCCACCAGCGGGCGGTTCATGGAGGTGTTCACGATGTCTGCGATCATGCGGTTGATACGGTCGCCGTGCGTTTCGCCCAGCACCTTCAAACAGCGGCGGGGCAGTTCAAAAGGCTTCAGAATGCCGCCGCGGATGGCGTCGTCAATATCGTGGTTGATGTAGGCAATACGGTCAGCGCGGCGCACGCACCAGCCCTCCAGCGTTTTGGGCTCGTCCTCGCCGGAATGGTTGCGGATGCCGTCCAGCGTTTCTGCACAAAGGTTCAGGCCTTTGCCTTCGTTTTCCAGCTTTTCCGCCACGCGCAGGCTCTGGTGATTGTGCTTGAATCCGCCGGGCATCAGGTTGTTAAGCGTGGTTTCGCCAATGTGCCCGAATGGGGTATGCCCCAGATCATGCCCCAGCGCAATGGCCTCGGTCAGATCCTCGTTCAGTCTCAGGCACCGCGCCAAAGTGCGCGCCACCTGAGAAACTTCCAGCGTATGCGTAAGCCGCGTGCGGTAGTGATCGCCCATCGGTGAAAGAAAGACCTGCGTTTTGTATTTGAGCCGGCGGAAGCTCTTGCAGTGAATGATACGGTCGCGGTCGCGCTGATAACAGGTGCGCAGTTCACAGTCGCTGATGGGATGCGCGCGGCCTGCACTCTCTGCAGCAAGGGCGGCATACGGAGACAGGCGGGCCTGCTCCTCGGCTTCCTGACGCTGACGGATCGTCATGGGCAAGTCTCCTTTCGTTGGTAAAAGCTGACCTTTCTGATAATATACTGTACAAAGAGGCTCAACTCCTCTTTTTTCTTGACCTTCGGGCGCGAAAACGCTATGATAGGAGTATTATGGAGCGGGTTTACGCCCGTTCGTATGTTCAGGAAGGTGTTTTATGGCTTATCAGGCTCTTTACCGCAAGTGGAGACCGCAGAACTTTGAACAGGTGCTGGGACAAACGGCGACTGTGAAGACCCTGCGCAGGCAGATTGAAGCGGGGCGTATTGCGCATGCCTATCTTTTCTGCGGCTGCCGCGGTACCGGCAAAACCACCATGGCCAAGCTTATGAGCCGTGCCATCAACTGCCAGAATCCCAACGAAGGGGATCCGTGCGGACAGTGCGACGCCTGCCGCGCCATCATGACCGAAACCACCATGGATGTGCTGGAACTGGACGCTGCCAGCAACAACAGCGTGGATAACATCCGCGAACTGCTGGAACAGGTGCGCTATCCTGCACAGATTGGCCGCTACAAGGTTTATATCATCGACGAAGTTCACATGCTGTCCACCGCTGCTTTCAATGCGCTGCTCAAAACGCTGGAGGAGCCGCCCGCTCATGTGGTGTTTATTCTTGCCACCACCGAGCCGCAGAAGCTGCCTGCCACCATTCTTTCCCGCGTTCAGCGCTATGATTTTGGACGCATCCCCTCGGAACTGATGGTAGACCGCATGCGTGAAGCGCTGAATGATCTGGGTATCACGGCTGAGGACGAGGCCCTGCGCATGGTTGCGCGCGCCGCCGAAGGCGCGATGCGCGACGCATTCAGTATTCTGGATATGTGTGTGGCCGGTGCGGAAGGCGGCGTAATTACCGCTGCGCAGACGCGCGATATGCTGGGTACAAGTGACCGTGAATTTCTGTTTGCTTTTTTTGATATTCTTGCCAATCGTGACGAATGCGGCGTAATGCGCAAAGTGGACGAGCTGATGCGCTCCGGACGCGAACCGCAGGTGTTCCTGCGCGAACTGAGCGGCCACAGTCGTTCGCTGCTTACGGTGAAGGCGGTCAGGCAGGATGCCGCTTCCATTCTTGACGTGACTGAGGAAGATGAAAAGCGCTATCGCGAACAGGCGGAAAAATTCTCCGAAGCCCGTTTGCTCAAAATGCTGGATCTGTTCATGCGTGCAGAAGGAGAACTGCGCTTTGCATCCACTCCGCGCATCGGTCTGGAATCCGCCGCGCTGCATGCCTGCGAACAGAGTTCGGGAGAGGATAACAGTGCGCTGCTCGAACGCCTTGGCGAGCTGGAAGCCAAACTGAGCAGGCTGGAGGCGGATATTGCCAGCGGACAGCTGGTACCTGCTGCCGCAGTACAGCCTGCCGCTGCAACCAGGGAATCTGCGCCCAAAGCGGAAGCCCTGAAGCCGCCCAGGCCGCAGCTGCCGCCCGTTCCCGCTGATGCGCAGGGCGTGTGGGATCGCGTGCTCGATACCATCAAGAAAAAGGAACCGTCCATGCTGGCTTTCATCAAAACCAGCAAGTTCATTGGTGCAAAGGGCAATGTCTATCAGGTGCTTGTTCCCATCAGCGACCGTGCCAAGTATGACGGTCTGGCACAGCCCAAGCGCAGGGAACGCATCAGTCAGATGATCACCGACATCACCGGTCAGCCCGCTGTTTTCGAGCCGGTGCTGGCCAGCGATGCGGGCAACCAGAAGCTTGACGCCGTGCGTGAAACTGCGCAGAAGACGCTGATTGATACCTTTGGACGCGAAAATGTACAGATTGACGAAGGGAAAACGCAGTGAAAAAATCATTTGAAAACGCTCGCCGCCGCGAAAACAGCGGCATTCATTACAAGCATGATCTGGGTCAGCATTTCCTCTACGATGAGGAACTGCTGCGTTCTCTGGTGGAGGCCACCGGCGTTACCAGGGATGACTGCGTGCTGGAAATCGGCCCCGGTGCAGGCACGCTGACCAAGTGCCTGTGCGCTGCCGCCGGAAAGGTGACCGCCATTGAGGTGGATCACGATGTGATTCCGTTCCTCAGGGTGAACACAGAAGCTTACGACAACCTGACCATCGTGGAAGGCGACGTGCGCAAGCTGGATCTAAAGGAAATCTGCGCACCGCTGGGCGAGAACTTCTATGTGATCGCCAACATTCCGTACAACATTACCACCCCTATTTTTGAAATGCTGTGGGACAGCGGTCTGCCCATCCGACAGATCAGCGTGATGATCCAGAAAGAAGTGGGCGAAAAGCTGATGGCCGCGCCGTCCACGGAGCTGTACGGCATTCTCAGTGTTCGCTGCCAGCTGCTCTGTGAGCCTTCGCTGGTGCAGATCGTGCCTGCTGAGTGCTTCACGCCGCCGCCCAAGGTGGACAGCGCTTTTGTCCGCCTGGATATGCGCAAAGAACCGCCCCTTCCCGTAACGGATGAAAAGCTGCTGATGCGCATGGTGAAAGCTGGATTCGGCATGCGCCGCAAAACGCTTACCAACGCTCTGAAGGGTGTGGTGGAT
The DNA here is from genome assembly GCA_017547285.1 of Clostridia bacterium. Classification (GTDB taxonomy): domain Bacteria; phylum Bacillota; class Clostridia; order Christensenellales; family Aristaeellaceae; genus Limiplasma. Next base: position 18,779 of record JAFYQB010000046.1, read on the forward strand.
AGCGAAAAGCTGCGAGCGGCGCTGGAAAAATGCGGTTTGCCCGCCAGCGTACGCGGCGAAGCGCTTTCTGTGGAACAGTGGATCAATCTGTCCAACGCCTGCGCCGGTTAAGCTTGCGGAGCCTGCACGCGGCGTACAGCCCAAGACAAACAACTGCCGGTATGGGGTAATACCGACTGCCGGTAAACAGCGCCAATGTGCCCAGACCAGCGCCGTAGCACAAATATCGTCGGGCGCGTGATGCGTCCAGTACCACGGCCAGCCACTCCTGTGCGCTGTGCCGTGTTCTTTTTTGTCGACCAATGCTGCGCAGATCCTCGTCCGTCGCCGGATGCGCATATCCGGCGAGCTCGATCAGCTCGCTTCGTTGAATGATTTTGATGGGCGGCTTAAACGAAGCGGCGTAGGAAAGCGCGTCGGCGGAGGCTTCGGCAGTCAGGCAGAGCAAAGTCTGCTCCATCTGCCTTTCACGCGCTTCGCGGGCGCATTCCACCACCTGCTGCGCGGTGATCTTTTGCGAATGATGGCAGGCGATCAGGCGGATGCAGGTTTTTTGACCGTCCAGCAATCCGATTACGCTCCATTCCACAGCTTTGTGCATCTCCAGCGGATAGCGCGGCGCAAGCCACAATGCGCATTGAAAGGCGGCTTTCCGGGGAGATTCCAGAAGGAGGCGTTCAATCGCCAGTTCTCCGCCGATCATCTGCCGCATCTGTTTCTCGCGTTTTCGGGTAGCCTGTTTGGAAAACTGGCGTACGCACAGCCAAAGCATTGCGCCCAGTGCAGCGCCTGCCGTAAGCGCCGGAAGGCACAGTCCCCACAGGTATATAAACCATGCAATGCCTGCCGCCGCGGCTGCCGCTGCCCGAAGAAGCCTGTCCGATATTTCTGCCAACGCTGTTTTGGGGCGGTATTTCTGCATAAATCCTCCTTAACGGCATTGCTTTATCAGAAAGTATTTCCCTTTTTGGGGATTTTCTTGTATAATGCTATACAGGAGAATTTTTCTCCTCTTGGAAGGAGGCGCAAACGTGCCTAAGGAACGCATCGGCATCATGGGCGGCAGTTTCAATCCTATTCATGCCAGGCATATTGAAATGGCTGTCTGTGCAAAGCGCGAATTCGATCTGGAACGTATCATTTTTTTGCCCACCGGCAATCCGCCGCACAAGCGTGCAGGGCTGGAGGATGCGGAAGACCGCTATGAAATGACCCGTCTGGCGGTATACGGCATGCCCGGCTTTACGGCCAGCCGCATGGAAATCGACCGTGAGGGGATCATCTATACCGTTGATACCCTGGGGCGTATGCAGAAGCAGATGCCGGATACCGCAATCGATTATATCATCGGCGAAGACACGCTGGTGGATCTGCCCAACTGGCGTAAAGCGGACAAGGTGTTTACCATGTGCCGTTTTCTGGTCTGCTGCCGTTCTTCGGATGAAATCCGCAATCATCCAAGCGTTGCACAACTGGAAGCGCGCGGCGCAACCTTTGCATTTCTGACCCTGCCACCCAGCAAGATTTCCTCCACCGCCATCCGAGCAAAGCTGGAAAAGGGGGAGGAGGTTCCCGAACTTCCGCCGCAAGTGGAGGAGTACATCCGTCTGATGGGCCTGTACGGCTGCAAAGCAGTCCCGGGCGCTGCCAAGTTCTATGCCAGACTCCGGCAAACGCTTTCGGACAAGCGGCTGGTGCATTCGCTGCTGGTGGCGCATACCGCCCGGAAACTGGCGCGTATCCATGGCGTCAATGAGAATCGGGCTGCTTTGGCGGGCCTTCTGCATGACTGCGCAAAGTGCCTGCCCCTTGCCGACATGCAGCGCATTGCCCGCGACAGCCGTCTGCTGCTGGACAAGGAGACCCTGCAAAGCGGCAACCTGCTGCACGGGCCGGCTGGCGCAGTGGTGGCTGAAAAGGAATACGGGGTGACTGATCCCATCATTTTGTCTTCCATCCGATGCCATACCACCGGCAAGGTAGGCATGCTTCCGCTGGATATGATCGTTTTCCTTTCGGATAAAATCGAACCTTCCCGCCGCAGCTATCCCGCGCTGGAAGAGGTGCGCAGGCTGGCGCAAGAGGATCTGGGCGCAGCCATGCTGCACAGCTTGCAGTCCACGCTGGAATATGTGCGCAGTCAGAATACCGAACCGCATCCGCTGACCCAGCAGGTGGCGGACTGGCTGCAGCGAATTGTGTAAAAAAGAAAAATCAACATAAAGGAGATGTCAACATGAACGAACTGGTTACCAGGATTGCCAATATTCTGTACGAAAAGAAAGCTCAGAACATTGTTGCCCTTAACGTGAAGGACCTGACCGTCATCACCGACGCCATGCTGATCGCAACCGGCCGCTCCACCATTCAGGTTCGCACGCTGGCTGACGAAGTGGAAGAGAAAATGACGGAAATGGGCATGGATCCCATCCGCAAGGAAGGCCATCAGGAAGGCCGCTGGATCGTGCTGGATTACGGCGAAGTGCTGGTGCACATCTTCCATATGGAAGAGCGCGACTTCTACCGTCTGGACAAGCTGTGGGAGATGGGTCAGAACCGTATTCCGCTGCCCTTTGATGCGGCCGAAGCTGATGAGTAAATTTCATATTTGTTCATGCGTTGTTCACCTTGAAAGCGTATTCTTTCAATGGAGCGGCGCAGGCCTGTACGCCTGCGCCGCTCCATTGATTTTTGCAATAGGGCGGTGCAGAATATGAAACTGTTGATTGTTGATGACGAAGAAAGAATCCGCAGGCTGATTGTCAAATATGCGGTTTTTGAGGGTTATGAGATAGCGGAAGCGGAAAACGGCATGCAGGCAGTGGAAATGACGCGAAACAATCCGGCGGATCTGGTGATCCTGGACATCATGATGCCGGAGCTGGACGGCTTTTCAGCGGCCAGAGAAATTCGAAAAACCAGCAGCGTGCCCATCATCTTCCTTTCGGCACGCGGCGAGGAGTACGATAAAATTCATGGCTTTGAACTCGGCGTGGATGATTATGTGGTCAAACCATTCTCACCGCGTGAATTGATGATGCGCGTTGGTGCAGTGCTGCGCCGCAGCCGTTCGTATGTGCGGGAAGCAGCCCATGAAACAGTGCAGATTGGCGGAATGACGGTAGATTTTACAGCCCGACAGGTGGATGTTGACGGAACAATGCTGGAATTATCCCCGAAGGAATATGACCTGCTGTTTTACATGGTGCGCAACCGGGGCATCGCCCTTACACGCGAGCGGCTGATCAGCGAAGTGTGGGGCTATGATTTCTTCGGCGACGACCGTACGCTGGATACACATATCAAATTGCTTCGTAAGGAGCTTGGCGAGTACGCACGTTGCATCACCACGCTCAGAGGAGTGGGATACCGTTTTGAAAAAGTTGTTGACTGAGATCGCTGCGAAAGGATCCTTTTTATGGGAACGCTTTGCGCACTGGAAGCGTTCTACGGGCATCCGTACGCGTATTTTTCTATATTTTTTGGTTTTTACAGCCCTGCTGATCGTGCTTTAGTGGCTGTTCCAGATTGTGTTTCCGGATGAATTCTACCGTATGCAGAAAACGAAAATGCTGCGCTCCTTTTCGGAAAGTATCGTTCACAATATTGATAATGAAAACCTGCAAACGCTTGCCGACCGTATCGCAGAGCAGGATAATGTATGCGTGCTGGTGACCGATGAAACCATGCATGTTATTGCAGCAGCTGAATCATGGAACGGCTGTCTGATTCATCGTATGAGCCCCTTTGATCTGTGGCGTTATGCCGGGACATTGGCAGAAAAAAACAGTGTAGTTGCTTCCGAATTTCCGCTGGAGGCCTTTCGCAATCATCTGTACGATGCACGAAAATTTCGCGGCAGCGTGCCGCCCAGCGATGACGGGGGAGCCAAAAGCCTGATGACTGTGCAGTGCGCTGTGAGACGCGATGGTGATATGGCCTATGTGTTTCTCAACACGCTCATCACGCCCGTAACCGGCACAGTGCAAACCATTCGCAACGAACTGTATGTCATTTCTGCCATTCTGGTGCTTCTGTCCTTCCTGCTTTCGCTGGTGCTGTCAAAACGCATCACCCGTCCTTTGATAGAAACCATGCAGGCAGCCGCTATGCTCAGCCGGGGAGAATATCAACCGGTTTCCAATGCGGACTACCGCGAAATCAGTCTGCTCAACCGGCAGTTGATGCAGGCTGCGATCGACCTGCACAAGGTGGAGGAAATGCAGAACGAGCTGCTCGCCAACATCAGCCATGACCTGCGAACGCCGCTTACGTTGATCGAAGGATATGCGGAGGCAGTGCGTGACCTGCCGGATGAGAACACACAGGAAAACATGCAGGTGATTATCGATGAAACACGCCGCCTTACCACACTGGTCAATTCGGTGCTGGATCTTCATCGGACGAAGCGTGAACTGGGTGCACTGAATCGAACGGTTTTCAATCTGACGGATTGCATTCGCAGTATTCTGGCCCGTTATGCCAAGCTGACGGAACAGGATGGATATCATATTGATTTTGAAGCTGAAATGAATGTACAGGTGTTTGCAGACGAGATTAAGGTACAGCAGGTGGTTTACAATTTGATCAACAATGCGCTCACCTATACGGGCGCAGACCGTACGGTCAAGGTTTGTCAGCTTTTGCGGAGCGAATATGTGCGCGTGGAGGTTCGCGATTCCGGCGAGGGGATTTCGACGGAGGATTTGCCGTATATCTGGGACCGATACTTCCGTGGCAGCAGACCACACCGTCGCGCCAGAATTGGCAGCGGGCTGGGGTTGAGCATTGTCAAAGCCGTTCTGGAAAGCCATGGCATGGCTTACGGAGTGGAAAGCCGCGAAGGAGCGGGCAGCGTTTTCTGGTTTGAACTGCCGGTGCACAAATAAAGCAAAAGCGGATGTTCAAGCACGAACATCCGCTTTTCATACGTTATCTTTCTGTCTGTTACCACTGCCACACATAGGCCATCACAACACTCAGCACCATGAGCACGGCCAGAGAAAAGCTGACAATGCGTACCAGCAGCTGCTTGGTATCCTTCTTGCGCTTGGAACGGGTGGACATCATCAATCGGCCTCCTGATCGAATTAATGTACACAGTATAGCACAGTTTGCCCCCCGGCAGCAAGCCGAACCCCTTCGTCAGGCCGTTCTTTTACCGTTTGTTTACACATGCACCCGAAATTGCCTTCCTGCGCGGCTTGCAACTTTTGAATGAGAGAGGTATAATACTTCGTACATGTGTTGCGGAGGTGCAGTCTGGTGGAAGAGATTCGGTTGGGCGATAAAGTGAAAATGCGCAAGACGCATCCCTGCGGCAGCGATGAATGGACCGTTATCCGCATTGGGGCGGATATCAAGATCAAATGCCTGGGCTGCGAACGAATTGTGATGATGGACAGGGCCGATTTTGTGAAGCGCCGCAAAAAGGTGCTGGAGCAGGGCCCCATTCCGGAAGAAGAAACACTGCGAGCCATGGCAGCCGGCAACCAAGGAGGAAATGACTGATGCAGACCGAAAACGAAAAAGTGCTTGCCGAGGATGAAAACGAGCAGGAAATCAAAGGCAAAAAGAACAAACAGCCTACTAACTGGAAAAAGGAACTGGTCAGCTGGATTCTGACGCTGGTGGCAGCGGTGGCGATTGCGCTGCCCATTCGTACCTTTGTGTTTGAACCGATTCGCGTGGATGGCGAAAGCATGTGCGATACCCTGCAGAACGGTGAAGTGATGATCGTAACCAAGCCGGAGTATCTGGTTGGTGATCCCGAACATGGTGATGTAATCATCTGCAAGTATCCCGGCCGCAAGGAAAACTTCGTCAAACGCGTGATGGGCGTACCCGGCGATGTGATCTCCATTATTTCCAACGTGGTGTACCGTAACGGAGAAAAGCTGGACGAACCCTATCTGACTCCCAGCCGCAACGATAACGGCTTCTCTATGGCGCCCTTTACGCTGGGTGAGGAAGAGTACTTCGTCATGGGCGATAACCGTGACAACAGCCACGACAGCCGTAACTACTACAGCTACTCCAAGCCTGCAGCCATCACCCGCGATATGATCGTTGGTCAGGTGCGCTGGGTGGTTTTCCCGTTTGGCAATATCCGTGGTATCGAGTAAAAAGCAAGAGGAACCTGCTGCAGGTTCCTCTTTTTTTATCGTTCCATACGAATCAGATATTCAGTTGTGTCTTCTTCCAGGATCTTTTCGCCGGTTGGCCGAAAACCATGCTTTTGGTAGAACGCGATGGCTCTTGTATTCTTTTCAAGCGCCCACAGGAAGCGGGCGTTCTGGTGTTCAATGGCGTATTTCAGCAATGCTGCTCCAATGTGCTGGTTTTGCAGAACGGGTTCCACGAACAGCTTTTCGATCTGCTGACCATTCAAACGGATAAAGCCTTTGACAACGCCGTCGTCATAAACGGATGTGCGTTCAAGAAGGTCGGGTTCGGCAAGATATGCCTGTATCAGTTTGGGTACCTGCAGTTCGTCAAAATAAAACCAATCGTTTTGAAAAATGGGGTAGAAGTTCAGCCTGTAATTAAAAATTTCGATTTCGGCGATGCGCGCTGCATCGGCTGGTACGGCGGGGCGAATGCTGGTTTCAGCGTTTGTTCCAGTCATCTTCCAGCACCTTTGCAATCACATGGGCAGCCAGCACAGAACCGGCTTCGGAGGGATGATAATCATCCGTCTTTTCATAGGGATCGATCCACTGACGGAGCTCGGTGAATGCCTTGCCCACATCCGCCACAAGCGCGCCGTTTTCTTCAGCCGCTTTGTGGTAGCTGTTGTACATGGCCTTATCCATTTCAGCGTAGCTCAGACCGGTGGAAGCCAGCTTTTCGCTGCCTTCGCGGTAGGCCCAGCTTGCGTACAGCACGGGCTTAGCGCCGTTTGCACGGATGATTTCGCACAGCTTTTGGACGCTTGCATGAAACAGCTTGGGCCGCAGCGCGGGCGTGTTGCTCTGCTCCTGCAAAACGATGTAATCCCATTTCTGGCGGTTGATGGCCTCCATCACCTGCGCGTGCAGTTCGTCGGAAGGCTCGAGCATCTGGTACAGGTAAGCGCCGCCGCGGGTAACGGAATCCACTTCCTCTCCCAACAGCGCAGCGACCATTTTGGGCGTATCATGAAAATAGGTAAAGCTGTTGCCCAGCATCAGCACTTTCATAGGAAACCCTCCTTTGCGTGAAAGAAGCGCCGCCTGACGATCAGACGGCGCTTTGTTTGTGTGGTGATTATTCAGCGGGGGTGAAGGTGGGGGCGAAGCCGGCGTTCACGATCAGATCGTACACTTCCTGAGTGTAGATAACCTTTTCCAGCGCCTTGACCCACTCAGCCTCGGCATTCTCGGGCTTCACAACAACGATGTTCACATAAGCATTGGCAGCTTCGCTGTCGGCAGCTTCCACGTACAGGCCATCCTTGTTGGGGATCAGCTCAACCAGAGTGGCGTTGTTGCCGTTGATCACGGCGTAGGCCACGTCGGCGCGGGCACCGGGGATCAGCTCGGCGTTCAGCTCAACGATTTCCAGATTGTAGGGGTTTTCCACGATATCCAGGGGAGTGCAGGTGCTCTCCAGAGTGGTGCCTTCGGGCAGCTTGATCAGACCGGCGTTCTGGAGCAGCAGCAGGGCGCGGTTTTCGTTAACGGGGTCGTTGGGCACGGCGATGGTGTCGCCCTCGGCGATCTCTTCCAGAGAGGTCTTGGTGCCTGCATAGATGGCCATGGGCTCAAAGTGGGTGTAGATCACGGCAACCAGCTGTTCAGCTTCGGAAACCTCAGCGTTGTAGCCGGCCAGATAGGGTACATGCTGGAAGAAGTTGGCCATAACGTCGCCGGCGGAGGTGGCGGGGTTCTCAACCACGTAGTCGGAAACAACGGTCAGTTCCAGTTCGTAGCCCAGTTCCTTCAGATCGTCGGCAACCAGTTCCATGACTTCGGCATGGGGATTCTCGGTGGCGATCACGCTGATCTTTTCAGCGGCGAAAGCGGAGGTCAGAGACAGGGTCAGAGCCAGGGCAAGTACCAGAGCGAGGAATTTCTTCATGGGGATATCTCCTTTCATTATTAACGATGCTTATGATCCAGGCGGCGGGTAAGACGACCGCCAAAGACGGTAATGAGCTGTACAAGGGCAACCAGCAGCAGACTTGCGGAATACATCACATCAAACTTGCGCACATTCAGGCCCTTGACGATGGCCAGCGCACCCAATCCGCCGCCGCCGGCAGCGCTTGCCATGGCGGTGTAGCCGAGGATGGTGGTCACGCAGATGGCTGCACCGTTCACCAGCGAGGGAACGGCTTCCGGCAGAAGCACTTTGGTGATGATCTGCCAGTTGGTGGAACCCATCGACTGCGCAGCCTCGATAATGCCGTGATCCACTTCATCCAGCGAACCTTCCACCATGCGGGCGATGTAAGGAAATGCGCTGATAATAAGCGGGAAAACGATCGACTTGGTACCGATGGCTGTACCGATGACCGCGCGGGTCACAGGGAAGAGCACAGCCAGCATAATGATGAAGGGAATGGAACGCAGGAAGTTGATGGCTACGCCCAACACGGCATTGAACGTGGGCGCCGGCATGATGCCGCCCTTGCGGGTTACAACCAGCAGCACGCCCAGCGGCAGGCCGACTGCATAAGCAATCAGGCTGGACCAGAACGTCATGTACAGGGTTTCCACCGTACTGTCCCAAAGCAGGGGAAGCAGCTTTTCCCAGGTCACGGCACATGCACCTCCTCTACCGTCATGCCCAGCCCGCGCAGGTATTCCATCACCTGCTGAAGCTCAAAGGGATCATCGGGACGGGCAATCATCATCTGGCCGTAGGCTTTCTGGTTGAGCTGGCGGATATCGGCGGACAGGATGTTCACATCCAGCCCGATCTCCTTGACCAGTTTACTGATAATGGGCTGTTCAGCACTTTCACCGTCAAATACGATGCGGATAGCAGGCTGAGGAGGAATCTCCTCCTGGTCGGGCAGAATGCCAAAGAGCCTGCGTCCGGCGGCAGATTTGGTGTGCATGAACACATCGTCCACGGTACCTTCCTCAGCCAGCAGACCGCCATCCAGAATGGCAACCTTGTTGCAGATCTGGCGGATAACGGCCATTTCATGGGTGATGAGCACCACGGTAATGCCCAGTTCCTGATTGATCTTCTGCAGAAGGGCCAGAATGCTCTGGGTGGTCATGGGGTCGAGGGCACTGGTGGCCTCATCGCACAGGAGCATTTCCGGATCGCTGGCCAGTGCGCGGGCGATGGCAACGCGCTGCTTCTGGCCGCCGGAAAGCTGTGCAGGGAAAGCGTTGGCCTTGTCTTCCAGACCAACAATACGAAGCAGTTCCATTACGCGTTCGTTTGCCTGCTTCTTGGGCACGCCTGCAATTTCCAGCGGGTAGCGAACGTTGCGGGCAACGCTCTTCTGCATCAGCAGGTTAAACTGTTGGAAGATCATGGCCATGCGGCGGCGTGTAGCGCGCAGCTGCTTTTTATCCATGGCCAGAATGTTTTCACCGTCAATCAGGATCTGGCCGTCCGTCGGCGTATCCAGTCGGTTCAGGCAGCGGATCAGCGTGCTCTTGCCCGCACCGCTCATGCCGATAATGCCGTAGATATCGCCCTTTTCAATGGTCAGGTTGATGTTGGTCAGCGCATGAACCTCGCCGCCGGGGATGGGATAGATCTTGCTGAGTCCCCGGATCTCAATTTGTGGCGTCATCCTTTGCACACCTTTCAACAAAAAATCCGCTTCGCGCAATCTGCGAAGCGGCTTACAGCGATTTTTTCAATCAAGCGACGCAACACAAATAGCACGGGCCAAAATCGCACGCGCACATCATGTTCATTCGCATGGCACATCGGTTCGTCACGTACGACTCCTCCCTTCCTGCCTTTGTCGGCTTGATATTGATGGCATATTAGCATAGAAAGGGGTGGTTGTCAACGGGTTAATGTCACTTTAGGGTGAAAAAGTACATAGAAATACAAAGAGAATACAATGGGGAGGATACGGGTAATGGAAGAGCCTTTTGCGTACGAATAAAATGCAGCACGCATTTGCAGCCCTTATGAGAGGGGAGCAAATGCGTGCTGCCGGATGAAGCGGAAAAGCTTATTCCGCGTCTTCGTTCTTTTGTTTGTTTTCCTTGGCTTCAATGTGTTTCTTCAGCAGGATGTTCACGTATTGTGAAAAGGAACGGTCGCTTTCTTCTGCCAGTGTTCTTGTCTTTTCAATGATATCGGCATCCAATGTGATGCTAATACTTTTCTTGAGTGGTTTCATCATCATTCACCTCAATCAAATAATAGCCTCAAATAGGATTAACCATTGAAAGACAATGTATAATCGTGTAAAATCGTGTTAAGGAGGTGGAGTAAATGGAATTATTGAACGAAGCAGTCAAACAATTTCCGTTGATTCAAAAGCATGCGCATTACCTGTTCAAAAAAGTCCCGCCCGAAAAACGGCATGGCAAATGGAAAATGACGCTTGCAGCAGAAATGATCGAGTGGATCTGGGAAGAACTGCTGGACGAGCACACCATTCTTTACCAACTGTTTATTCGGGCGGGAATAACCTATAAGCTTGATATGAGTATGATGGTTTTTGAGTGGTATCTGCTGGATCACAGGATCAGGCAGAACCGAAAGTAGCATCAGCCGTGCAGATATTTCTCCTGCTCGGGCGTGAGGGTATCGATTTTTACGCCCAAAGCGGTCAGCTTGCGCAGCGCTACTTCCTGATCAATATCCTTGGGCACGTCGTACAGATCAGGTTTCAGGGTCTTGCCTGCTTCGGCCATGCGCAGCGCACAGGCAAACTGCAGGGCAAAGCTCATGTCCATGATCTCCACGGGATGGCCGTCGCCGCAGGCAAGGTTCACCAGTCGGCCTTCGCCCAGCAGGTAGACGGTCTTTCCGTTTTCCAGGGTAAAGGATTCAATGTTCTTGCGAATCTCACAGCTTTCCCTGGCCATGGCGCGCAGACCGGCTACATCTACTTCCACGTCAAAGTGACCGGCATTGCACATGATTGCACCGTCCTTCATGGTCAGCATGTGCCTGGCAGTGACCACGCCGTCGCAGCCGGTAACGGTGATGAAGATATCGCCCAGAGGAGCCGCTTCATCCATGGGCATTACGGTAAAGCCGTCCATGACGGCCTCGATGGCCTTCACGGCATCCACCTCGGTTACGATCACCTTCGCGCCCATGCCCTTGGCACGCATGCTTACGCCCTTGCCGCACCAGCCGTAACCGGCGACAACCACGGTGGAACCGGCAACATTCAGGTTGGTGGTGCGCATAATGCCGTCCCACACGCTCTGGCCGGTGCCGTAGCGGTTATCAAAGAGGTGCTTGCAGTCGGCGTCGTTAATGCTGAACATGGGGAAGTTCAGCTTGCCGGCCTTGGCACGGTTGCGGATGCGGATGACGCCGGTAGTGGTTTCTTCGCAGCCGCCGCGCAGGTTGACGGCCCACTCGGGATGCTCTTCGTGCAGGATGTTCAGCATTTCGCCGCCGTCATCCACCAGCACGTCGGGAATGCAGCTGAGCGCCATGCACAGATGATCGTGGTATTCCTCGGCGGTGCAGGCGTGGGTGGCAAATACGTTCACGCCGCTTTCCGCCAGCGCAGCCGCCACATCATCCTGCGTGGAGAGGGGATTGGAGCCGGTAGCGTACACTTCCGCGCCGCACTCGCTGAGCAGCTTGGCCAGATAGGCCGTCTTGGCTTCCATGTGCACGGAAAGAGCCACCTTGAGGCCCTTCATGCTCTGGTTGCGTTTTACGTCTTCGGCAATGCCGTTGAGAACGGGCATGTGTTTGGCGGCCCATTCGATCTTCTGTTTGCCCTGCGGGGCGAGGGATGCGTCTTTGATGATGGATGCCATAATTGTTCACCTCAGAAAAGCTGTGCAATGGGGTAGTAGAGGAAAGGAATGAGAATGGCAGGCAGCAGATTGGCGACTTTGATGTCTTTTTCCAGCACCATATTGATGCCGATGGCCATGATGAGCAGACCGCCTACGGCGCTCATTTCGGTAATGACTGCATCGCTCAGAAGCGGTGCGATGGCGGTACCCAGCAGGGCGATGGAACCCTGGTAAATGAGGATCGGCACAGCGGAAAGCATGACGCCAATGCCCAGCGAACTGGTAAATACGATGGCTGTTACGCCGTCCAGAATGGCTTTGGCGATCAGTGTGGAATGGTCGCCGCGAATGCCGCTGTCCAGCGCGCCTACCACGGCCATTGCACCCACGCAGTACACCAGACTGGCCGTTACAAAGCCCTGCGCAAAGGTGTTGTTTTCGCTGTCGTCGCGGGTGAGCTTCTTCTGCGCCCATTCGCCCAGCTGGTTCATCTTTGCATCAATGTTGATCCATGCGCCCATCACGCCGCCAATGACCATGGACAGAATCACCAGCAGCGTATTTTGCGTTTCAATCGCGCCCAGCACGCCGATCAGGATCACGCTCAGGCCAACGCCCTGCATAACGGTTTTGGAGATGGACTCCTTCATGCCGCGGCGCAGGAGCAAGCCGAAAGCAGAACCCAGAATGATGGCGAAACAGTTGATAATTGTTCCGATCATAGGTCAGATCTCCCTTATGCGAAAAAAGAAGCTGCATTTCTGCAGCTTCTTTTTGTGATGCGATGCTTACTGAGCAGCAGAAGCGGTCTCAACGGGGTAAACGGAAACCTGCTTCTTGTCGCGGCCCAGACGCTCGAAACGCACAATGCCATCCTTCAGAGCGAACAGGGTGTCATCGCTGCCGATGCCCACGTTCAGGCCGGGATGGATGTGAGTGCCGCGCTGACGAACGAGGATGTTACCGGCCAGAGAGAACTGACCATCGGCGCGCTTGCAGCCCAGACGCTTGCTTTCGCTGTCGCGGCCGTTACGGGTAGAGCCCACACCTTTTTTATGGGCGAAAAACTGAAGATTCAGCTTCAACATGTTGATGTTCCTCCCATCAAATGATTTGTAAATACCGGGGATACTGCGCTGCGATATCCTGAAAGCCCTGCAGAATGGTTGTGAGGATGATCCGCGCGTCGTGATCCTGCGTGGGGGAAAGTCCCCTGGGCAAGTCCACGGCGATGAGTGCGGGCTTTTCCGTTACTTCCAGCTGAGGGGTGATATCCGCAACGCTTTGAAGAGCGTTGGCACAGGTGGTGATGAGCACGCTTGCTGCGGCGCAGACGATGTCCTGACCGCTTCTGGCGTAACCGGCATGTCCTTTGACCGTGAGGCCGCAAATGCCGTTTTCATCCCGCCTTACTTGCACGGTTGTCATCAGCCGATAGAGGTGATCTCCACCTTGGTGTACTGCTGACGGTGACCGGCCTTGCGATGGTAGTTCTTCTTGCTCTTGTACTTGAAGATGATGATCTTCTCGCCCTTAACCTGAGCAACTACCTTGCCTTCAACCTTCGCACCGGCGAGGGTGGGAGTGCCGATCTCAACGCCTTCTTCGCTGCCCAGCATGAGGACATCGAAGTTGACCTTGCTGTCTACTTCCTGGTCGAGTTTCTCCACATAGATAACGTCCCCCTGGGACACACGATACTGCTTGCCACCAGTCACGATTACGGCATACATGGCAAAGCACCTCCTAATATTACTCGCCAAGCGTCAGGGTGGCGTTTTTTGCGCACTTGAAAACCCCGCTTGAGCGGCTTACCGAGATAGAATACTACAAAAAGTGTTTTGTGTCAATGGTTTCAGACGCTTTTATTACACAGATGTTTGCCTTTTTTCAAATGTTTTGTCAGCTGTGGATGCGAAAACCGCCGGAGTTGTGATTCGGTCTGGCAACCCCATTTCTTTCCATGTGGCTGCCCACAGCAGATAGGAATTCAGCGGAAGCTGATCTTTGACTTTCAGATGATTTCCATCGCGAAGAAGCAAACCGTCACTGGCCATTTTACCAGCGTCCAGATACAATCTTGCTCCGCTTTGGTATTCCGCATTGCCGTCATACACAAGACGGCCTGCTTGTTTGGAAGCAACAACAATTTCGCAGTTAACGCCGCTGCCGAACATGATGAAGTCTCGGAACTCTTCAGGGTCTCCGAGCAGATGGCCGATTGGTTTTTCTTCTTTCAAACCGCGTTCCATTCTGGCACGGTTCCAGCTTTTCAAACATCCATCCCGCTGGATAGATTCCCAGCATTCCAGCGTGGTGCTGTGAACCAGAACCGCAGGTTCATCCGGCCGCAGGAAGCGATCGTTGCAGGCGTGCCCCTGATAAATCTGTTTTACTTCGGTAAGTTCATCTTCCGAAAGAATGATAAGCGCATTTTGACTTTGCTTGTTGCTGTAATCGATAAAATCACCCAGCTGCATCTTCCATGAAGGAAAATGACGGCTATAGAGGATGGTATAAGCTCCGTGTTCGCTGCTGCCGCAAATGCGCTGATATTCTGAATCTCTCAGAATGGCGATACGCCATGAGGCGTCCCACTCTGTTTGCTTCGTCTGTGCTAAGTCATCTGCACGAATAATCAGAGATAAACGCCCCTTTCGATCATCATTCGATGGGAATTTCCGCCGCCTGGGCAATCATGTACACATGCTGGCTGAAGGCGTTTGAAAAGCCGTCGATCAGCTGCTTGCGGAAGGGCGAATCCTGCGGGCTGAGGGCTTCCAGAATGCGCCGCTGCATATCGCGGCGGTTCTGATCGCTGGTCAGCCGTTTTTCAATGGGAATGCGGCGCAAAAGCAGCGGCAGATCCCATTTCATCAGCAAATCGGAAAGAACGTTCCAGCCCAGCAGCGAGGCCAGCGCACCGATGACCGCGCCAGCCAGAAAGCCCAGCGGACCAGCCGCCACCAGCGCAACGCCGCTGCCGCCGCACACAACGCCTGTAATGACCGTAACCACAGCGGCCAGTACCGTGCCCATCATGGGCAGACCAACCCAGTCGGCCGCTTTCAGATTCATCTGTCCTGCGCCGGCAGCAGACAGATTCAGCTTCATCTGTTTGCGCGGCACTTCAAAACGGTCGCAAATAGGATCGATCATGGCCTGCAGCTTCTTTTCAAGCGTGACAAGCCATTCAGAAACCGACGGCGCAAGCGCCTCCTGCGCCATAGGGGAGGCAAGAACGCTTTCCATACGCGCAGCCAGCTGACTTTCCAGATCTTTGAGCGTGCGGATGGCGCCGTGCTTCCACTGCTCCATCAAAGGCAGCGCGGCCTGGTCAATGATCAGATCCGCCAGCGCGTCTGAAACGGCAGGCAGCAGTGCAGGAAGCGCGCCGGACGCTAGCTCCGCTACGCGCTCTTCGGTGATTTCCTCCTGAATAGCCTGACGGAAAGCTCGCAGATTATCATCCACCCAGCCGGCATAAGCCAGACCTTTGGCAATGGAGAATTCCGGTTCCGGGCAGCTCACAACCACTGCATCCGCAAAAATCTCCTGACAGAGCGACCGGAAGAATGGCATGCGCGATGCGCCGCCTGTGAGCAAAAGCAGCTTTGGAGGACGTTCTGCCGTCAGCCTTGCAGCATTTTCAAGCGAGGTGCGTACCGCCTGCTCAAAGGAGAGGCCATTCAGTTCCGGCAGGGGCTGCAGGGTCAGCTTTTCGGCGGTTTCGGGATTCAGTTCCAGCGTCAGTTTTTGCAGACCGTCATAGCAGATGCGCAGCTGTTTTCTGACCGTAGGGGCAGTTTCCTCCGAAAGACGGGTGAAGTATTCCTCCTTCACGCGGCGGGCTTCAATCTCACAGTAGCTGTACCAGCTGCGGCATTCGTCAAACACCGCCTGCACGGCTTCGCGGTCGCGGCAGTTTTCTACAGCTGTACGCAAAAGCGCCGCATCCAGAATGCCGCCGCCCAGCGCGGTTTCACCGAAGGTACCGATGCCGGTTTCGCGTCCATCCACAATATAGGCGTAATCCAGGGTGGAGGAGCCGATGTCCACCACCAGCGCGCTTTCGTTCAGAATATCCACATCCAGCGCGACGGTATGCGCGTATTTGGCGTATAGGAACGCCGCGCGTGATTCGGAAATCACCTGCGGATTGCGAACGCCCGCTTTGACCAGCAGATCATGGTAGCGGGCACGGTCGGCGGCGTTCCATCCGGCAGGACAACCCACGATGAAATGATCGTCTCCGGCAAAATAACCGCTGTTGATGAGGTCGCGAAGAACCCCGCGCACAAAGCGGGCGATATCCTCATAGCTGGTCGGATCGGTGGTATAGCGGCTCTTGAAGCGCACGCTTAATTGATCGGCCAGCGCGTCGGTATACGCACGTTCGCCGATGACGATCTCGCCGTTCAGCATGCCTACAGCGCTCAGCAGACTGCGAACGCCGCAAAGGGGAAGGATAACCGGTTCGATCGCACTTCCCTGTTCAAAAGCGGCGACAGCGCTTTCGCCGTCGCCCATATCAAAACCGATGTAACGCATTTGTACTCCTTTTATGCCGCGTCGATGCGAACAGCGGCGGTTCCGCGCCTGAGCAGCTGCTGTTCCTTGACGGATACAATCGCCGGACTCAGCGTGCGGGTGGTGGACTTGCTGGGCAGGGCGTTGAAAAGCCTGCGGTGCTCTTCGCAGTAGTCCAGTACCTGCAATCCCAGTTTTTCCAAAAGACGGCGGGCAGCTTCCTCAGCTGGGGCGCGTTCGGCCTCGTCACAGTCGTAGAGCGCTTCCATCAGGTCTGCCGCACGTGACAGGGTGATCGTATCCGCATTGTCAGCGCCGCCGCGCGCCTGATCGTTCAGATAACTGAAATCGCTCAGATACCTGTCCGTCGCACGCAGCTGACCGTCCAGAATGGCGAACAGACGGTCAATATCCACCGTCACAGAAGCCTGTACTTCGTCTCTGGGCAGCATGGAGGAAGCGTTTTTTCGCTCCTGCACAAGTGCAGAAAAACCAAAACCGAAGCCTGCGCAGCACAGGAGAGAAGCAAGCCATTCATCGCTCAAACCGCAGTAAACGGCCAGAATAACCAGCGCGCCAGCGGCCAAACGCCACAGAAAGTGATTTTCTTTCTTTGTATTCTGGCTTTTCTGCGCCACCCAAACCTGCGCCGTGCCGTGTGCTTCCAAAAGGCCGACAGAGCCTTTCAGGCTGCCCATCAAAACGCTTGCCTGCTGGCGAAGAAGATCGTCATCCATTTCCGCCAGCGCATTCTGCTCCACCTGCAAAAGGGTGTGGCGCACATGACGTACGGTATCCGCTGCGCTCATGCGGTCGTTCAGCGTGGAACGCAGCGCATCCTTCTGTTCATCCCAATGCTGCAAAATACTCATAGGCATTCCTCAAAGCCGGGAGAGCTCGTTCAGCTCTTCCGGCGTCAGTTCGCGCCACATGCCGCGGGGCAGATCCTCCAGCTTGAGAGGACCAAAACGGATCCGGCGCAGCATGACCACCTGATGGCCTACCTGCTCCACCATTTTACGCACCTGACGGTTGCGGCCTTCGTGGATGGTGACCAGAATATCGGTGTACAGGCCCTTTGCTGCCAGAATTTTTACCTTGGCTCGGGCAGTCTTGCGGCCGTCCACCATCACGCCGCGTTCCAGACGGCGGGCTTCGTCAATGGTCAGCTCGTTGGATACGCGCGCCAGGTAGGTCTTTTCCACCTCCATGGAGGGATGCAGCATGCGCTCGGTCAGATCGCCGTCGTTGGTCAAAAGCAGCAGGCCTTCGCTGTCATAGTCCAGACGGCCAACCGGATACAGGCGCACCGGATAATCGCGGAACTTGTCCAAAACCGTTGCGCGGCCCTCCGGGTCGCTGGCGGTGGTCACTTCGCCCGCGGGCTTGTGATACATGATGTATTTCTTTTCGGGTTCTGGGGTCACCAGTTTGCCGTCCACGCGGATGTCCTGGCCAATCTCCACCTGTACGCCCATTTCGGTAATCACTTCGCCGTCCACGCTCACACGGCCGTCGGCGATCATTTTTTCGGCGCTCCGGCGGGAAGCCACACCGCTCAAAGCCAGATATTTCTGCAATCGCATCATCATTGGTTCATGCCTCCTTGCACGGTTTAAGCATAACAGAATCAGGCCGGATTGGCAAGTAAACAAAAGTATCTCACCAAATTCTAAGAATGCTTTTGGAATTTCTTCAGGCAAACAGTCGCAATGTGTGTTATGATACAGATGCTCAAAAACAATTTGTATGATGGAGGGAAATCCATGGCGAAATATACGATCGAAGATATTGAAATCCTGCGGCAGAAGAGCGGCATTTCCTACGAGGAAGCCGTGAATCTGCTGGAATACCACAACGGCAGCCTTGCCCGTGCACTGGTGGATCTGGAAAAGAACGGCAGATTGAAAAACGAAGGGTATGCCAACCGCCGGCACAAGGGGCTGAAAGGCGTGTTTGAGACGCTGTTCCGTTTGCGCGTCAAAGTAAAGAAAGACAGAACCACCATCATCAACCTGAGCTCGCTGTTTGTGCTGCTGGTGGTGAGTACTGCGCCTCATATCTGTGTGATCGGGCTGATCGTATCGCTGGTGCTGGGCTACCGCATTTCCATTGAGCGCGACAGCGCGGACTTTGCAGATGATACCTTCGACGATATGGTCAAAAACGCGAAAAGCAATGTACAGAATACTGTCAACAGCTTTGCTGAACAGCTTTCCGGCGAGCAGCCTGCCCGCGATGGGGCGGAGGCTTCCAGACCGCGTACGGAAAGCGCAGCCAGCGGCACCAGACCCGTAAACGTTCAGTTTCCGGACGGCGGCAGCGTGGATGTGCGTGATGGCGGCGACGGCTACAACGAGGCGGATATCCACTAAGGAGGAAGAACCGTGAGCAAAATCCTGATCGTGGAAGATGAAATCAAAATCGCACGCTTTGTGACCCTTGAACTGGAACATGAGGGCTATGAGGTGCAGGCAGCGCACGATGGCCGCAGCGGCCTTCAGCTGTGCGAAAGCTGGCAGCCGGATCTGATGATCCTGGACCTGATGCTGCCGCAGCTGAGCGGCATTGAAGTATGCCGCCGCATCCGACAGACCAGCGACGTGCCCATTATCATGCTCACCGCCAAGGACGATGTGAGCGATAAGGTGATGGGGCTGGATATGGGCGCAGACGACTACATGACCAAGCCTTTTGCCATCGAGGAATTGCTGGCGCGTATCCGCGTGAACCTGAAAAAGCACCGCGTAGACCGCGCGGAGGAGACGGGCGCACGTTCCGTTGGCAAACTGCATATCGATCCTGCCAGCTACAGCGCAGGTTATGGCGATACAGCCATAACGCTGACCAAAAAGGAGTTCGATCTGCTCAACTACCTGTGGCAGCACGAAGGCAAGGCCGTTACCCGCGACGAACTGCTCAACAATGTGTGGGGCTACGAATTTACCGGCGATACCAACATTGTAGATGTTTACATCCGCTACCTCAGGCAGAAGATCGACGACAAGTTCGGCATCAAGACCATTCACACCATCCGTGCAGTGGGGTATATGTTCCGTTATGAATAAACTTCAGCAAGAAAACAGGGAAGCATGGCTCAACCGGCTTTCGGCGTGGGTGCACAGTCAGCTCGCAAAAGCCATGAGCAATTTGCGGCTTTCGCTTACCCTGCGCATTGCGCTGCATTATGCGGGTCAGCTTTTGAAAACCACCCTTCCCGTACTGCTGGTACTGATGTTTGCGCTGTGCGCGGCTGAAATGCCTGCGGCAGTCAATGCGATGGAGACGCTGGGCAACACACGGCCGATGAATGCTCAAAACTATGCGCAGGACCAGCTGACGGGTCTTCCGCTGGAGAAGGCATGGCTGCTGGATGAACCGTTGAAAGACAGGGAAAAAGTCGGACTTTTGTTTTCACAGTGGAATGCCTGTGAACAGCCGTGCATATTGCTTTACCGCGAAACCGTGGCGGGCAGCATGCAGGCGGCGTATGGCGTTCAGCCGCTGATGGATCGAATGCAGATTGTTTTCTGGACGGTTCTCTGCCTGGATCTGTACCGGGTGCTGTTTTTTCTGCGACGCCGGAACGGCCTTAACCGCGTGGTGGTTCAGCCCATCAACGATATGACGGCCATGGCAGCGGCGGTAAGCGCGAATAATCTGAGCGACCGCATCAATGTAGAGGGCGCAAAGAGCGAACTCAAGGATCTGGCCATAGTGATCAACGGTATGCTGGACCGCATCGAAGTCAGTTACAACAGCCAGAAGCAGTTTGTGAGCGACGCCTCTCATGAACTGCGTACGCCCATCGCCGTGATTCAGGGCTATGTGGGCATGCTGCAGCGTTGGGGGAAAACGGATAAGGAAGTGCTGGACGAAGGCATCTCCGCCATTGAACAGGAGGCTGCCAGCATGAAAGAGCTGGTGGAACGGCTGCTCTTCCTTGCAAGGCATGATAAGAAAACGCTCATGCTGGAAATGGAAAGCTTCGACCCATTGGAGGTGATGAGCGAAGTGCACCGGGAAGCCAGGATGCTCTCGGCTGATCATCGCTTTGAACTGTCTCCTGCGCAGAACTCGCGTATTTCCGGCGATAAGGACATGATCAAGCAGCTGATGCGCATTCTTCTGGATAATGCCATCAAGTACACACCGGCAGGCGGAAGCATCACCCTGGGGGTGAAGAAGGACAGACGCCACTGCATTCTGAGCGTAACGGATACAGGCGCGGGTATTTCCGCCGAGGAACTGCCCAAAGTGTTCGATCGCTTCTACCGCTGCGATGAAGCCAGAAAATCGCAGACCAGCGGCCACGGCCTGGGCCTGAGCATTGCACGCATCATTGTGTCTGCACACAGCGGAAAACTGAAGGTGCGCAGCAAAGTAGGCGCAGGCACCACGTTTTCGGTGCTTCTGCCTCTGGACGATGAAGCGATTTAATTCAATGTGAAAGCAGATTTCTCTGCCAAGGATGCCCGCGATCCCGTCCGCGATGGCGGCTGAGGAAAAAAGCAGGCATCAGGAGTAAAATACAGAGATTTTCCGCAGCATAAGGCGGCCTCCCATCCGGTTATTCGGATGGAGAAGGCCGCCCTTTTGATCGCTGTTGCATTTTTCTTTACAATGCGAAACCATATTCAAACAAACGGCTCAAATCGATCCACGCCCGGTTGCGCGTAGGCTCTCCAAGAACCACTGCGATGAGCGTTCGTCCCTCCCGCTGCACCGCGCCCACATAGCAGAAGCCAGCGGCGGATGTGTAGCCGCTTTTCACGCCTGCCGCTCCCGGAATATAGTACTCCGAAACAGGATCAAACAGCTCCCAGATGTTTTGGATTACAAGCTGTTCACGCCTGTTTGTGGCGGGAAGCGTATAGTTCATGCAGGTAACGATTTCGCAGAAAACGGTGTCGGTCAACCCTTTGCGCGCCGCAATCGCCAGATCGCGCGCTGTTGTAAAATGATTTTCATCGTGATAGCCGTGGGGGGTGACGAAATGTGAGTTGCGCATGCCCAGTTCAGCCGCCAGCGCATTCATTTCATTGACGAACGCTTCCACGCTGCCTGCGCACAGCTCGCTCACTGCATTGGCGGCGTCATTGCCGGAACGGATCATCAGACCGTAGAGGAGATCACGCATGGTCATCTTTTCGCCCGGATAGACGGGCGTGAGCGAACTGTCTGCCGGAATATCCGCCGCACTTTGGGGAATGGTGATCACGTCATCCAGATTGCCGTATTCCAGCGCGAGCAGCAAAGTCAGAATTTTGGTGGTGCTTGCAGGATACCTGCGTTCGTCTGCGTTGCGCTCCAGCAGGACTTCGCCGCTGGGCGCGTCGAGCAGAATACAGGAAGGCGCGTACAGAGAAGCTGCTGTCAGGGAAAGCGGGTCGCTTTCGTCAAAATACACGGGCGCATGGGGGAAAGCACCGCTTACATCGCTTTCGATCAGCTTGTACAGGGCGGGCGATACAACGCCGTCGGGCTGATCCAGCTGCATCTGTTCCTGAAAAGCGACGACCGCTTTTTCAGTACGGGAACCAAAGACACCGTCAGCTGTGCCCGTCAGAAGCCCAAGATCGATCAGCCGGTTCTGCAGCGCCTTCACGCGTTCACCGCGGCTGCCGTTGCGCACTGTGCGCAGAGCAGCTTCTGCGGATTCGTCAAACAATAACGCCAGGGTGGTTTCACCGGCTATGCCATCGGGCATAATGCTGTATCCGGCGGTCTGCAGAAGCCACTGTGCCGTTTCTACGGCGGAGGCTGTCTGCGCGCCGTAAATGCCGTCCGCCTTTCCGCTGAGAAGGCTGAGTTCAATCAGCCGTGACTGCAGTTCGGCCACCTGCTTGCCCGAACTGCCTGTTTGAAGCGCTGCGGCCGAAGCGGCAGATGGCAGAAACGCAAGCACAAGCAGTAGACATAACCATTTTTTCATCTTTGGTTTCAGCTCCTTTCATGCAGCTGTACGCAGATTCAACGAATCAAAAAAGCGTTTCCGTGCCGTTCTGTTCTGAAAAAAATTCACATACCTTTCGGCAGGGAGGGATGTGCATGAAACAAACGGGCGGCTCAGTGCGGCTTTGCGCAGCGGTGCTGGCGGCAGCGCTGATCTGGCGCATCATGGGCGCTCCGCTGACCAGACAGGATTTTGTCGATTTGAAAATTCCGATGTGGCAGGCAAGAATTTTGCTTCCGCAGCGGCTTGGGCGTGTGATAGCGTTGTGGATCGCTGTTCCGGCACAGCCCGCCGCCGCAGAAGCGGAACAGGAGACTGAAAAAGCGGACCGGCAAAACGTGATGGTTTACCTTACGCAGGAAGACCGCCTGGCGCAGATGACGATGGCAGAATATGTACAGGGCGTGCTTGCAGCTGAAATGCCGGCTCAATATCATCTGGAAGCATTAAAGGCGCAGGCGGTAGCAGCGCGTACCAGGGCGCTCTGGCAAATGCAGCATGGCGGATGCAGCGTGCATCCGCAGGCGGATATCTGCACGGACAGCGCGCACTGTCAGGGCTATGCCTTGCCGGAAGAAAAAAGGAAACGCTGGGGCGCCGGCGGCGAGGCATATGAAAGCCGTCTCCGGCAGGCACAGCAGGAAACAGCCGGGCAGTGGATTGCCTATGAAAATGAACCCATCACCGTATTATATCACGCCAACAGCGGCGGGCGCACCGAAGATGCGCAGACGGTATTCGCACAGGCGCTTCCCTATCTGGTAAGCGTGGAGAGCGATGAGGATCCGAACGGCAGAGACTTTCAGCAGGAAACAGTCTTCAGCTACGAAGAAGCGGCGCAGAAGCTGGACTGTACGGTCCAGGAGCTTCGGCGGTCCTTTGCTGTTGCCGGTTACACGGACAGCGGAAGGGTGAGCCATGTACAGATCGGGGAAAAACAGATCCCGGCTGCCGAACTGCGCAGGCGTCTGGGCCTGCGCAGCACGTGGTTTACCGTCGTCATGAATGAGGAACAGCTGGTGTTTCAGCAGCGCGGCTACGGCCATGGCGTGGGCATGAGCCAGTCCGGCGCAAACAGGATGGCAGCTTCCGGCGCGGATTACCGGCAGATCCTTCAGCATTACTATACGGGCGTTGAGATCGTTTTTTCAGAATAGGGTTTTCCGGAACGGGGCAGACTGCTCCGGGAGGGATGACGATGCAGCCGAAAAAGATCTGGAACGCAGTCAGGGAAGCCTATGCGCAATATGACCGCTTTATGGAAAAACAGGGATTCGGGATCGTACTGGCCGTCTGCGTGCTGATCATTGGCGCAAGCGCCGCATATACTTTTTATTTTCGTGAACAGCTGGCGGGACAAACCGTTATCCTGGAAGACAGTGCAGAACCGGCGGGCGTACAGGAGATGCAGACGCTTGCACAGGCGCAGGAACTGGTAAGCAGCCATAGCGCAATGCATACGGCTGCGCCCAAAACTGTGCCTTTCAGTTTTGCGCAGCCGGTGGAAGGGTTTCTGGACCGGGATTATTCCATGCTGGAACCGCAGTATTTTGCGCAGGCCAACTATTACCGCCTGCATCCCGGCATCGATCTTCAGGCGCCGTACGGAACGACCGTGCATTCATGCGCATCCGGGCGGGTGATGAACGTGTGGCAGGATCATGAGCTCGGACTGTGCATCCGCATCCGGCACGAACGCGGATATGAGGCGGTTTATGCCGGCTTAAGCGATGCGGGTTATGTGCAGGCGGGCGATCCTGTTGCTCAGAGCCAGATTATCGGTCATGTGGGCAACGGCGTGCTGGCGGAAAAAGATGCAGAGTCGCATCTGCATCTGGAAGTGTGGCTGAATGAAACGCCGGTGGACCCGGTGGAGCTGTTTTTGGGAATCCTTCAATAACGGGGGAGGAAATGGACATGTGCGGAATTGTGGGATATATCGGCCAAAGGCCGGCGGCGGATATTCTGCTTCATGGTCTGGAAAGCCTGTCATACCGGGGATATGACAGCGCGGGGATTGCTGTGCGGGAGGAAAACGGAACGGTTGCTGTCCGCAAATCCAGCGGAAAGCTGGAACGGCTGAAACAACTGCTGAAAGTGCAGCCCGTAAGCGGCTGTGAGGGAATCGGTCATACCCGCTGGGCCACGCATGGCGAGCCGAGCGATGTGAACGCCCATCCGCATACGGATGAGAGCGGCAGAATAGCGGTTGTCCATAACGGCATCATTGAAAACTACGATCTGCTGCGCAGCAGGCTGGAAGCGGCCGGCGCGGTTTTGAAAGGTCAAACGGATACGGAGGTCATCGCCTGCCTGCTGGGGCGGATGTATGGCGGCAGCATGCTGGATACGCTTCTGGAATTGCAGAAACTGCTCCAGGGCAGATATGCCATTGCCGTCATGTGCGGACAGGAACCCGGTAGACTTTTTTGCGTTAAAAGCGGAAGCCCGCTTGTCGCCGCGCACCGGGAGGGCGAGAGCTTTCTGGCTTCGGACATTCCAGCGCTGCTGTTTCATTCGCGTGATGTGCTGATTCTTAAGGACCGTGAGACCGCTGTGCTGACAAATGAGGGGGTTCAAGTATATGATGAAAACGGACGGCTTTGCCCGAGGGAAACTTTTCATGTAGCATGGTCTCAGGAAAGCGCGGAGAAAAACGGTTACGCTCACTATATGCTCAAGGAAATTCACGAACAGCCAATTGCGCTGGAAAAGACGTTTGAGCGTGGAAACGATCTGCTCCGCCCTGAATGGCTGCCGGTCGACAGAGAAACTGCGCGGAACCTGAAAAAAGTGACCATCGCCGCCTGCGGAACCGCATATCACGCAGGCGTTTTGGCCAAATATGCTTTGGAAACACTGGCGCGGCTGCCTGTTGAGGTGGAAACAGCCGGCGAGTACCGCTACCGCCAGCCGGTCGCGCAGAAGAACGAGCTGTTTATCGCTGTATCCCAAAGCGGGGAAACGGCGGATACGCTGGCAGCGCTTGAGGAAGCACGGAAAAACGGTGTCCGTTCCATCGCGATATGCAACACGGTTGGTTCTTCCATCGCACGCGCAGCCGGTGAAGCCAATACCCTGTACACCTGCGCCGGGCCGGAAATCGCTGTGGCCAGCACAAAGGCGTACCTGACGCAGGCTGAATTGTTTGTGATGATCTCCGCCGCGCTGGGCATGCTGCGGGGAACGCTGCCGGTTCAGCGGGCTTTGGAAATCCGGAATGCATTGAATGAACTGCCTAAAAAGGCGCGTCAGACGCTTTTGCTTCAGGAACAGATCCGGCAGCTGTGCGAACGCTTTTCTCATTGCGAACATGTGTTTTTTACAGGCCGCGGCATGGATTATGCCCTTGCCATGGAAGGCGCGCTCAAACTGAAGGAAGTCAGCTATCTTTTCAGCGAAGCCTATGCAGCCGGCGAGCTCAAGCATGGCCCGATCGCGCTGCTTCAGTCTGGCAGACTGGTCGTTGCCGGGATCACACAGCCTCATGTGATGGAAAAAATGCTTGCCAATCTGCAGGAGATCCGCGCAAGGAAAGCGCAGGTGCTGGCTATTTGCCCGGAAAAAATGGCGGATCGGGTGAAACCGCACACGGATGAAATGTTGGTGATTCCGGATACGGATGATTGCCTTGCACCGCTTCTGGCAGCTGTGCCGATGCAGCTGTTTGCCTACTTTATGGCCCGGATCAGAGGCTGTGATGTGGATCAGCCACGCAATCTGGCCAAAAGCGTTACGGTGGAGTAAAAAACAGCTTGACAGACGAACACCCCTTTCCTATACTGACACCAGAAGGAAAGGGGCGTTTTTGCGTATGAAAATTGGCGTTTTTCTGGATCATCTTCGGGATGCGAGCACTCAGACCGGCGAACCGCTGAACAAAATCGCGCTGCGTGCTGCGCAGGCAGGCATTGAATTTGTGCATGTAAACGGCAATTTCTGGATGGAAAATGAGGCCCGTGTGGATGAACTGCTGGAACAGGCAGGTCTGTACGTGGGAAGTTCGGATAATATTTTTCATTTTACGCAGAACAGGGATCTGGATAAAGCGGAAAAGCTGATCCGTTTTTTGTCCCGCAAGGGCGTGGAACAGCTGCTGCTGATTCCCGGCTTTGTGCATGCGGCGCAGAGCCGTC
Source organism: Clostridia bacterium (assembly GCA_017547285.1). Taxonomy (GTDB): domain Bacteria; phylum Bacillota; class Clostridia; order Christensenellales; family Aristaeellaceae; genus Limiplasma. The sequence goes on from JAFYQB010000046.1 coordinate 45,301, forward strand.
AGTCCGCCATGGACGAAGCAGCCCGGTGCATGAAGGAACTGATGTATCTGGCCCGAAGCCTGCATGTGAAATGTTCGCTGGAGGATTATGATAATGCTTCGGCGCCCTTTGGCACATGGCAGGAGCTGAAATGGTATGTTGATCAGATCCCGGAACTGGGGATCAGCTTTGATACCGGCAATTTTGCTTTCTTTGGTCAGCATGCGCTGGAGGCTTATGAGCAGCTCAAACCCCATATCTGCCATGTGCATCTCAAGGACCGCAAATATTCGGGCCGTTCCGGTGAAGAACCGCTCAGAGCGCTGGACGGAAAACTGCTGTATCCCTCCTCCGTGGGCGGAGGCGAAATGCCTGTGAAGGAAATTGTGAGCGACCTGAAAAAGAACGGCTATCAGGGCGGCGTATTGATCGAACACTTTGGCTCGGCGGACATGATGGCGGATATGCTGGCGTCGGCAGAGTGGCTGAAAGCATACGCCTGACGATCCGGTTTGTTGCCTATCTTGTCTGTTTGTGATAAAATAGAAGGAAGAATGGATTTTCCAACGTCAGGGAAGTCCGGAAGGAAGGATGTGCCCGCATGCGCAAAGTGATTCTGTGGCTGGCAGCCGCGCTGGCTTTGATGATTTGTTCGCCTGCTCTGGCGGAAACGTATATCATCGACGATCTTTACGCCAGCATTGAGATTCCGGGAGAATACGTGGTGCTGACTCCAAAGAATCTGCCCAACTATGCCCAGTGGCTGGAAGCGCGCGGCGGAAGCCTGGAGGAAACCAGCGCGGATTTTGAAAGGCGCGGCGTTGAACTGCAGGCATGGACGGAAAAGTTTGACCTTTGCTTTGAACTTCGCGCTACCCGAAACCAGGCGACTGAGCTGATTTTCGATGTGAATGAACAGAGCGAGGCAGTACGCAGGGATTACCGCACCAGCCACTATCCCAACAATGAATATGAGGGATATGATTTTTCCAGCTCCGAATGGAAAAACACGGGGCTCAACGGGCGATTCCTGATTTTGAAGTATGTGAAGCGGGATAACAGCGAGGTTTTGCACCGCGGCTTCATGCGCCGTACCATTCGCAATGGTTATCAGATCGATTTTGATATGCAGGTACACGGCCGCGGCGCAACGGACAAGGACAACGGCAAACTGAACAAGATCTGGGAAACGTTCGATTTTATTGAAATTCACCCCATGCCGCCCAAGGCTGCCGCCAAGATCGCCATAACCAGGGAACCCCCGCAGGAAACCAACCAGAAAACCTTTTCCATCGAGGGCACGGCGGAACCCGGCGTCAGGTTTACGGCGGTTGTAATGCGCCTGAACGACCCGGAGCCTGTTGTGATCGAGGCAGCGGCCAACAAAAACGGCGTATTTGAAATGCCGGTCACCCTGCCCAAGGACGGCGTGTTTGTGGTTACGCTGACGGCGGAATATCAGGATGACGAAGTGATGGAAATGGTCTATCCCGTCACCTACCAGAGCACCCTGCTGGCAGTCAACTTTACCACCAAACCGGGCGAAGTATCCACGCAGGACTCGGTCAAGTTTGCCGGCACGGGCGAGCCGGGCGCGTCCATTCAGGTTTTTGTGAACAACGAGGCTGTGCTGACCAAAAAGGTTACGGCGGAAGGAAAATTTGCCTTTACCGTGGATGCCGAGGAAGAAGGGCCTTATGATGTTTCGCTGGTATTCAGCAAAAAGAAGCTGGCAGACCGGCGCTTTACCTTCAGCTTTACCCGCAAATGGACGGATGAGGATATGATGGCGTATCTCAAAAAGCAGTCCATCAGCCCCACGTATGCCCAGTTGACCAAGGAAATGGTCAAATATGAAGGCCGAATCATGGCTTTCAAATCCTATATTCTGGATGTAAGCCCCAGCGGGGACGAATACATTGTGCGCATGGCGCTGAACAGGAGCGAAGGCAAATACAAGAACATCATTCTGGTTACCACCCGTCAGGAGCCCGCGTTTGAAGTAGGTGACCGCGTGATGATGTACGGTACGTGCGAAGGCATGTCGCTGAGCACTGGCACCGTGGAAGACGACGTGGACGAGGAAAGCTATCCCTGCTTTGAACTTTTGCTGTTTGCATCGCTGGAATAATGCAAAACGCATCCGCGCTATAATGCGCGGATGCGTTTCAGCTTGTCGATAAACCCATTGGGAGGCGTCGGAGGGCCGCAGCCCTCCGACT
>JAFYQB010000047.1 GCA_017547285.1 Clostridia bacterium
CATTGGGAGGCGTCGGAGGGCCGCAGACCCGCAACCTCAATCGTCGCAGACGTTACTGCCGTAACGTCTGCTCGTTTCGGTTGACTCCTACGGTTTGCTAACGGCTACGCCGTTGTGCCCACTGGGCACCCGCTCACCTCCGTCCCCTCCGACTCTTGTTCTGAAGCTGACGACATGTGCGTCAGCTTCGGAAGCCTTGCTCAGCAAGGCTTTCCTTACACCGTTTGCCGCCCGGCGAGCCGTCAGGCCAGTAGGCAAACGGTGCATTCTTCGGCGGAAAAGATCGCGTCAGCGAGCTTTTTCGACGGCCATAAACAGCGCACGACTGTTTTTCAAACAGTCTGGGCGTCACCAGCCGGCAGCGTTCAATTTCACGGCCCTCCACCGCCGCTGTCACAGCGTCCATGAGCATGGCGGCGTATTCGTCATAGTCATAGCCAACAGCCGTCAGCTGCGGCGTCATCACATTGGTCAGGAAGGTATCGTCAAACCCGATCAGGGAGATTTCCTCAGGCACTTTGACACCGCCGGACAAAAGACCCTGCAGCACGCCCACCGCAATCAGATCGTTCAGACCCAGCAGCGCCGTAGGACGTTTTTTCATTTGCAGCAGTTTTTCAGCGCCGTCCCTGCCGGACGGGCTGTCGTAGCCTTTGACCGGGATCATCCATTCCTCGCGCACATTCAGTCCTGCCTGCACCATGCGCAGACGGAAACGTTCCACTTTTTCCCGCGTGCCGTAGAACTGCGCGCCGGTGTACACAAAGCCGATCTCCGTGTGTCCCAGCCCCAGCAGATAATCCATGGCCACATCCATCGATCCGGGATGGTCCACCGCTACGCTCAGAATGTTTTCGCGCCCGCTGCGGGAGGCCGACACCACCGGCATGGTTTCCAGCACCATATTCAGGCTGCGTTCAAACGCCGGATCCGGCACATCCAGGTCGATGCGCCCGCCCATAATGATCATGGCGTCCGCGCGCTGCTCACACAGGCGCGCCATGGCCGCGTCCTCCAGTTCCGCGCGGGAGAGGGTATTGAACATCATGGTGGCATAGCCGCGCTGGTAGGCGGCGTTCACAACAGCGGTGAACAGGCTGTTGTAATAGGGGTTGCTCACATCCGCCAGCATCATGCCGATCACGCGGGTATGCGCATCGGAAAGGGCGCGCGCCATGGCATTGGGCTGGAAATTGTACTTTTCGATCAGCGCCTGCACGCGAAGGCGTTTTTCCTCGCGCACGGTGCCGCTGCCGTTCAATATGCGCGATACCGTAGCGGGAGACACCTGTGCCTCCCGCGCGATATCATAAATGGTAATGTGTTTTCGTGTCGTCATGGTTTTCTCAGTAAGCGATCATGGGCAGGCTTTCGGGCTTGTCCTGCGTTGGAGGCAGTTTCCCCGCATGGATGTCATACATCCGCTCCGAACAGGCCTGCACGGCCTGCGCCATGTCGTGATAGGGCTGCAGGCAGATATCGAACAGGCCGATGTTATAGTTTTCTCCATCAAAACGGCCCAGCACGAACTGATCATAGCACTGGAAGTAGTGCGCGCCCACGCACATGGGATGCGCCGCCGCATGTTCGCAGTAATAGCGGTAGGCGCGGCCGCGGTCCTTCTGTGTGGCAACCGCTTCCAGGCCGGTCGCCGTCAGGCCGCTGTCCTGCGCGCCGAAGTGGAATTCACCAATCATCACCGGCAGATCCACATTCAGCTCGTTTACGCGTTCGATGGCGGATGTGGGATCCACCGCATAGCAGTTGATGGAGAACACATCAAAGCATTCCCAGCCGGAGGCCAGCACAGGATCGGAAATCCACGCCCAGCGCATACCCAGGATCATATGGTTCGGATCCGCCCTGCGGCAGGCGGAAGACGGAATCTCGGTGTAGGCGCGGATGAGCACGGCGGAGAAGGCACGCAGGTCGCTTTCCGCCTGCACAGAGAACGCGGACGCCTTTTCAATGGGCCTGTTCAGCGCCTCAAAATCCGCAAAATCCGTCTGCCATGCGGCGTTCAGCGCGGCGATATCCTCATATTTTTCCCGGAGCCACGCCAGAAGGCCCTGCTTGCAGTACGTATTTTCACCATCGCGCAGCACTTCGTCTGCAATGACCAGATCATTCACAAACGCCCAGCCCGGCTCATTGCGCAGGAAGTAGCCGATCATCCACGGATCATCGCGGCGGGCAAGCAGCGCCTGTGCACAGGTTTCTGCATCCTGCCGGTATTCGGGCGAAAGCACATCCGGGAAGTCGCGGAAAATTTTGTGACCGGTTTCCGGGAAGCGTTCCAGACTGGTTACATACGGCATACGGCCGTACAGCGCAGGATCCGACCAGTTGGCCAGCGTGTTCATGCCCATGTTTTTGAGCTGGCTGACCACCATGCTCTTCCAGCATTCGTACCAGTTTTCGCCGAAGGTGCGCTTCAGGTTGGCGCGCTCATAGGACATCATTTTGCCCGCTCCGCGCGGCACCTCGCCCCATTCGCGGTCCATGGGCTCCACCAGTTCAGGATCGTTTTCCGGCAGCCAGGCCAGCAGCTGTTCCAGACCGTCCACGCGTCCGTCGCAGCGGGCGATCACGCAGTCCGGGCCGGCGCTGAAGAACGCACAGCCTTCGGGATCCAGCAGGTACCAGCGTCCATCCTTCTTGATTTTGCTGAAATAACCGGTGCCTTCGGCCAGCTTCATGCCCGCATGACCGCCCCATGAAGTCCAGTCTGCAAAGGGATAGGCATTGGGCAGCGCCGCCTGCGCCCTGATGGCCTCCTTCATGGCAGCCAGATCCGGCATTTTGCCCGCCCACTGTTTGGGCATATACTGCCCCATTTCATCCACCAGCTTTTCCGCCGGGGCTTCGGAGGCCTGCCGGGGCGTATCGCTGAGTTCCACATCCTCAAACAGGACCTGCACATCGTGATAGGCCTCGCAGCTGACGATCTCCGCGCGTACGATCTCCTTTCGGTCGATGCGGCTGCCATGGCAAACCACCTTCAGTTCGCCCGGGATATGGCCGGGGAACAGAATGTGACCATCCAGCCAGTTCAGGTCCAGACACACATGGGTGCGGTATTTCGGCATCAGGCCAAAGCGCACCACCACGCGGGCCTTTTCATCCCCCTTGCCGTATGCGCGCAGCTCAAAGGCCATGGAGTGCTCCTCCTGAACCGTGATGGTCAGGTTGAGGTAGCGCTCCGCGGTCTTTGCAATTTCATTTACTTCAAATCCGCCGCCCGCAGCCGGCAGCGTCATCAGACCGTTATGATTGAGTTTCATGGGCTTTCTTCCTTTACGCAATGGTTTTCAGCAGTTCGTGCATGTGACGGCTGGCAGCCAGATAGGCCTCATGGCTGTCCAGATGCTCCACAAACACGGGAATATCGCCGGGCAATGCCTGGGCCAGCTGCAAGGCAAGCTTCAGATTGATGCTGCCCTCTCCCGGCGGCACCTCTTTGATGCACACAGGCAGGATGTGATCGTCGATCAGCAGATCCTTGGCGTGAATGCTGCGGATATGGGGTGCGAGCAGTTCAAAGCACCTGCGGATGAAATCATCCGAACGGCGGTAGCGGTCCAGACCGTTGATCATGTTGGCAAAGTCCAGATGCACCTTGAATCCTTCGCGATCCACATCCCGGATGAGCTGCAGATATTCCTCAGGAGATTCGGGCGCCATCCACGGCATGGGTTCCAGCGAGAAACAGGTCTTCTCAGGCTTTACGGCATCAATGATGCGCTGGGTGGTTTCCACCACGGCGTCGTAAAATGCTTTGGTGCCCTGCGAGGGGTGATAGCCGTCCCACAGGGCGCCCCACGAACCGGCAATATTCACACAGCAGTTCGCGCCCACCGTTTCCGCCAGTTCCAGCTGACGGACAGCATATTCAATGTGCTTTTCGCCATCCTCTTTGCTCATGGTGTTGCGCCACACGCCTACCTCGCCGATCAGCAGATCGTTATCACGGCAGCAGTTCAGATAGTCCTGCACGACCGTTTTGGGCGCGGAGCTGTCCACGGGGAAGATGACCGCGCTGTAGTTGAGTTCCTTTACCTGTTCCAGCCACTCGGAAGGGCTGTGGTAAGGTTTCATGACGGAGCCGCCGATTCTCATCCTTCTTCCTCCTTTACCATGTAAACGAGCCCATCCGCACAATGGAGGGATCGATGCTGGCGATATCCCTGGAGCAGGTCATGGCCATGGTGTAGCGCAGATCATTGGTGATTTCCACGATCTTTTCGCGTACGCCCTCCGCGCCCTTTTCACGCAGCGGCCCCATCAGCGGCCGGCCCACCGAGCAGGCCGTTGCGCCCAGCGCCAGCGCTTTAAACACATCCAGCCCGCCCTGCAGGCTGCAGTCCACAAACAGCGGCACCTTGCCACCGGTCTCTTCGATGATTTCCGGCAGGATCATCAGCGGCGGCACGGAGCAGTCCAGCCGTCCGTTGTGGTGGCTCACCACCATGCCCTGCACGCCGGCGTCCAGGCACTTGCGCGCATCCTGACGGCTCAATACGCCCTTGATGACAAAGGGCAGGCTGGTGGATTTGACCATGTCCGCCAGCTCTCTGCTGCTCAGCGGCAGCATGGGCAGGCCTTCCACCACATCGTAGCCGTTTCGGCTGAACGCATGGTCGATGTCCATGCCCACGGCCAGCGCGCCGTGTTCCTCAGCGTGGCGGATCTTACGATAGATGCTTTCGCGGTCAGCGTAGGTTTTGATGATCTTGATGACCGACGCGCCGGTGGCGATCATGCCCTCCAGCTCTTCTTCAGGCCCCATGCCGCTGAAGACCAGCGCGCCTGCTTCATGCGCACCCTTCGCCATTTCCGCCATGCCGTCCGGGTACTGGCGGTGCATATGACTGAGGGCGGCGGTGGTCACAGGGGTGGCAAAGGTTTTGCCGTATACCGTCATTTCAGTGGAGGGCATGACCGCGTCCAGATGACGCACCTCCACCAGCAGGCTGTCCAGATAGGCTCTGGTAATCACGTCGGATGATGTGCTTTTGCGTTCCATATTCATGCTCCTTTATCCCAGCGTAACTTCCTGCGCCGCACAGTCTTTGCCAAGGGTGAAGGCGGCTTTCTTTCCGTCGCAAACCAGCTCGTACCGGCCGCGGAAGCCTTCCACCCTGCACACGCCGTTTTCATCGGTCATCAGTTCCAGTTTGGTGTGCCAGTCCTTGCGCACGCGCTGTTTGAGCGCCTCAAACGAGGGCTTGCGGCTGCCGTCCTTGCGCACCAGACCTGCAGGCGCGCCCAGCCATGCGCCGTCGGTAAAGTCCCAGCTGGTAAAGGCTTCCACCTGCGGATGCTCAAACAGGATATCCGCCATGGTGATCAGATCCCTGGCCTGCCGGTCTTCGCCCTCGGGCGTGGTGGGCCACTCGGGCACCTGCCAGTCGTTCAGATCCACGATGTGCGCGGGCATCAGATCGCCGGATACAAAGGTGTTTTCGGTAAAGTGCATGGGCTTGCCAAAGGAGGCAAAGCGTTCCAGCACCTCGTACAGCTTGTCGGTTCCCCAGAAGCCCTGATGCTGGTGGCTCTGAATGCCGATCACATCAATCGGTACCTCCGCCGCCAGACAGTCTTCAATCAGCTGGCGGTAGCTTTCACTGGTGTTAAAGTCGTTGAGCAAAAGCGTGGCGTTGGGATCCGCCTGTCTGGCCATATCAAACACAGCCTTCACCAGCGGCACGCGGCCCATATGCTGGCACAGGCGGGTAATGGCGTTCTTTTCCTTTTCATTGACAAAAATGGGCATGATGACCACTTCGTTGATCACATCCCACAGGGTTACATACTCATGGAATGCGCCGATTTCACGGCGGATACGTCCCAGCTGGTTTTCAAGCACTTCCTCGTTGGTTTTGGGTTTGAGCCATTCCGCAGCCACGGTGTGCCAGCACAGGGGATGACCTTTTACGGTAAACCCATTTTCCTTCAGGTACCTGGCTGCGCGCAGGGTCTTTTCCTCCTGCGTCTGGCCCTCCACGGGCTCGTAGCGGCCCTGATAGAAGGGCAGGGTGCCGTAATTGAAAATCTCGCTCCATGCCTCCCAGTACTTTTCCAGCACCGGCTTTCTTTCCGCAGGCGTGTCGGGATTCAGCAGATCCATCAGCCAGAAAATGCCGCAGCCAAACAGGAACTCATGGTTCTGGAGTTCCACCTGTACTTTGCGCCCGGGCATGGGAAGCCCCTGCGCATCCTTGAGGGTGATTTCACAATTGGATATGCGATGCTGCCATTTGCTCATGGTTTCATGCTCCCTTCCATGTGTGAAGATTGGAATATATGCGAATGTAAACGAATGCGATAGGTATGATTATTGTCTCACAGTTTGATGCAGATAGCAACAGGTTTCCAGCAAATTATTCGTCCTGTTTTCCTGTCCAGGCATGCGCTGCCCAGCAGCGGCAACGCAAAACCCCTGCGCAGAAGAGAAGCTGCACAGGGGTTTTATCAGGTTACAGGCGAATTTTCTTGATCTCTTCCGCGTAATACTGCACCAGCTCAAACCTGGTGCCGGGCATCAGGCGGTGATCCGGGCAGGGGATGAAGCCGCCCATATCCACCAGCCGCTTCATGCGCTCGATCTCCTTGTCCACGGCGGCCTTGTCCTTGCGCAGAGCGGTCTTGTCCATGCCGCCCACGCCCAGCATGCCCTTGCCGAATTTTTCGCGGGCGGGCATAAACTGGTCGCCCCACACGCCCACTTCAATGGGGAACATGGTGTTCACACCGTTTTCAAACCAGGTGGGCAACAGCTTTTCGGTCACGCCGTCGCAGTCCAGCGAGATGATATCGATCCCGTACTGATGAAGCAGGTCGTTTCGCTTTTTGTAGTGCTTGCCGCACAGCTCGTCGAACTTATCGGGCGAAAGCAGCGGGCCGTTTTTGAAACAGATATCCTCCCAGTAGTGGGCAAAATCAAACTTCGCACCGGTTTCCAGCACGGCTTTCACGCACTGGTACTGCATTTCGGCATAGGTATCCACAATGTCGGCAAAGAGATCCTCATCTTCATCGTACATCAGGTAGCTCATGCCCACCACGCTGGTCATGTTGCGGATATCGCCCAGCACGCTGCCCACGGAAATGCCCACGAGGCGGTCCATGGGGCGGGTCTCGTTGAACGTCCGGAAATATTCCAGATCGATACGGTCGGGGCTGAACTGCATTTTGGGTTTGTAGAGGGTCTCAAACGCCTCGCGGTCCTTGAGCAGATAATCATCCTCGGAGGGGATGGAGGTGCGGCCGGGTTTCACCTTTTCAATCAGGCCGTCTGCGTTCTGCCTGCGCTGGCTGCCGTCCGGCAGTTCTTCCAGCACTTTGACTTCAAATTTGGGAAAAAGGCTCTGGTTTGCGCCGCGGGTGGTGGCCCAGTTGCAGTCCCAGCCGATCAGTTTGTCCAGTTCACGGTCCTGTTCGCTGCTGTCATAATAGCCCTCGGTCAGTTCACGGGGGATTTTTCCCTGCTCCACCCACTCGGCCAGCAGCTCTCTCCAGTAACCAAAATGCACCGCAGGCAGACGATCCACCGGCTTGTAGTGCAGAATATTCATGACGCGTTCTCTGTTGTTCATGGCAGGCTCTCCTTGATAGAATCTGTTGTGATTATCATACCACGTCAGCGCAAAACAGGATATCGAAAACAGCACATCTTTTTTTCGATATCCTGTTTTTGCATTTCTTGAATCCTTTTCCGATCTGTGATAAGCTGTATATACCATGAAAGATCTCCGCGCAAGGAGGAAATACAATGAAACAGAAACCGCTTCGTCTGGGTGCGGCCTATCACGGCAACCGCATGCCCGCCCACGCCCGCGCCGATCTGCTGGATATGGCCACGCACGGGCTGGATCTGGTGGTGCACATGTTTGCCCACAACGACTGGGAACGCCTGAGCAAGGCCATGAAGGAGATTGTGGCCATGTCCGAGGATTTTGGGCTGGAAGTGTGGATGGATAACTGGGGACTCGGAGGCCCTCCCGGCGACAAATCGCACTTTCTGGGTGCTTATCCGGACAGCCACATGTATTATTCCAACGGCGATCTGGCGCCGTACAGCGTGTGCCTGAACAGCCCTGATTTCCGGCGGTTCACCCGCGAGTGGATCGACGCGGTCTATGATCTGGGTGTTCGTACCCTTTTCTGGGACGAGCCCCACATGCCCTCCAAAAAAGTGAACGGCCAGCAGATTTACGGCTGCGCCTGCCCGCGCTGCCGCAAGCGCTTTGAGGAAAAGTACGGCCGTCCCATGCCGCTTGAACCTGATGAGGACGCCAAAAACTTCGGCACGGATACCATTGTGGATTATCTGGCGGAAATGACCGCCTACAGCGCACAGAAGGGCATGATCAACACCGTGTGCGTGATGCTGGGCACCTATGGCATGAGCCTTGAAACGGCAGACCGTATCTGCTCTCTCCCCCATCTGCACAACGTGGGTTCCGATCCTTACTGGCTGGGGGCAAAGGCAAAGAATCCCGACCTGTCCGTATACGAATTTGTATACAACGGCACAAAGGAAAACCTGCGCGTGGCCAATCAGTTCGGCAAGGATCACAACATCTGGATTCAGGCCTACAGCAATCCGCGCGGCCGCGAGGAAGAAGTGGTGGAAGCCGTTGAAGCCGCCTACGATGCAGGCGCGCGCACCATCATCGCGTGGAGCTACGGCGCGGGTTCCTCCAACGACTACGCCGCTGAAAATCCGCCCGTGGCGTGGAGCCGCATGCTGGATGGCTTTGCCCGCGTGCGCAGCATGGAGCGTGACCGCATCCTGGCCGAAAACCGCCGATTGTACCGCAAATAACAGCAGAATATCGAAAAAACGTTTCTTTGTTTTCGATATCCCGTTTGAACCCGCCATGGTAAGATGAATCGTTCCAAAACGAACGCACACCAACGATCAGGGAGATCTTTTTGATGAATATTTCAGTCAAAGACCGTCAGATTCTGCGCGACCTTGCTTCCTACCAGATGGAGCTTGCCCATTCGCCCCGCAACCAGCAGCTTTATCAGGAATGGACGGCGCACGGAAACGCCCAAACCATCACCCGTCCGCTCATCCGCATTGAGATCGGCACCTTTGAACACCAGCTTCTGCCCGCCATGCAGCGCTGCGAAGGCGAGGAAGCCCGCGCCATCGAACGCGCCATGCTGCGTCCCATCGTCAATTTTTCGCAGTTTAAGGATGATACGCTCGTGCCGGATTACTGCGGGGTAGGCCCGTCCACCCGCTTTGTGCCTTTCGGCCTGCCCGTCAAGCGGCAGGAGACCGGCAGCCTTGGCCATCATTTCATTCCGTATCTGCACGATCTGGAAGAGGATGAACATCTGCTCGGCCCGTCCCAGTACGCAATCGACCTGGAAGGCACGGCTCGCCATGAAGCGCAGATGCAGGACCTCTTCGGCGACATTCTGCCTGTCAGGCGAATTTCCAACGCGTTCTACTGCACGCCCATGCAGGACATTGTTCACATCATGAACATGGACGATCTTTATATTGCCATGATGGATGATGAAGAGCGCTTCCAGAACATGCTCAACCGTCTGGCGGATGATTATCTGGCCTTCTTCAAGCTGCAGGAACAGGAAGGGCTGATTCACAGCCATGCCCGCATGCAGCACCTGTGTCAGGGCACCTATTGCTTTACGGACGAACTGCAGGACGGCATACCGGGCGCCAAACTCAGCGACTGCTGGCTGTTCATGGATTCGCAGGAAACCTCCGGCGTATCCCCCGCCATGTACCGCGATCTGGTGTTCCCCGCCTACGCAAAGGTCATGAGCCATTTCGGTCTGGTCAGCTACGGCTGCTGCGAGGCCAGCCATCCCATCTGGGATGATTGCCTGTCCAAAGTGCCCAATCTGCGCAAGGTGTCCATTTCTCCCTGGTGCGATGAAGCCTTTATGGGCGAACGCCTGCGGGGAACGAACGTCACCTATCTGCGCAAGCCGCCGGCCACGCTGCTTGGCATGGATACGCCCGAGCTGGACGAGGATGCGGTACTGGACTGTTTCCGCAAAACCGCGCAGGCCGCCAGGGGCTGCAAGCTGGAAATCGCCCAGCGCGATGTGTACATGGTGGGCGGCAGCGCCGAAAAGGTGCGCCGTTACGTAGAACTGGCGCGCAAGGGTTTGGAAGGATAACCATATTGGAAGCGGAGTTTTGCTCCGCTTCTCAGGGCGGCAAACGGCGTAAGGAAAGCCTTGCCGAGCAAGGCTTCCGAAGCTGACGCGCATGTCGTCAGCTTCGGAACAAGAGTCGGAGGGGACGGAGGTGAGCGGGTGCCCAGTGGGCACAACGGCGTAGCCGTTAGCAAACCGGAGGAGTCAACCGAAACGAGCAGACGTTA
>JAFYQB010000048.1 GCA_017547285.1 Clostridia bacterium
AGGGCTGCGGCCCTCCGACGCCTCCCAATGGGTTTATCGACAAGCTGAAAAACACCGTCAGGAAAAATCCTGACGGTGTTTTTGCGATATTCTCAGAGCTTGTATGCGGTTGTGCGGACCGCAGCCACAATCAGCCCGCTGCATACCAGTGTGAAATCCACCCACCATGGCAGATGGAGCATCTGCGCCGCCGCAGTAACCACCAGCGCAACCAGCGCATACCCGCCGAACAGACGGAAATGGCGCAGCGCGTAGGCTTTGCGGCGCTCGGCGCCGGCCTTCGCTGCATCCTCAAAGCTGACGCCGTTATACCAGTACACGCTCTCTGTGCGCCAGATCAGCCATGTGAGATGCGCCATACCAAGGGTGCACAGGTTTGTGATCAGGCGGGTCATGATGGCTGCATCCTCCACCGGCAGAAAGCAAATGGCAAATAGCAGTACGAGAAAAACGATCAGCCAGATCACAAAACCCCTGTAGCTCTTGCGGTACATGCGTATCAACCCTTACAGCGTCTTTTCGTAATACAGCACCAGCGCGTCACCGTCCTGCTCCCAGCTGACCAGCGTATCATAGCCCCAGTGCAGGTAGATGCCCAGATTGCGGGTTTCGGCGGCTTCCACGCCAATGGTCAGCTTTTGAAGGCCAATTTCCCTGGCATGCTGTTCAAGCAGTTTGACCATGCGGGAAATGTGGCCCTGCCCTTCGTATTCCTTGCGGATGCGCAGGGCGTTAATGTTGCCGATGGTCTTGCCGTCTGCCAGCTCGGGGTGGTTGCGCACGGGCTTGCAGTTGGGGGAAAGCATCAGCGTGCCTTCGCCCACGGCTTCGCCGTCTGCGATGACGGCAAAGGTGATGCCTTCGCCCTTCTGGTTGTACGCGATGAATTCACCTTTCCAGCGCACCCAGGCGGGTTCGTCCGGATTATCGGCAATGTTGAAATTCCACAGTTGTTCCAGATCAGCGGGGGTGGCAATGCGGTATTCGTACTGCATGGTTGGATTCCTCCTCAGAAAGTTTCATCCAGCCGGTATTCGCCGCAGAAGCGGTGATGCAGGAAACGGGCGGGATCCTCCTGCCCCAGCGCCCACATCATTTTGCAAACGGCGGCTTCAGTGGTCATGTCGCGGCCGTTGAGAATGTAATCCTTCATCAGCCCCCGGCCTACTTCGTATACGTTCAGATTGGCTTTTTCGTACAGGCACTGGCTCACCACCAGCACGCGCACGCCGCTTTCGCCCAGCTCCTGCATGGCGCGCACCAGGTTCCGGCGGATGTAGTGCAGGCCGCCCAGACCGAATGCCTCAATCACCAGGCCCCGGTAGCCTGCTTCCTTCACAAAGCGCAGTACATCCGGCGAGGTGCCGGGCACCAGCTTTAACAGGAAGACGCTAGGGTCGATGCGGTCACGCAGCCGGTATTCGGCGTCCAGCGGGGTGATGGCCTGCGGCCTTTCAAACTGCACGCCGTCCACGTCGAAGCGTCCGGCGGCACGGGCGTTCACGCTGGAAAAGGCGTCCATGCTGGAAGTATGGGTTTTCACGCAGCGCACGCCGGAAATCACCTTGTCATGGAAACACACATACACGCCCGGCACGCCTGCCATGGCGGCGGTGAAGGCGCGCAGCAGGTTGAGACGCGCGTCCGTCAGCGGATGGGAAAGGGGCAGCTGTGAGCCGGTCAGAATCACGGGCTTGCCAACGCCGCACAGCATAAAGCTGAGCGCGGCGGCGGTGTAGGCCATGGTATCGGTGCCGTGGGTGACCACAACGCCATCGCAGGTTTGGAGGGCTTCGTCAATGGCGCGGGCCAGAATGCTCCATTCCTCCGGCTGCATGTTGCTGGAGTCCATCTGGAACACATCACGGGCTTCTACTTCACAGGGGAGCGAAGGGCCGAGAATATCCAGCAAATCCTGCGCCTTCAGCGTGGGAGTGAGGCCGTTTTCGGTGGGCGTGCAGGCAATGGTGCCGCCGGTAGCCAGAAGCATCAGTTTCATTGGTATCCTCCCATCACCATTCGGGCGGCGTCCAAAGGACGATTTTGCCCTGACGGCGGGTTTCGTTCATATCGATCAGGCGCTGATTTTTGCTGCCGCAGAAATCCAGTTCCAGAGAGCGCTGGGCAAGGATGAAGGGGCCGTCCACCAGCACGTCGGTTTCATCAAGCAGGGCGGCAAGCGCGTGATCCTCCCTGGCGCGTTCGGTCAGCTTTTCCAGTGTGGAGCCGGTGTAGGTCCACACATTCAGTCCCTTCTGATGGGCGCGGCGCGCCAGCTCCGCACAAGGGGCAGCCTGCTCGGCGGGTTCGCCGCCGGATAGGGTAATGCCGCTCAAAAGCGGGTTGTTGGTGAACTTCTTTTCCACATCGTCCAGCGTCCACACGGTGCCGCCCTCAAAGGGCTGACTGTCCGGGTTGTGGCAGCCTTCGCAGTGATAGGGGCAGCCCTGCACGAAGATGGCAGTGCGGAAGCCGGGGCCGTCCACGATGGAATCGGTCACGAGGCCGTAAAGACGAATGGTATCAGGCATAACAGGCTCCTTTTAACAGCTGATGGTGTTTTGAACAGGAACGATGACCGGCTCGCGGCCTTCCAGCCGCAGCCACTCGCGCAGCTCGCGCTCTACGATGTTGGCGGCAATGATGTGCCCCTGTTCCATGCGCATGCGCTCGCCCAGCTCCTGGGCGGCCACACGGTATTTGCCGGTGGTGGTCAGATCGGTAAAGGCTTTGCTGAGCTTGCTTACGGTCAGTTTGTCGCGGGGGATGGGCCTGGGGCCAATGCCCAGCTCCCTGGCGCGGCCCGCCCAGAAGGGCTGATCGCCGCCGAAGGGAATGACCAGCGTGGGGCAGCAAGCCAGAATGCCGGCTGCCGTGGTGCCTGCGCCGCCGTGATGCACCACGCCCGCTACATGCTGGAACAGCCAGTCGTGCGGCACAAAATCAGCCACAAACACATTGGGATCATCCGGAATATCCCTGCCGCCCCAGCCGCGGCTCAGAATGGCGCGAACGCCGCTTTCGCGCACGGCGTCCATCACGATCCCCAGCGTTTCGCCCATGTCGCCGCTCACCATGGAGCCAAAGCCTACGTAGATAGGCTTTTCGCCGGCTGCCAGAAAAGCGGCCAGCTCGGGCGGAGGGGTGTAATCCACATCGCGGTCATCGCGCCAGAAGCCGGTCATGTGAATGTTTTCGCCCCAGGAAGCAGGCCTGGGCATGACCAGCGGGCTGATGGCATACAAAACCGGAATGGTATGGCCGTTCAGTTCGTATTTGGGCGCGCCTTCCAGCTTGCGCGGCGGCATGCCGTGCTTTTCGCGCCAGTCGGACAGGTAATACTTCTCCATCACGCTGATGATAAAGTAGCCCAGCTCATAGCTGGCCAGATTCCACGCGCGTCCGGCATGACGGCCGGGAGCGGTGGTGATGGGCGTGCGGGAATTCTTGTCCATGGGGAAGTAGTGGGTCTGGATATAGGGGATACGGCGCACTTCGGCCAAAGACTGAAGCACCTGCCCCAGATAGGTGCCGATGATGGCTTCCGCGCCCTCGCAGGCCGCTTCCAGATCCTTCAGAAACGGGTCGATGCTGTCCACCAGGGAATCGCGTACCTGCTTTAAGAAGCCCACGCCGGTGGAACCGTTCATCAGATTGGCCATCAGGGCTTTTACATCGCCGTTGATGGGTTTGAAATACATGCCTTCCTTTTGTACGATCGGCTCAAAATCGGTAAAAGCACAAATTGTGATCTCGTGACCACGCGCCTTCAGTTCCCGTCCCAGCACGATATAGGGACGGACATCACCCGTGGAGCCGATGCAGAACATCGTGATACGCATGGGGAAAATGCCTCCTTGTGTGGCGGGGAGAAAATAAACAATTGCATTATTAAGTATACTTCTTCCGCTGCAAAAATGCAATGAACGCAAAATGAACCAATGATTAACAAATGAAAAGTTGGGAGCAAGAGTGATAACGGTTGACTTTTCCAAAAGAAAACGTTAAAATAATCACATTCCCGCAGCCTGCCATGGCTGCCAATATGTGATATGGAGAAAGGGGTACTTTTTCATGAACAAGTTTGAACAGACCCGCCGCGATTTCCTGCGCATTGCCGGCAAGGGCATGGTAGGCGCCGCCGCGCTGACCGCTATGCCTTCCATCATCAAGCCCGCCGTAGCCGAGGGCGTGGAAGCTCCCGCCTGGCCCTGGGAGTGGAAGCAGATCGATAAGCAGAAGGTGCTGGAGCGCACCTACGCTTCCTTCTATACCCATGGCGGCTGCTGCGCTGCTACCGTAGCCGGCATCGTGGAAGAACTGGCTGAGGTTTACGGCTATCCCTACAATCAGATCAACCCCCGCATGTTTGCCAACGGCGGCGGCGGATACGGCGCTCAGACCCTGTGCGGTTCTCTGGGCGGCGCTTGCGCCGTGCTGGGTCTGTTCTGCGAAAGCAAGGACGCCGGCGCTCTGCGCAACGAAGTGTACGCCTGGTACAAGGCCCACGAGTTCCCCCAGTATCAGCCCGAGTTTGAGTCTGTTTACACCGTTTCCAACTCCATCCTGTGCGCCGATTCTGTGAACACCTGGATGAAGGCTTCCGGCTTTGAGTTTGGTTCCGACCAGCGCAAGGCTCGCTGCGCCGCTCTGAGCGCCGAGACCGCCGTGAAGGTTGTGGAACTGCTGAACATCAAGTACG
This sequence comes from Clostridia bacterium, assembly GCA_017547285.1. Classification (GTDB taxonomy): domain Bacteria; phylum Bacillota; class Clostridia; order Christensenellales; family Aristaeellaceae; genus Limiplasma. The sequence continues at coordinate 4,703 of JAFYQB010000048.1, forward strand.
GCTTCGAAGCTGCTCCCGTTGTGGAAGAAGCTCCCGCCGAGCCCGCTCTGGCTGCCAATGAGTACATCGGCGTTGGCAAGGGCTTTGAGGGCGACGTGAAGGTCAAGGTGACCATGGACGGCGACAAGATCGCCAAGATCGACGTGCTGGAGCAGAAGGAATCCATGCCCCAGACCGCTATGGACGATATTCCTGCCCGCGTGATCGCCGCTCAGTCCGTGGAAGGCATTGACGTTGTGGCTGGTTCCACCGTTTCTTCCAACGCTCTGATCGAGGCCATCAAGGACGCTCTGTCCCAGATCAAATAACAAGGGCTTCGCCCTTGACCCGTGTTCTGCCCGCGCTTTGCGCGGGCAGGGGCGGGTCTTTTTGCGTTTAGGGCTGCATCGAAGACCGCCGGAGGTCAAACAACGACCTCCGGCTCGCTTGTGTGGTTTTCCTCCGGTTGGTACTTGTTTATATGGCGGAGGCGCACTTGCGGGCAGCGTCATGCGTCTTCGGCTTTTCCTTGAGGGGAAGCTCCCGCGAAGCGGGTGATGAGGTGGAAACACTGCTGTTCCTGTACGCTTCCTTCTTTCTATATTTTCCCAAACCCCTTCAGATACAGCAGATTCTCCAGAATCACTTCGCCCTTCCACCAGTTCTTGGCCACGGCCCATTCCTCCGGAAACTTCTCCCACCGCCACGGGATATTCCACGAACCATCCGCCAACTGAGTTTGGGCGATAAACTCGCACTCATATTCGGCGATTTCCGCGTTTTCGGGATAATATTCGCTGCTGCGGCTGCGGAAGAACTGCGAGGGTTTGCACACGTACGCGCCCCATCTGGATTTGTCGGTTACGATCAGCTTCCGGACGGACTGGTGCAGACTGGTTTTGAGTTCCTCAAAGGGGAAGAGGTTTTGGACTCCGGCTTCCTCAATCAGCTCTGCCATGCGCAGGTAGCAGGCGCAGGTATGGGAGTCGGCCAGCGCGGCAGGGTCAAGCGCGGCGATGGCCTCACCGGCTACGCGCACGCCAAGCGCAAAGCCCTTGCTGTCTCGCGGGGCGTAGCGGATCAGGAAACCTGCGATCTGTGCGGTGCCGTTGTAATCGGTATGGCAGGTGCTTATGCTGTCGGTATGCCACCACGGGGCATGGGGGTAGTCGTTGTTGCTGGGAACCGTAACATCCCAACTTTTGCCGTTGAAGCAGGCGCCGCTTTCGTACCAGGCGATCAGCTTGCGGATCATGGGGTGACTGCCGTCCGTCATGCCGATTTCGCGGAAAATGCTGTTGGCTCCGTTGGCGTGCAGGGGGATGGAATTCGGGTTCCAGTTATCCGCCTCAATCGCATGGCCGAATCCGCCGTCCTCGTTCTGATAAAAAGAAAGCGCGTGCAGAACGGCTTGCTGAGAACCGTTTTCAAAATGATACTGAAAACGCGCAAGATCCAGCGGACGGGCGTTGCGGTACATGAAAATTCGGGCTTTTTCAAAAATGGGATTCATCATGAGCCTCCTGCATGCTTTTTTCTGCTGTAATCAGTATATCACATCCAAAACAGGCAAAAAAGCTCAAAAGAGTTGAAAAAATTTCAGAAAAACTGGTTTACAAGTATGCCAGATGTGTGCTATAATGTACAGGTTGGAGTATGCCGTGGAGCCATGGGCGGCTGCGTGCATCCGGGTTGCGGTTGTGCGACCATGGGCCGGGCAAAACACTTCAACAACGTTAACAAAGCGCGATCCCAGAGGTCGTGCGGGGGTCTGGACTGCGCTCTGCCCAACTCTACGCGGACGCTATCAACGACAAGGACCCCTTGGCTCAAGAGAGCACATCACATGGAGGTGTACCACACATGGCACGTATTGCGGGCGTTGACCTGCCCAGAGAAAAGCGTGTGGA
>JAFYQB010000049.1 GCA_017547285.1 Clostridia bacterium
GCTCGCCGGGCGGCAAACGGTGTAAGGAAAGCCTTGCTGCGCAAGGCTTCCGAAGCTGACGCACATGTCGTCAGCTTCAGAACAAGAGTCGGAGGGCTGCGGCCCTCCGACGCCTCCCAATGGGTTTATCGACAAGCTGAGGAACGTTTCCTTGAAAAAGGGAACGTTCCTTTTTGTTTGCCATTCGTCCGGAATTTTTGTATAATAGAGCAATCGGATGGAGGATAGGTAAATGAATACATTCTGGTCGGATTATGTGCAGTCTTCAGAGGAATTGTATCAGTCTCGCGCTTTGCGTTTTCGGAAGGATAACATGTATCGCTGGGCGGATGCGATAGGGCTGCGCAATGGAATAAATATTCTGGAAGTGGGCTGTGCGGGCGGTTTGCTTTGCCACCGAATCAAAGAGCATATGCCTGATTGCCGGGTAACCGGGTTGGATTTTGATCTGGGGCATATTGCGTATGCGAGGCAGAAAACGAAAGAGCTGGGGTTGGATTGTACATTTGAAGCAGGTGATGCTGCGGAACTGCCTTTTGAAGATGAAACCTTCGATCTTTGTGTTTCGCATACGGTCATGAATTTTTGCGAGCCCACCGCCTTCGTAGGCGAGCAGCACCGCGTGCTCAGGGCGGGAGGGCGGATGGTGATCATGGGGGTCTACCGTCCTGTGACTCCGGAGGAATGGATTCCGACAGAGGACTGTGCGGAACAGTCGCTGTTTGAACGGCTATGGGAAGCAGCTTCACAAAATCCGGCAGGCAATATTGCGCGGTATGAAAGCGATCCCCGGCGGTATTTCGGCTACCTGCAGCGTCAGGGCTTCGTGAATCTGTCCATTGATGCAATGGCGGCGGTCAAGTATGCGCCGGACTGCGGCAATGTTTCATGCGAACTTGCGCATATGCAGATCAATGAAGACCGGCTTTCCGAACTGGAGAGCGCGGCGAAGGGACTCCGACTTGCGCCTCATGCCCTGACGCACCCAGAACAGCAGGAACTGTTCCGGCTGATCAACCAGCGCTGGGATAGGCGCATCGCACAATACGAGGCCGGAGAAAAAACGTGGGATTTCCGCATCAGCACGGTGTGGATCATCAGCGGAACGAAGGCATGAAAGAGGAGGAAACGATATGGATTATTCGGAGCATTTGGTATTTCCGACAGCAGGAAAGTCCCATTTCCGAATCCCGTCTGTGATCGTTGCGGGGGATGGTACGGTGCTGGCTTTCTGCAACGACCGGCATGATACCGTTCATGACAGCGCGCCGGAAAGCGATATCGTATTCGCCCGCAAGGCGGTTGGGAAAGCGTGGTCGCCTGTGCGCGTGCTTGCGCATGTGGATGGCTGGGCCTGTACGATCGGCGCGGCAGTCCGGGATGAGAATACGGGCGAAGCATTCTGCTCCGGGCTTCGGATCCCCGTGACAAGGCATGAATTCGGCCGCTATTCCGACGAAGAGAAAAAAGAATTTGAACGCAAAACCGCTGTCAAAGTAGCGGAGGCAGGGGTTCCTGCCGGTGATTTTCTGCTGCGCTCGCAGGATGCAGGGCAAACCTGGCAGGAACGCGCTTTGCAGATTCAGCCCTACCTGATGACCCGTGAGGATGGATCGAAAATTCCGGTACGCGGCTGCTGCCACGGCAGCGGAGCAGGGATTACACTCCGGCACGGCGGGCATGCAGGACGGCTGCTCTGCCCATCCCGCGTGGCGGACGGCGAATATCACGATATGGATGGCCTGCGCAGGCACAGCTACAACAATGCCATCTACAGCGATGATCACGGCCTTACATGGAAAGCCTCCGCGCCGGTACAGCCCGGTACGGGTGAGGGCACGCTGATGGAGGACGGTGAAGGAAACATTCTATATAATTCCCGTGCGTATTATGAGGACCGAAAACGGTATCTGGCCTCCAGCAAAGACGGCGGCGAAACATTTGCGGATTTCAGAACGGATGATTTCCTGCTGGATACGGCGTATATGGGCTGCAATGCATCGCTCCTGCGGGTGGAGCGCAGCGATCTGGCGGATCCATCGCTGCTGCCTGACAAGGCGGATTCCATTACCCTGTTCGTTAATCCGCGTTCCGAGGACAGGGATCATCTTACGATATGCCTGAGCTTTGACAGCGGCAAAACATGGGCGCAGACCCGACAGGTCCACGAGGGCAGAAATGCCTATTCCAGCCTTGCTTTCAGCAAAACGGAGCAAAAATTTTATCTGCTGTACGAGCTGGGTGAAAACGATCCCTATGATCAGGGCATTATGTGCGCCTGCTTTGATCTGGGATGGATTCTGACGGAGGAGGTGACGCCGTGATCGTCTTTCTGACCAGCAGCCCCTGTATTCCCAATGCAGACCGCGCGATCCTGAATCCTGCCAACGGTTTTGTGGAACGCATGCGCGCTGCCCTGCCGGAACATCCGCGCTGCCTGTTCGTCTGTTCACATCCGGACAGCGCGTACCTAACGGACAAATATGCTGCTGATATGGATGAGGCTTTTTCCGGCGCCGGAATGCTCTTTCAAAGTCTGACCGTACTGGATAGCCGCACCGATGAACACGCTGCGGAGCTCATCAATCAGAGTGATCTCATCATTCTGGCAGGCGGTCATGTGCCTACGCAGAATGCTTACTTTGCCCGCATTGGTATGCGAAAGCTCCTGCAGGGCTATCGGGGCGTTTTGATGGGCGTGAGCGCCGGCAGCATGAATGCAGCGGATCAGGTGTATGTGCAGCCGGAAATGGAGGGAGAATCCAGCCCCGAATTCAAACGCTGGACGACAGGCCTGGGGCTTACGAACACCAATCTCCTTCCGCATTATCAGCAGATCAGGGACTGGTATCTGGATGGACAACGCCTGTTTGAAGATATCACCTACAAGGACAGCTTTGGTCACGCATTTTACGCGCTGGTGGACGGAAGCTATCTGTACATTCAAAACGGAGAGGAACAAATGCTGGGCGAGGCGTACCGTATTGCCAACGGCACGCTGGTACAAACCGGCTGGCAGGAATGCTGAAAGGGTTTGCAAAACAGCTTGTCTCCCTTTGCAGATTATGGTATGATAAAACAAAACCATGCGAAAACAGAAAAGGAGCAAATACCATGAAAAAAGCAACCATGATCATGGATCGTGACTTTGCGATTGGTCAGATCGATCCCCGTATCTACGGTTCTTTCATTGAGCATCTGGGTCGTGCGGTCTATGGCGGTATCTATGAGCCCGGTCATCCCACTGCGGACGAAAACGGTTTCCGTCAGGACGTGATTGACATGGTGCGCAAGCTGAACGTGCCTGTCACCCGCTATCCCGGCGGCAACTTTGTATCCGGCTTTAACTGGGAAGATTCCATTGGTCCGCGCGATCAGCGCCCTCACCGTTTGGATCTGGCGTGGTTCACCACCGAGACCAACGAGGTAGGTCTGCATGAGTTTGTGGATTGGGCCAAAAAAGCCGATACAGAGGTTATGTACGCGGTCAATCTGGGCTCGCGCGGTCCGGATGCTGCCCGCAATGTGGTAGAATATGCCAACCATAAGGGCGGCAGCTACTGGAGCGATCTGCGCATCAAAAACGGCGCGAAGGATCCTTTTGGCATCAAGCTGTGGTGTCTGGGCAACGAGATGGACGGCCCCTGGCAGATGGGACAGAAGACCGCTTATGAATACGGCGTAACTGCCCGCGAAGCCGGAAAGATGATGAAGTGGGTGGATCCTTCCATCGAACTGGTGGCCTGCGGTTCCTCCGGTCTCAATATGCCTACCTTCGGCACCTGGGAATACCAGATGCTTACCGAATGTTATGACCAGATCGATTATGTAAGCCTGCACCGCTATTACGGCAATCCCAGCAACAATACGCCGGATTTCCTGGCCCGCAACATGGATCTGGATGATTTCATCAAGAGTGTGGTCGCTATCTGCGACGCCGTGGGCGGCACCAAGCACAGCAAGAAAAAGATCAACCTGTCCTTTGATGAGTGGAACGTATGGTATCACTCCAATGAACAGGACAAGGAAGTGTGGAAGCAGGGCAAGTGGAACCGTGCGCTGCCGCTTCTGGAGGATGTTTACAACTTTGAGGATGCGCTGCTGGTGGGCGCTATGCTCATCACCTTCCTCAAGAATGCCGACCGCGTGAAGGTTGCCTGCATGGCCCAGCTGGTGAACGTGATTGCGCCCATCATGACCCGCAATGGCGGCGGCGTGTGGGCGCAGACCATCTACTGGCCGCTGATGCATGCCTCCAAGTACGGCCGCGGCACTGCGCTGCGTCCGCTCATTTCCAGCCCCACCTATGACTGCACCGACTATGAGAAGGTGCCGCTTGTGGATGCCACCGCTACTCTGGCGGATGACGGCAGCGTGACCATCTTTGCCGTAAACCGCGATATGAACGAACCCATCGAACTGGACTGCGATCTGCGCGCGTTCGGCGACCTGAAGATCGCGGAGCACATTGTGCTGCACCACGACGATGTAAAGGCCATCAACACGGAAACCAATCCCGACAATGTTGCGCCCGCACAGGGGAATGGCGGCGAGGTTGACGGCGGCAAGCTGCACATTGTGCTTCCCGCCCTGAGCTGGAATGTGATTCGTTTGACCAGGTAAGCAACAAAAAAGAGCCTCCGTCAGGAGGCTCTTTCAGACC
>JAFYQB010000050.1 GCA_017547285.1 Clostridia bacterium
GCTGCTTCCTGCACCACCAACTGCCTGGCTCCCATGGCTAAGGCTCTGAACGATCTGGCTACCATCGAAGCCGGCATCATGTGCACCATCCACGCTTACACCGGCGACCAGATGATCCTGGATGGCCCCCATCGGAAGGGCGACCTGCAGCGTGCCCGTGCCGGCGCGGCCAACATCGTGCCCAACAGCACCGGCGCTGCCAAGGCCATCGGCCTGGTTATCCCCGAGCTGAACAAGAAGCTCATCGGCTCCGCTCAGCGCGTGCCCGTTTGCACCGGTTCCACCACCCTGCTGGTTGCCGTTGTTAAGGGCCAGGATGTGACCAAGGAGTCCATCAACGCCGCTATGAAGGCCGCTTCTTCCGCTTCCTTCGGCTACACCGAGGAGCAGCTGGTTTCTTCCGATATCATCGGAATGACCTACGGCTCTCTGTTCGACGCCACCCAGACCATGGTCGCCAAGATCGACGAAGACACCTATCAGGTGCAGGTCGTGTCCTGGTACGACAACGAGAACTCCTACACCAGCCAGATGGTTCGCACCATCAAGTACTTCGCCGAGCTGAACTAATTCGGTTTGCGAATACCGGTGAAAATGTGAATCACATTTCCCCCCTCTTCCGCAAGGAAGAGGGGTTTTTGTATGCGAAAGACAAAGCAACAGCCCCTGCTCTCCGTACAGAAAGCAGGGGCTGTGAAATTGCTCAGGGGATCAGGTCGAAAGTGGTTCCCAGTGTTTCGGGCGTGTGCAGCTCCAGAACCACCTCGTTGGGCAAACAGATGATCATGTTGCCCAGAACGCGGTTGTTCATGTTGTCCAGCGATACGGTGCCCTGATCCACGCAGTCCTGGTTTTCGCAGCTGGAATGTTCCATGAAGACGCTGTCGGGCGTAACGTGGATGGTGTTGAAGATCTGTTCGTCCTGCCTGATGGTAAAGGAACCTTCGCCGGAAAGCGGCAGGGGTTCGTACAGCATTCCGCCGACGGACACCACCAGATAGGCGGCGGGTTCGGCGGCCGGCGGCTCTTCGGAGGCGGCAGGAGCGGGCGCGGCGGAGGAAACATCCGCTGCGGGGATCACGGGCGCCTCGTCGGAAAGGGTTCGTGTTTGCGGAAGTACGACTGCCATGACGCCGACGGCTGCAATGAGTATGATGCAAATGCCCAGCACCAGCAGATTCTGTTTTTTCATGACGGGAGCATCCTTTCAAAAGTAGGAGTCGGTTGTGCCGAAGGTATCATATCGCATATGTCCTCCAGCGTCAAGAAAGAAAAATACGAACAGACGGAAACGATGATATGGTTGTTTTTGCAGCAAATACGCTATTGTCTGAAAGTATTTTCCGATGTATAATAAGAACGGATTGACACGAAAATGTCAATCCAAAAATGAAAGGGGGAAACTATCATGAAAAAGTTTCTTGCTGTCATCCTCGCTCTGGCGATGATGATGACCTCCGTGCTGGCTCTGGCTGAAACCAGCTATACCGGCACCGCCAAGGGTTTCGTGGATGAAATCCAGGTAACCGTGACCCTGAATGACGACGGCTCCATCGCTGATGTGGTGGTGGATAAGTGCTCCGACACTCCCGGCGTATGCGACGCTGCTGTTGAAAAGATCCCCGCTGCGATGAAGGAACTCAACTCCATCAACGTGGACACCGTCGGCGGCGCCACCTTCACCTCCAACGGCATTCTGGCTGCTGTCAAGAACGCTCTGGAGAGCAACGGTGTGGATACCACCGCTCTGATGGAGAAGAAGGAAGTCGTGGTCGATAAGGCTGCTGACGAGACCCTCGAGTGCGACGTAGTCGTGATCGGCGCCGGCGGCGCTGGTCTGGCTGCCGCTATCACTGCCGAGCAGAACGGCGCCAACGTGATCGTTGTGGAAAAGATGGCCAAGGTTGGCGGCAACACCATCCTGGCTGGCGGCGCTGTGAACGCTGTGGAAGACCGCAGCGAGTTCGCCATCAAGCAGAACGACTCCGTATACTGGCACTACTGGCAGACCCTGAATGGCGGCGACTGGCAGGGTGATCCCGAACTGGTGATGACCCTGGTGGAGAACGCCTACGAAGGCATCCAGTGGACCAAGGAACTGGGCATGGAATGGCTGGGCGAAGAAGCCGTGTTCACCGTGTCCGGCGGCCTGTGGCCCCGCGCCTGGAAGCCCGCTGGCATGGCCAGCGCCGGTTTCTTTGAAACCTACGGCAACTACATCGACAACACCGACAAGATCAGCCTGATGCTCAACACCAAGGCTGAAGAGATCATGGTTGACGCTTCCGGCGCTGCCTGCGGCATCATTGCCACCGGCGAAACCGGCAACACCATCACCATCAACGCCAAGAGCGTTGTTGTGGCCACCGGCGGCTTCTCCAAGAACGTTGAGCTGCGCATGGCTTACGACTCCATCTGGGGCATGCTGGACGAGAAGGTTCTCTCCACCAACCATCCCGGCGCTACCGGCGACGGCGTGAAGATGCTGCAGAAGCTCAATGCCGACTTCATCCAGATGGGCAACATCCAGCTGCTGCCTCTGGGCGATCCCCAGACCGGCTCTCTGAGCGGCAACATCGAGCACGGCGTTGACAGCCGTATCTTCGTTAACAAGTCCGGCCTGCGCTACGGCGACGAAGGCGGCCGTCGTGACGACATGACCCGCGACCTGTTTGCTCAGGAAGACAACCTCATGTGGATCGTGATGGACTCCGACACCTATCCCACCGGCGACGAAATCAACAACTTCGGCGAAACCGCCAACCAGCTGGTTGCTGCCGGCCGCGCCGTGAAGGCCGACTCTCTGGAAGAGCTGGCTGCTCTGATGAACGTGGACGCTGAGAACCTGAAGGCCACCATCGCTGAGTACAACGAGTACTGCATCGGCGGCTCCAAGGAAGGCCAGGCTGACCAGTTCGGCCGCACCCTGTTCGGCGCTCCCATCGACACCGCTCCCTTCTATGCCGGCGCCCGCGTGCCCACCGTGCACCACACCATGGGCGGCGTTCGCATCGACACGCTGTGCCGCGTTTATAACGAGAACGGCGAGATCATCGAGAACCTGTATGCTGCCGGCGAAGTGACCGGCGGTATCCACGGCGCCAACCGTCTGGGCGGCAACGCTCTGGCTGATACCATCGTATTCGGCCGCATTGCCGGTGAATCCGCTGCTCTGTGCAAGTAAAAATGTTCTGTTGTCTTCCTGCGTAAAGTAAGGAAGACAACAGGGGAAACGTTTGCCCCTCTTTCCGTCTCAGGATGGAAAGAGGGGCTTTTTGCGCTTCGGCTGTTCAGTTTTTGGCAACCGGCTGATAGCGGGAAGAAGCGGTCTGCCCCTGCCGGTACTGCTGCGGGGTAACGCTGAAGCAGCGTTTGAACTGCTTGCTGAAATAGTTGGGGTCGCTGAAGCCGCACAGCTGGGCGACGGTCTGGATCTGGAGATGCGTGGTTTGGAAAAGCTGCAGGGCAGTCTTCATGCGGGATTGCAGAATGTATGCGGAAAGCGTGCTGCCGGTTTCGCGGCGAAAAAGGGAGGAAAGATAAGCGGGTGTGATCTGCAGCAGGTTAGCCAGCGCGGTCAGGGACAGGTCGCCGGAAAGATTGGCGTCGATATAGGTGAGCGTTTTTTGAATGACGGAGGAATACCGGCGGTTATTCTGCGTGTGTACAAGCCGGCAGTAGGCAGTGATCATTTCGTTAATCAGCTGGATGCATTTTTCCGGCGTTGGCGTGTTTTCAATGGCGCGTGCAAAGCGGCTGCTGAGGGCGTCGATATGGATGGGGTGCACTCCGCCCTGCTGGGCCGCTTTGCGCATAATGGTGTTGCAGATGATGCAGTAGTTTTTCATGTTGCGCAGCGGGTCGGAAACGCGGGGCTGGTAATTCAGAAGCGAAACGTTTGCCATGAGCGTTTCGGCCTGATGGACGAGCCCTTTGGATACGATCTCCATCATCTGGTTTTCGTAGGCATAGCGTTCCTCCAGCAGTCGCATGCGCCGCAGAATGTTTTCCTGTTCGCTGGGCGTAGCGGCATTGGCAGCGGCTGGATCGGACGGATGCTCCTCATTCACATCTGTCATGTCAAATTCCCGGCTTCCCCAAAGCTGCTCTCCAAGCGTGGATACGATGGCCAGAATCACGGAAGGATCATGGTATACGGGCAGCGCTGCGTAGTATTCGGACAGCTGAGGCAGCATGTGAAGTGGAAAATCCAGCTTTTCCGCCAATTCCAGAATGCTGCCCGGTGTGGGATCAATCGTCAGATACGGTCCGAGCAGCAGGAAAGCGGACGGCTCGGCGCCGGGCAGCTGGAAACAGATGTAGCGGCACATGAACGGATCCAGAACTTTAAGGATCGTTCGCTCCTGCACAAAACGCAATGAGGCCAGAACTGCCTGCTCATCATCCGCCTTGAGGCCAAGCAGGGCTCGCAGCCCGCCGTCGTATTCGCGGATGCGCGCGCCGGAATGCACAATGTGTACCGACATACGCAGCTTTTGAAGCAGGGAGAGGGTAAAATCCAGTTCGTGCTGATAAGAGAGCGGCATAATGCGCCTCCTTTTTGGGGGGTAATTTCATTATCGGGTATTTTGAACCCAAAATCAACAGGAAAGTGGAAGAAAATCCTTGTTTTGCAAAAAATATTCCTCACGCTTTTTTGCGTGTGATGGTATGCTGTATACAGCAACCGTCTGCCATGACGGACAAAAGAAAAGCGAGGGAAAACAAATGGCAAAGAAACCGGTTCAACTGGATGAAAACGGCAAGCGCAAGTTTGGTATGCGCGACTGCCTGGCCTATGCCGCTGGCGACCTGGGCTGTAATATGAGCTTTGCGCTCAAGAGCACCATGGCTCTGTTCTGGACGCAGGTAATGGGTCTGAGCGCGTGGTATTCTCTGCTGATCATCATCCTGCAGGTCTGGGATGCGATCAACGACCCGCTGATCGGCTCCATGGTGGACGCCGACAAGCGCCAGTATAAGCGCAACAAGTTCCTGCAGTACATTTGGCTGGGCTCCATTGGCCTCATTGTTGGCGGCGCATGCTGCTTCCTGCCCTTCCCCAATGCTCCCATGTGGGCCAAGATCATCATCTTCATGGCCGGCTATATCGTATGGGACGCCTTCTACACCGTGGCCAACGTGCCCTACGGCAGCCTGCTTTCCCTGATCTCCGATCAGCCTGCCGACCGTGCCTCCTTGTCTGCCTGGCGTTCCATCGGCTCCATGGTGGGCAACATGCTGCCCATGGTCATTCTGCCCTTCCTCATCTACAACGAAGACAAGACCCTCAACGGCCCCATGGTCTTTGTTGCCGCACTGGTGATGGGCGTGCTGGGCTTCCTTTGCTTCCAGTTCATGATTAAGAACACCGAAGTTCGTGTGGACACCGAAAACGCCGCCACCGGCGAAGGTTTTGAGAAGTTCAATGTAATCAGCGCTATGAAGAACTTCCTCAGGAACCGTCCCGCCGTGGGCGCTACCCTTGCCGCCATGGGTATGTTCATTGGCATGCAGGCTGCCGCCACTGCTGTGAGCGTTACCTTCCAGATTTACTTCGAAAACCCCCAGATTTCCGGTGTGGTCAATGCTTTCGCCATGATTCCCATTGTGGTCTTCACTCCTCTGGCCCGTAAGATGGTTACCAAATACGGCAAGAAGGAACTGTCCATCGTGGGTTCCATCTGCTACATCGTGGGCGGTCTGTTCCTGTTTGCTGCCCCTCTGGGCATCATTCCTGTCAGCAAGGGCAACACCGGTCTGGACCTGGTCGTCTACATCGTTGCTCAGCTGGTGATGGCGCTGGGCATGGGCATCTATTCCACCGTTTCCTGGGCCATGATGGGCGACGCCATCGACTACAACGAGTGGAAGACCGGCAAGCGTGAGGAAGGTACCGTTTATTCCCTGCACTCCTTCTTCCGTAAGCTGGCGCAGGGCGTTGGTCCCGCACTGGCCCTGACCATCATGCAGACCATGGGCTATGTGAACAACGCAAACCCGGATGCCAACGGCGTATTTACTTCCATCGACGTTTCCCTGCTCTCCTGGGATTTCGCTGTTGAACTGCGTATGCTGGTTGCTGTTCTGTATATGGTTGCTGCCGTGATGATGTTCATTGGTCTGGGTCTGGTGTATAATCTGGACAAGAAGAGCCTGGCCAGGATGACTGAGGAACTGAAAGCCCGTCATGCCAAAAACTGAGGCCCGTTGACAAGCCACTGACAACAGCGTATCATATTTTTTCAGAGGCAGACAGGCGTTTGGTACTGTCTGCCTCCCTGTAAGTTGAGGAGGATGAACTGATGCGTCAGATTTTGAATGTGAACGCCGGCTGGGTGTTCAGCAAGGAAGCCACAGCCGTTCCCGCTGCCCTTCCCACGAACTGGGAGAGCGTGCAGCTGCCCCATTCCTGGAACGGTCAGGACGGTCAGGACGGCGGCAATGACTATTACCGCGGTACGGCCTATTATGCCAGAACCATTGCCAAAGCCGAGCTGCCCGCTGCCGACCGCTGGTATCTGGAAGTGCAGGGCGCGAACGCTTCTGCGGATGTTTACCTGGACGGCGCAAAGCTTGCCCACCACGACGGCGGCTATTCCGCATGGCGTGTGGACCTGACGGACAGCCTGAAGGCGGAAAGCCTGCTGGTGATCGCTGTGAACAATGCGCCCAGCGAGACCGTCTATCCCCAGATGGCGGACTTTACCTTCTACGGCGGTCTCTACCGCGATGTGAACATCATCGCCGTCAGCGAAAGCCATTTTGATCTGGATTACTATGGCACGCCCGGCCTCAAGGTGACCCCCATCGTCAACGGTGCCGACGCTTCTGTTGGCACCGAGGTATGGGTGACCAACGCCAAAGAAGGCCAGTCCTTTGTATACACCATCACCGATGCGCAGGGCAATGTGGTCTGCCGTGAAGAAACGGCCGACACCGCTTCCATTGCCGAGATCAAAAACGTTCACCTGTGGAACGGACGCAAGGATCCCTATCTGTATACCGCCAAAGTGGAGCTGGTGGAAAACGGCAAGGTCATCGATGCGGTTTCCACCCGTTTCGGCTGCCGCTTCTTTGAAGTGGATCCCGAAAATGGCTTTATCCTCAATGGTGAGGAATACCCCCTGCGCGGCGTGAGCCGCCACCAGGACCGCCCGGGAATCGGCAACGCGCTGCTGCCCGAGCACCACAAAGAGGATATCGACCTGATCTGCGAGGTCGGCGCTACGACCATCCGTCTGGCGCACTATCAGCATGCCCAGTACTTCTATGACCTGTGCGATGAACGCGGTCTGATCATCTGGGCGGAAATTCCCTATATCTCCAAGCACATGCCTGAAGGCCGCGCGAACACCATTTCCCAGATGACGGAGCTCATCACCCAGAACTACAACCATCCCTCCATCGTGGTCTGGGGCCTGAGCAATGAGATCGGCATCGGCGGTTCCGACGAGGATCTGCTGGAAAACCACCGTATCCTCAACGATCTGTGCCATGAAATGGACCATACCCGCCTGACCACCCTTGCGGCGGTATCCATGTGCAAGATGGATGATCCCTATCTGCAGATCACCGACCTGGTCAGCTACAACCACTATTTCGGCTGGTACGGCGGCGATACCGATATGAACGGCCCCTGGTTTGACAAGTTCCACGCCATGCATCCCAATCTGCCCATCGGCTGCTCCGAGTACGGCTGCGAAGCCCTCAACTGGCACAACTCCGATCCTCGTCAGGGCGACTATACCGAGGAATACCAGAGCTATTACCACGAGGAGCTGATCAAGCAGTTCTTCAGCCGCAAGTACATTTGGGCCACCCATGTGTGGAACATGTTCGACTTTGGCGCGGACGCCCGCTCTGAGGGCGGCGAGAACGGTCAGAATCACAAGGGCCTGATCACGTTTGACCGCAAGTACAAGAAGGACGCTTTCTATGCCTACAAGGCCTGGCTGAGCGATGATCCCTTCGTGCACCTGACCTCCAAGCGCTACATCGACCGCGTGGAGGATGTGACCCGGGTGACCGTCTATTCCAACCAGCCCGAAGTGGAACTGTTCGCCAACGGCGTGTCTCTGGGCAAAAAGACGGCGGAGGATCACTTCTTCCGCTTTGATGTGCCCAACGCCGGTGAAACCGTGCTTGTGGCGGTTGCCGGCGACTGCAGGGATGAATCCGTCATCCGCAAGGTGGATACCTTCAACGAAGCCTACCGCCTTGTGGAAAAGGGCGCCGTGCTCAACTGGTTCGACGTGGTGGAAAGAGAAGGCTACCTCTCCCTGAACAGCAAAATGGGCGAAGTGCTCAAAACCCTCCGCGGCAAGCTGATCTTCCTGAGCCTGATCAAAAAGATGATGGGCGGCAAAAAAGGCGGCAAGAAAAAGGGCGGCATGAAGGCCATGGGCTTTGAAATCACGTCCGACATGATGAGCATGATGAACGGCTTCACCGTGCTGCGCCTCTTTACGCTGATGGGCGGCATGATGAACATGAACTTTACCAAGGAAGAACTGCTCAAGCTGAACAAAAAGCTCTGCCGTATCCGCAAAAAAAAATAATAACGGGCACCTCCTGCTGCTGACGGCGGCAGGAGGTTTTTGATTTGTGCTTTTCTTGCTTTATGGTCATTTGTGGTTGAAAATGGAAACAATGTTGTTTTATAATATAAAAAAGAATAACCGTTATTTGGACTCGCAAATAAATGAGTGTGTTCTTGACAGGAGGTAATTATGGGAATCCTTTCTTTGATCGGGCTGGTTCTGAAACTGGGTGGTATTGCGATTGTTGGCGTGTTTATCTATTCACTGATCCGCAGCGACCTGATGTCTCCGGCGGGCACGATTGTGTGGTTGGCGGTTGCGGTGGGCCTGGTGCTGCTGTCCTGGAATACGTCGGACGGCGATCTGATCGCTGTGATCGTTCACGGCCTTGTTCCGGCAGTTGTAGCGTTGTTTGCAGGCGGTATGACCTATCAATCCTCCGGAGCAGGAACGGGTCAGTACATTGGCGTAGGCGCAGGTGCTGTGGTTACCTATCTGCTGACGCTGCTTTTGTCCACCTTTATGTCCAATATCGTTACCGCACTGCTGGCGGTTGGCCTTGCGGTGGCGTTCTGGAAGCTGATGGGTTCTTCTCTGGTTGAATCCTATCAGAAAAAAGAAGACAGGGAAGCCGAACTCAAAGATCTGTCTCATACGCGTTCGCTGGATGCCCAGGAACTGCGCGAACTGAATCGACTGACTGGCAATAAGCTGGACGCTGAAAGAGACCGCGCTTTGGAAGAGTACAACAAGTACCATCCGAACGATACGCTGAGCGAAAAGGATAAGGCCTGAAAAACGGTTTGCATAAGAGCAAATCAAGGCATCAAAAGACAAGGGAGGCAAGCTTTGTGTCGGACTGTGTCGTGTTTGATACGGATATAATGCTTCAGACAGCGAAAAAGCTGAATATGCTTCAACAAAACCTGCAGCAGCATGCAGCTAGGCTGAATGGGATATTATTCGAACAGGACAATGGGGGCACGCTGGCTTGGCATTGTGGATATGCTTTGAAATGCAACGGATTTTATCTGAACGGGCAAAATGTGGAGGAATCGGTCAATGCTTATGCCCGCGGATTGAAAGAAACGGGTAATTGGGCACTGCAGTTGGCAAAAGCTTTGCAGGAAGCGGCTGACCGCATCGATAATACAGAAAATGGACTCATCGCGATGATCGATGCACTAAACTTTGGAGTCGCGAGCACGATTGTTAGCGGTGGAGAAGGAAATCTGGATGCGTATATTGCACCTTCGATAAGTTCCTATGAGCATTATATAAACAATCAGGAAGATTACCGTCGCCAAAATGCTTTCTGGGATACGGAATATAACGAGAGGATTCTTGAAAACCTGCGTGAGCTTATTCTGCAGGATCCGAAATATAGTCAGGATAATTGGGAAACGCTGGATCGTTCACAGAAGGAAGAATGCATACGTGCTATCGTAGAGGAAATCGGTAAACTGTTTGGTACGGAAGCTGATCTGATTTTTGTAACCGGAAATAACGAAGTGGTTTACACCGATGAACAGGGAAATACGTATAAGCTCAGGAAGGGCAATGGTGCGGCTGCAGCATATAATTATAACGCGGACTGTATAATGATCGATATAGATGGATGGTATGCAACTGATATTGGCAATCTAACGAGCTTGATTGCGCATGAGTTGCGGCATTCTATGCAGTATGATGTCAAAAATGCCAGTGATAGTGAACTGAGTGAACGCTATGGTATAGAGGCATCAGATCTGAATGAACTTCGTCGGGCGCAGAACGCTTGGACGCAGAATTTTGATAATTATGTCACGCCATCAAACGAGAAAGCGGTCAAAAAGAGAGCTAAAGAAATAAAAAGTCAGCGTTCTTTGTCGCAGTGGTGGTTCCTTTCCGATGATTATATTTCTGGTGAAGATGCAGAAGCTTATGCCAGAAATGAGATCGAACGTGAGTATTACGCCCAGCAAGTGGAAGTGGATGCATCGCAGATGCAGGACTATGTGATGGATGTGTACGCAGCCAAGCGTGAAATGGATGCGATCCTTGAGGAACAACGGGATACCGTTTATGGACCGTGGCAATATAACACTTGATGGTGAAACGGAGTGAGGAAAGATGCTGATTCCTATTTTTCCCAAACCTGTGCCTTTTGCCGAGGTGGATCAAGCAGCACGGAAACTTCAAATTCGTCTGCCGATAGCGAGTCGAATGGAATCCCCCAAAACGCAGTCTTCTACCGACCAGGGAATGTTGACTGCTGTTGTGCAGTTGCTGGCTTTGGCACCTGTGCAACTGAAAATGATTCTGGAAAAAGGCGATATGCAGCGCCCGCTGATGGATGTGTTTGTAAGCGGGAGTCATATCATTGCTGCAGTATATGAAAAAGAAGGCATTGCGTTTCTTGAAGCATTGGATCCGGCAGATTTGAAACAACTGCTTATGCAATCGTTTGTGTTATTGCCTTTTATGGAAAAAAACGATCAGAAGTATGTGATGAAGGCGTTTCCAGAAGCAGCGTTGGAAATGATGAAGAGCGGCTTAATGCCGGAGGGTGTGCCACAGCATGAAGCCGGGGAACTGATTCGAAGTGTCGCGCAGAATCATTTGATCCACTGTGTCATGAGAAAAAATGGGAAGCAGAAGACTGCAGTGGCTGTTGCGGGTCAAACGCAGGTGTTTACGCTGATGGAAGAGGACGACGGCGGTTTGTTGATCGCTGGTACACCCATCAAACTCCTCCAAGAACTGAACATGTGGTTGCTTATGGCATTTCGGGAAATACTGAAAACAGAATGATGTGCTAAATGATTTTCCCCTGCAGCCGACAGGCATGCATGGGATTTATTTTGCCCCAAAACACGAACCGGTTGAAAAAAGCATGCCGTTTGTAGTATGATATTCCTATCAGTTTGTGTCTTCCGTACAATCCCATACAAGGAGGTCTTTTGCATGTTTGACCGTTCCGTTCCGTTCGTCGGCTTCCACACGCTGGTGGCTACCCGCGAGGGCATTGATTCCCTCATCCGCCTGATCGAAGAGGCGCTTGCGCCCAGGGGCTTCAACACGATCATTGCGGAAATGCGCTTCCAGTTTCGTTGCTTCCCGGAATATTCCTCCGGCACCATCGCCTTTGAGGACGCCGCCCGTCTGGCGGATGCGTGCGAAAAACATGGCATTCGACTGGTGCCGCTGCTGCCTTGTCTGGGCCACCAGTCGGATTCGCCGTGGGGTACGCCGCTGCCGCTGCTCAAGCTACATCCGGAGTTTGTGGAAAATCCCGTTGCGCCGGACGCCACCTGGCCGGAAATCTATCACCACAGCTGGTGCGCCAGCAATGATGATGTGTACAAGTACATCTTCCCCATGATGGATGAAATCGCCGAAGCCACCCGCTGTACGGCGTTCCATGTGGGTCTGGACGAGGTGTTCGATATCGCCATGTGCCCCCGCTGCAAGGGCAAGGATCCGGCAGCGCTGTTTGCCCGCACGGTCAAAATTCTGCACGACCATCTGGCTGAAAAGGGCCTGGAAATGATGATGTGGGGCGACCGCCTGCTCAACAGCAAGGCCATGGGCTATCAGATGTGGGAGGCCGACCGCTTCGGCATGTACCCTGCCCTGCACATGGAGGATCAGGTGACCCGCGATATCATGATCTGCGACTGGCACTACGATCTGCACAGCGCGGGCTATCCCTCTGTGGAAACCTTCATTCAGGAAGGATTCTACGTGCTGCCCTCCGTATTCCATGTGGCGGATAACGCCGAGCATTTCTGGACCGCCGCGCTGGAAGCACAGTACCTGACCAAACGCTATGGCTGGCCGGGCAGGCTGGGCGGTATACTGTTCACCAACTGGACGCCCTTGAATGACGAATATGTGGATAACCTGCTCAAGGCCATGAAGGGCGAAGAAGCCGGAGAAGAGCTGGACGCCATGGTGGGCAAGGTGATCCGCAGACTGGAGCCGAGAGTCAAGAAGTTTAAGGTATAAAAGCCAAAACAAAGGATCCTGCTTTTGCAGGATCCTTCCAGCTTGTCGATAAACCCATTGGGAGGCATCGGAGGGCCGCAGCCCTCCGACTCCTGTTCTGAAGCTGACGACATGTGCGTCAGCTTCGGAGGCCTTGCGCAGCAAGGCTTTCCTTACACCGTTTGCCGCTCGGCGAGCCGTCAGGCGAGTAGGCAAACGGTGCATTCTTCGGCGGAAAAGATCGCGTCGGCGAGCTTTTTCGACGGCCTGAAAGGATCCTGCTTTTGCAGGATCCTTCGTTTTGGGCTGACACCGTTTACGGGTTCACGGTGAATGTCTCTCTGACAATGGCGTTGCCTGTCCAGTTTCCGGCGGGATAGACGCGGATGCCAAGCCTGATCTCTTCCACTTCCGTAATAGCATTTTCCTCAAACGTTTGTTTGAACCAGGAAATGGAACTGTAGCTGTTCATGCCGGCGGGCAGCTGAGCAGCCCAGAAGGGATCGCACATGAATCCGTTGACCGTGGCGTTTTCAACGGAGAACATCAGCGGCTCTTCGCTCCGGTTCTGCAGATAGACGTCGGCGGAATAGCCCCATACGGCGTCATTCCGGAAGCCTGTAACGGCCATGAACGCCTGTTCGTTGTCGAACAGAACAATGTCATCCTCGTCAGGAATGTATTGGTCAGGCACAACGCCGCTTTCGCCCAAAGGCTGAATGGTATACGCCTGTTCCCAAAGATTCGGAGCGCTCCAGTCGTCGCTGTTATATACCCTCAGCTCAAAATCGACCTGGGTGATTCCAGCGCTCGCGGCATTTCCGGAAAAACTCATCCAGATAACGTCCTGATTGGCCTTGCTGCCGGCAGGAAGCTGCGCGGCCCAGAAAGGATCGTTCATCACACCGTTTACGGCACAGTCTTCAATAGCGAACATCAGTGTTTCATCGGTTTTGTTTTCGAGATAAACCTTCATGCATGGGCCCCAGAACGGGTCTTCGGCAAATTCCTTGACTGTGAATACTATGTTTTCATTGTTGGCCAGCACCCATTCCTCAGCGGAGGCAGCGCCGAACAGCAACCCCATTGTGCAGGCAAGCAGGAGAAGAAAGCAAAGACGACGGACGGTTTTTTTCATGCTTGGAACCTCCTTATTCTGTATGCGGCCGTTAGCCTTTGGTCTGGCTGATCCTATCAAACAGCCCGGCGCAATCAACCGTCACCTGATGCGGCACGCTCGGGCTTTCGATCAGCCCTTCGCGGATGCAGCGCATGGCCTCCACAAGCTGATAAGTGAAGCCATACTGCGGCTGAGGCGCCACAAAGTGTTCCATCAGTTCGCCATTGCTGTCATACAGGAAGCACTCGCTGCCGCTGTGAGGGCGCGGGGCAACGATTTTGCCGTTGGTACCGTACAGCACCAGCTGATCCTCCATATTGGTCACAAAGCTGGTCATCAGATTGGCCAGGGTGTGCTCGAACTGTATGGTCACATGGTTGCTGGCGTCCACGCCGGTATCGCTCCAGGTTGCCTGTGCGCTGATGCGGCGGATGGCCTGCTCCACTACGAAGGTGGTGATCTCATAGGCGTACACGGTGATATCCAGCGCCGCGCCGCCGCCAAGCGCGGGGCAGAAATAGCGGTTCTCCGGATCATACGGCGCGATGAAACCGATATCGCACTGGGCGAGCTCCACCGTGCCAATGCGGCCCTCGCGCACCCATTCGCGCACCTTCAGAATGTGCGGCAGGAAGCGGCTCCACATGGCTTCCATCACGAATACGTTGTTTTCACGTGCCTTGGCAAAGGCGGCTTCCGCCTCTGCGCTGTTCTGGAACATGGCCTTTTCGCACAGTACGGGAATGCGGCGTTCCAGACACATCATCGTCAGCCGGAAATGATCGTTCACGGTCACGGCAATGTAAGCGCAGTCCGGCTTTTCGGTATCCAGCATCTGTTCGTAGCTGTCGTAATAACGGGCAACGCCATGCGCCTGGGCAAACTGCTGCGCACGCTCAAGGCTCTTGCTGGCAACGGCGCATACCTCGCAGTCCGGAATCAGGTTCACAGCGGCGCAAAACTTGCGGCCCACTTTGGCCGCGCCCAGAATGGCAAAACGGAATGGATTCATAGGTTGTTTCCTCCTGATCGTTCTAAAGGTATTATAGTCAATTTCGGCACGGGATGCAAGAAATGCGCATGGACGAAAAGCGGGATTTGCGCTATAATCAAAGGGCACAAATGTTTCGAACGATCGAAAAAAGGGTATATTTGTACTGATGAAAGGAGCTGACGACGATGGCAGCGATTCATATGAACAGAGCAGCGTTTGAACAGGCGCTTCAGGATAACGAACTGGTGCTGATGGATTTCTGGGCCCCGTGGTGCCCGGACTGCGTGCGCATCACCGAAGCATACGACCAGATTGCACAGGAATTTGAGGGCCGTATGGTGGTGGGCAAAGTGAATATTGATGACGAAAAGGAACTGTTCAAGGAGCAGGGCGGCCGGCGCATTCCCACGCTGATCCTGTACCAGAACGGCAAAGCGCTGGGCAACATCGTGGAGCCGCCTTCCAAGGCCGTGATCGATGATTTTATCAGCCAGGTCATGCCCAAAAAGGAAGAACCGAAGGCGGTTTCTGAGCATGAAATGGTGATTATCGGCGGCGGCCCGGCGGGCTACACCGCCGCGCTGTATGCCGCACGTGCCGGAATCGATGCCGTGGTGCTGGAAAAGCTGTCCGCGGGCGGACAGATGGCGCTGACCCATCAGATCGACAACTATCCCGGCTTTGAGGACGGCGTGGACGGCTTTACCCTTGCCGCCAAAATGCAGCAGCAGGCCGAACGTTTTGGTGCAAAGTCCGTGAATGCCGAAGTCATCCGGCTGGATCTGAAGGCAGAACCCAAGGTGATCGAAACCAGCGAAGGCGTGTTCTGCGCCAAAACGGTCGTTCTGGCCATGGGCGCGAACCCGCGCGAGCTGGGCGTGGCCGAGGAACGGGAAATGATCGGCCGCGGCGTGGGTTACTGTGCGGCGTGCGACGGCATGTTCTACCGCGGCAAAACGGTCGTGGTGGTGGGCGGCGGCAACTCTGCGGCGGCGGATGCGCTGCTTTTGAGCCGGATCGCTCAAAAGGTGATCGTGGTACACCGCCGCGACACCCTGCGCGCTACCAAGGTTTATCATAAGCCGCTGATGAGCGCCGAAAATGTGGAGTTCCGCTGGAACAGCGTGGTCACGGAGCTTGTGCACGGCGATGTGCTGCAGGGCATTCGCATCAAGGATGTGAAAACCGGCGAAGAAAGCGAAGTGGCCTGCAGCGGCCTGTTCGTGAGCGTGGGCCGCAAGCCCGCTTCCGAGCTGCTGAAGGGCCAGCTGGAGCTGGATGAATACGGCTATGTTCTGGCGGATGAAACCACCCGCACCAGCATTCCCGGCGTGTATGTGGTGGGTGACCTGCGCGCCAAGCCCATGCGCCAGATCGTGACTGCCGTGGCCGACGGCGCGACCGCTGTGCATATGGCGGAGGAATATCTGGCCGAAAAAGAATAAGCGGACTGCCGCAAGCTCCGAAAGATTGCACGGAGGAAACACCAATGATGGATTTGACAGTCAAACAGATTGAAACGGAAGAAGAACTTCAAAAGGTGCTGGAACTGTGCTATCGGGTGCTTGGGGAATGGAATAACGAACTGTATGGATATGATGCCTGGCGCGAAAGATGGAAGAATGGTTTGCAGCCGCTGGTTTATGCCGCGAAGGATGTCCATGTGGTTTCAGCCATACTGGGAAGAGCGGAAAATAAAGATAGCCTGATCATTGGATTTGTGGCCTGTCATGAACAATACCGCCGGCAAGGCATCACCCAACGGTTGATGGAATATTTTGAAACGCTGGCCAAAGAAAAAGGGTTCCGCTACATTACCCTTGGTTCCCGTGAAGATGCTTTTTATGAAAAATGCGGTTATCAGATCAAGTTCCGGAGCGGCGAACAGAACATTTTCCAGAAAAGACTGTAAGTAAAAATGCCTCTGCATGTTCTTCATGCAGAGGCATTCTCTTTATGCTTTTTTCTTGCCCGGCAGCGCGATGGCAATCAGCGAGCACACCAGCAGAAGACCCGGGTAGAACAGGTTGGGCAGAATATCAAATGCGGATACGACGCAGCCCATCTCGGCAGCGGCGGAGATGGCCACCAGGATCTGCGCGCCGTAGGGGATCACGCCCTGAGCGATACAGCTGAAGGTATCCAGCAGGCAGGCAGCGCGGCGCGGGGTGATACCATAATCATTGCTCATTTCCCTGGCGATGGGGTTGGCCATGACGATGGCAACGGTGTTGTTGGCTGTGGCAACGTCCATGGCGGCCACCATCAGACCCATGCCCAGCTGGCCGCCGCGCTTGCCGCGGAACACCCTGCGCACAAAGGTCAGCAGCGCGTCAAAGCCGCCGTTTTCGCGGATGAGGGCGCACAGAGCGGAAACCAGAATGGCAACCATACAGGTTTCAAACATGCCGGTCATGTTGCTGCCCATGTTGGCAAGCAGCTGGCTGAAAACCGTCTGCCCGGCGGCGGGGATGATCGCGCCGCTCAAAAGCATGATCGCCGCGCCGGACAAAACGCCGGTCAGCAGCACCACAAACACATTCACGCCTGCCACGCCGCCGATCAGCACCAGCACATAGGGCAGCATCAGCAGCAGATCGTACTCGTGGGAGATCTGCACGGGAGCCACTTTGGCAGTCATCACCAGCACCAGGATCAGCGTCATGAGGGCGGCGGGCAGCGCGATCAGGAAATTGCCGCGGAACTTGTCCTTCATGGCGCAGCCCTGACCGTTGCAGGCCGCGATGGTGGTATCGGAGATCACGGAAAGGTTGTCGCCAAA
The DNA here is from genome assembly GCA_017547285.1 of Clostridia bacterium. Taxonomy (GTDB): domain Bacteria; phylum Bacillota; class Clostridia; order Christensenellales; family Aristaeellaceae; genus Limiplasma. Next base: position 17,409 of record JAFYQB010000050.1, read on the forward strand.
CATCGCGCCGCCCACAACCGTGCCGATGCACAGCGCAGCATCGTAGCCGGAAGCAACGGCTACCTCCACGGCGATGGGCGTGAGCAGCGTGATGGTGCCAACGGAGGTGCCCATGGCGGTGGAAATAAAGCAGCTGACAATGAACAGCACCGCTACGGCGTACTGCGGAGGGATGATGGAAAGCATGAAGTAGGCCACGCTCTGAGCGCTGGAACGGCCTACAACGCCCACGAATGCGCCCGCCAGCAGAAAGATCAGCAGCATGGTGATGATGTTCTTATCGCCTACGCCCTGCCCCATGATGGCAAGCTTTTCATCAAAGCTCACCTTGCGGTTCTGCAGACAGGCCGTCAGAATGGCCACCAGGAATGCCGCCACAATGGGTACATTGTAGAAGCCCATGGGGATCTTCATGCCGTATTCAAACAGCAGACCAAGGCCAAGATACAGAATCAGAAATACCCCGATGGGCAGAAGCGCTTTGGGATTGCCTTTCTTCATAACATCCTCCGTAAAAACAGCTCTGGTAAACAAACGCAACGGGAACAATGTAACACGTTGGATGGGTGAAGTCAACCGTTTTCTTTCTCTAACGATGATTGTGCAGACAAAGAAATGAAATCAGTAAAAGGCCGCCCGTTTGCCGTAGCAGCGCGGCGAAGCGATGACGGAGAGAGGGCTGCTGAACCGGAGGGGGACAATCCCTCAGTCGCTTCGCGACAGCTCCCTTTACACAAGGGAGCCGGATGCTGCTTGCCAAACAATTCGATCCATTGAGGGGGTGTCAGTAAGGATTGACTTATTTGCTATTTAGTAGCATAATGAGTAAGAATAGAATAATTCGTCACCGGAGGCAGAGCGCCGTAGCGTTCAATTGCCGGATTAGGTGTCCAAGTGAGCTTGGGTTATTGTACAGCAATAGCCGAGGCTCCTTTTTTATTTGGGAGGTATATATGAAAAACACAAAGGTTACTCTTGTACCGCTTACAGCAGATGACCGTGAGCAATTCATCCTTGATAATCAATGGGCGTTCAAGTACGGAGCAATGATAGAGTTCGGCGAGCGTGACAACCATATTGATGACTACGGAGAAATCATCTCACGTGCAACCATTGAGAAATCCATTGACAATCCCCAAAACGAAACCTATCGCATCATGCTTGATGGCGAAAAGGTCGGCGGAGTAATACTCTCGATTGATACGGAAACGCATCACAACCACTTGGATATTCTCTTTGTAATGCCTGAGGCACACAGCAAAGGAATCGGCTACGGTGCGTGGCAGGCAATTGAGGCTCTGCATCCTGAAACGGCAGTGTGGGAAACCTGCACACCGTATTTTGAGAAGCGCAACATCCATTTCTACGTAAATAAGTGTGGTTTTCAGATCGATCAGTTTTGGTGTGCGCATTTTCAGCCCGAATATGATATGTTCGAGAATGAAAAGCACGATCCCAATGAGGGACCTGATGAAATGTTTCGCTTCATTAAGGTGATGAAGTAATAAACTTGACAAGTTGGAATTTATCTATCGATTTAATTCACATTTATAACGGAGAACCGTTTCATCACCATAGGTTTCATAGAACTCTGTAACGCTAAAATTATTCTTTAGATAAAAACCAACAGCATCATTATCTGTTTCGGCATATACGGATGTTAAACCATAATACGTTACTATTTGATTTATCATATAAGAACCAATGCCCCTGCCACGAGCAGATAATTCTACAGCAATGCCTATTATTTCAATTTTGCGCTGCTCTGAAAATGAAATGACAATTACGCCAACAATTACGCCTTGATTAAAACAAGCAAAGATTTTTACAGAGTTATCAATAAGAAATGTATCTATTTTATTATTGAATTTTTCTTCGGTTGGCAGAAACATACAGTGTTTGTATATCTCGTATGTTTTGCAAACATCATTTTTATGTGTTAATTCTATCAGTTTGAGTTCCATTGCACACCTACAAATTCAAGTTTGCCGATCTGTACAGAAGAAAAGCAAGACCAGTCACAGCGTTTGTTTTGCTGTGACTGGTCTTGATGGATGAATGTTAATCAGGAAGCGGGCTTGTCGGGGGTGCGGATGACGGCGTAGATATCATCATGATACTGAGGATAGCGATCCTCATAGATGATTTCGTCAAATTCCACATGGCCGTCTTCGTGGATGTAGTAAATGCTGCAGCCCTGCATCAGTTTATCGGCCAGCTTTTTGCTGACCACATTGTAGCTGGACAGGCCGCTCATGCGGTTGTAGATGAACTGCACGCCCTTGTACAGGTAGCGGGAGGCGTTGATGTGATCGTGACCCACGACGAACGCCTTGGTCTTGCCCTCTTCCATAATGGCTTCAAACATGCCGCTGTTGTAGCGGGGGCAGCAGATGCCTTCCAGATTATAACCGGCCAGCAGTTCGCCGCTGGCCACGGCTTCCTCATGCTCGGGCAGCGGAATGTGGCAGAAGATGGTGGAGGGGCATTCGTCGTTCCTGATCTCCTCGCGGTACCAGGCAATCTGGTTGGGCTTGATGAAATCGTACACGAAGCGGGGATAATCCTTGAAACCCAGACGCTCCTTGTCCTCTTCGCTCATGCCGTCGCCGCCGTCCACAAAGACGAAACGGTGGCAAAGCTTGCCTTCCTCGTTGTACAGGGGAACGCTGTAGTTGGCCACACCCCATACGTCCGTGCCATCCGCCAGCTTGGCGGTTACGGAAGGAATCTGGCAGTTGGGAGAGGTCATAAAAATGCTGATCATTTCCTCGCGGGTGATGGACTCGGGGTTGTCGCCCTCGTGGTTGCCGATGGCGGGAGCCCACGGCACGCCCAGCTCGGTCATCATCCGGGTGAATTCTTCAGCGCGTCCGCGGTTGTCGCCGCCGGTTACGTTATCACCCACGAACACCACCAGATCGGGCTTTTCGGTTTCGATGGTTTCGCGAAGCAGTTTGCTGGTCATGCGGTAGCAGCCCGGCCAGCCATCCAGATGGGTATCAGTAAAGCCCAGCACCTTCAGCGGGCGGTCTTTGGTGATTTTACGGATCATATGCAGCACCTCTTAGTCAAGAAAAATGGGGTTGGAGTAAGCGGAACGGCCGGAGGCGTCCATGACCTCGCAGCGGACCATGCCGTTTTCGTTGCCCCTCAGCTTGGTCACAAATTCCGTTACATGGCGGCCCAGCTTGCGCTGATGGGAACGGTGCTTGCCGCCCACATAGATGCGCTCGCAGGGAGAACACACCACATGCACTTCGTCATCCTCTACATAGAAATCGTAGATGGCGGGGCCGGTGGAGGTGTAGAAGCTGCCGGTCTTGAGGGCCTCCAGAATGGCCTTGGGAGAACGGTCGCGCGCCTTGACCACGGTAAAGCCGCCGAAGGAGTCGCTGTACTGGGAATCCAGCGGGTAGCCGTTGTGGTTGTCGTCGCCGCCGCCGCCCCAGAGCTGGAGACCGCGGTAGAGCATTTCCGTCCAGAAAACAACGCCGTCGCCGGTGTTTTCCAGCCATTCGGTGCCGTAGTTGATGATCTCCACCGCGTGATAGGGGTTCACGTCGCCTACTTCGGGGCTGGTGAGCATGGACCAGTGGGGGTGGTTGAGCATCACGTACGCGCCCTTTTCGCGCATCTGGTAGCTGAAGTCCTGGCAGGCCTTGCCGGTGCGCTCAGGCAGGTGCATGACCTGACCGTGCTCGATGCCTTCGATTTTGTCATCCCACAGGAAATGCACGTGGATATCCTTGTCGTTGGAGTAGTTGTTGCCCCAAAGCTCAAAGCCCTGGATCATGGTAAATTTGTCATCGCTCATGTGGCGGGTATCAACGTAAACGTCGTGATCGCTCACGGCCAGAAAATCGTAGCCGTGGCTCTTGTATGCTTCTTTCATTTCCTCGGGGGTCAGGTTACCGTCAGAGAAGGTGCTGTGGCTGTGCAGGTTGCCCTTGAGCCATACGGCATTCTCATCCTGCAGGAAAATGGTCTTTTTCATGGTGAGTCCACTCCTTGTGTTGCCCGCTTTGGCAAATTCATTGCTCTCTCCTATTATAAATTTGGATGCATGGATTCACAAGCCCCATTTTGTGATTTCCTTGTTTTTCTTGTGAAACTTCTTGAAAAAAGAAAAGAAGCGGAGCAAAACTCCGCTTCCCAGCTTGTCAAAAAACGTTTTGGGAGGTGTCGGAGGGCCGCAGACCCGCAACCTCAATCGTCGCAGACGTTACTGCCGTAACGTCTGCTCGTTTCGGTTGACTCCTCCGGTTTGCTAACGGCTACGCCGTTGTGCCCAC
>JAFYQB010000051.1 GCA_017547285.1 Clostridia bacterium
ACATGTGCGTCAGCTTCGGAAGCCTTGCGCAGCAAGGCTTTCCTTACACCGTTTGCCGCCCGGCGAGCCGTCAGGCGAGTAGGCAAACGGTGCATTCTTCGGCGGAAAAGATCGCGTCAGCGAGCTTTTTCGACGGCCTGTGTACCCGAAGGGGGACTGATGAGGTGCTCGCTCCTCGTAAAGCCGAGCCTCTCTCAGGCTTGTATCTGTCTTGTGAATCCTGTATAAATGTGGTACAATGAAGCCAATCAGAACTCGTTCCATACAACCGAACAGGGAGGCGAAATACATGTCTGTTTACAGCACGTTTACTTCTGTTTCCGGTCAGAAACTGGAAAAGGCTTATTGGCCTGCCAAAGGAAAACCCAAGGCAGTCATTCAGCTGGTACATGGCATGGCGGAACACATCCGCCGCTATGATGCGACCGCGCGCCGCTTGAACGAGGCTGGGTTTGCCGTGGTGGGACATTCGCATATGGGACACGGCCCGTATGCGGATATTCTGGGCTATTTTGGCCGCAAGGGCGGCTGGGATGTGCTGATTGAGGATGTGCATGCCCTTCGCCGTGAAACGCAGAAACAGTTCCCGCGTGTTCCGTACTTCCTGCTGGGGCACAGCATGGGCAGCTTTGTGGTGCGCGGATACTGTCTGAAATATGAGCGCGGTCTGGCAGGCGCGATCCTGAGCGGCACAGGTCATTTCGGCAAGCCGCTTTTGCTGGCGGCAGGAACCATCAGCAATGCCATCTGCCTGTGCGGCGGCGCGGACAAGCCCAGCGGTCTGCTTGCCAAAATGACCTCCAACGGCGGAAACCCCGAATACAAAACGCCCTTTGACTGGCTGACCCGCGATGATGCGGAAGTACAGAAGTATATCGATGATCCGCTGTGCGGCTTCCCCTTTACGGCAGCCGGCTATCGCGATATGTTCAGCGGCCTTGCGCGGCTGTATCCGGAAAAGCTGGGCGCCATGAACAGGGATGTGCCTGTCTATCTCTTCTCCGGCGATAAGGATCCCGTTGGCGGAAACGGCGCAGGCGTGGAAAAGGTAGCGCAGGAGATTCGTGACGCAGGCGTAAAGAAGGTAACGGTCAAGCTCTACCCGGATGGACGGCATGAAATGTTCAACGAATTCAACCGTCAGGAGGTCTGGAGCGATTTGATCGCGTGGGTGGAGGCCAATATCTGAGCTTGCATCTTTCCCGCAAACGTTGTAAGATGAAAGAACTGGATTTTCTCAATCAATCGTGAAGGAGTGGCACCCCGAATGAAACCGGTACAGGATTTTCTGAAAGAGATCGGCTTTATCCAGACCTGGGAAGAAATGAAGCCCGTGGAGGAAGCCTTTATTGACCATATGAAGAAGGGCATGAACGGCGAAAAGAGCAGCATGCCCATGCTGCCCGCCTATCTGACCGTGGACAGCCTGCCCGAAGAGAGCAAAGACGTGATCGTGATGGACGCCGGCGGCACCAACCTGCGCGTGGCGCTGCTTCGCATCAACCCCGGTCAGAAGCCCGAAATTCTGTGGCATCACAAGCAGCCCGTGCCCGGCAAGCCCGGCCCCATGACGCCCGACGCCTTCTTTGAAGCGCTGGCACAGGCCGTTGCCCCCGTGGCGGACAAGAGCGACCGAATCGGCTTCTGCTTCTCTTTCCCGTGCCGCATCCGTTCCGACTACGACGGCGAGATCATCTACCTCGATAAGGAGCTGGATGTTCCCGGTATCGAAGGCGCGCTGGTGGGTGAGAACCTCAAGAAGGCGCTGGGTAAGCTGGGCGTAAAGAACGATCACAAGGTCGTCATCCTGAACGATACCGTTGCTGCGCTGCTGGGCGCTCTGGCGGAACATCCTGCCAGCTGCTACAACGGCTACATCGGCATGATCCTGGGCACCGGCTTCAACTGCTGCTATTCCGAAACCAATGCCAATATCGGCAAGGACGAAGCCCTGCGCGACCGTACCGGCAGCTCCATCATCAACATGGAAGCAGGCGCGTTCAATGGCTTTACCCTGACTGAAGCTGACCTGGTTGTGCGTGCGGGCGCTGCTGCTCCTGACCAGAACCTGTGGGAAAAGACCATGAGCGGCGAATATCAGGGCAAGCTGATGGATGCGCTGCTCATCTGCGCGGCCAAGGCTGGCTGCTTCAGCGCGGAGCTGGCCGACCGCATCCTCACTCAGCCTCTGGGCTTTACCGCTGTGGATATCAGCATCTATCTGGATGCGCCCGCCCGTGCCGGACGCCTGCATGATCTGGCTCCCGAAGGCGAGGACGCCAGGGTGGTGTATCAGCTGGTGGATGCACTGCTGGAACGCGCTTCCATGTGCGCCGTCATGAACCTGACTGCCATCATGCACGCCACCCAGACCGGCCTTGATCCCCTGAAGCCCGTATGCGTGGCCATTGAAGGCACCACCTTTATGAAAAACGTGAACTTCAACCGCAAGATCCACGGTCACCTGATCCACTACACCCAGCGTGTGCGCGGCCACCACTGCCGCGTTGTCAGCACCGACGAAGCCAACCTTGTCGGCTCTGCTGTAGCTGCCATGACGCTGTAAGCAAGGTGGGACGGGGCCTCCGGCAGGCAAGGGAAGGCGCTGCCTTCCCTTGCATCCCATCCGCTTAAGGGACGAAGTCCCTTAAGAATCCCGGTTCCGAGTCCGCTGTGCGGCCTCGGGGAGTTATCGTACTGTATCCAGCGCCATCTGCAAAGCATGCGCCGCACTCTGCTCGCGCACGCTCTGACGGTCGCCTTCAAAATGGCATTCGTCCACGCGGGTGCCGTTTTGGCTGCTTACGCCGATGAACACCGTGCCCACGGGCGTTTCGGGCGTGCCGCCAGTGGGACCTGCAATGCCGGTGGCGCTCACGGCCACGTCGGTTTTGAGCGTCTTTCGCGCGCCTTCGGCCATCTGGCGGGCGCAGGGTTCGCTCACCACGCCCACGGTATCGATCACGGACTGCTCCACGCCCAGTACCTCGTGCTTGACGCGGCTGTCATAGCTGACCACGCCGCCCATGAGCACCGCGCTTGCGCCGCTCACACCGGCCACGCTGGCGGCGATCATGCCGCCGGTCAGGCTTTCGGCTGTGCCAAGGGTCAGGTTCTTTTCAAGGAATATGCGCACCACTTCTGCGCTGACGGTTTGCAGATCAGCCATGGAGCACCTCTTTGTTGTTCAGGAAGTAATCCACGCCGCTCCAGACGGTCATCACGACCATGGCGATCTGGGTGGGGATCATGAGCCAGTAAGCCAGATAGTGCAGCAGCGGGAAATGGGCAAAGTACACCAGATGCACAATGATCAGCGTGATCTGCACCGTGGTCTTGATCTTGCCCAGTTTGCCCGCGGCGATCACCTTGCCCTGCTCCACGGCCACCATGCGCAGGCCGTCTACCGCCAGCTCGCGGAACAGCACCGCCACCACGATCCATGCGGGCAGCAGATCGTGCCAGCTGAGCATGATGAGGGTGGAAAGCACCAGCATCTTATCGGCCACAGGGTCGATGAACTTGCCGAAGTTGGTAACCAGGTTGTACTTGCGGGCCAGGTGACCGTCCACAAAGTCGGTGATGGCGGAAGCGATGAACAGGAACAGCGCCACATAGCGCGTCCACATCTGGCCGGAAAACACCAGCAGCGCCGTCAGAACGGGAACGCTGGCAATGCGGATGAGGGAAAGTTTGTTGGGCAGGTTCATAATTTCACTCCTGTCAGGTCGTATACATCAGCTTCCACGATGCGAACGGTAATGAATTCGCCAATGTCGTTTTCATCGGCGCCCAGAACGCGGATCTCGCCGTCGGTATCGGGGGCTTCCTGCGCGCTGCGGCCAATGCCGTAGGGCTCGCCGGTGGCTTCATCGTACTGCACGCTTTCGATCAGTACTTTTTCCACGGTTTCCAGGCGCAGCTCGTTGCGCTTCAGGGAAATGGCCTGCTGGGCGCGCATCAGGCGGTCCAGACGGGCTTCCTTGATTTCCTCGTCGATCTGATCGGGCATCTCGGCGGCGGGGGTATCATCCTCCGGGGAGAAGGTAAACGCGCCCAGACGGTCAAACTCGACGTCGGTCACAAAATCCATCAGGCGTTCAAACTGCTCGTCCGTTTCGCCGGGAAAGCCGGTGATGTAGGTGGTGCGCAGCACAAAGCCCATATCGCGCGCCTTTTTGAGCAGCGCGCGGGTGGAATCGATATCGCCGCGGCGGTTCATGCGCCTGAGCATGTCGGGGTCGGCGTGCTGCAGCGGCAGGTCAAGGTATTTGCAGATGTTGGGCTTGCTTGCCATGGCTTCCAGCAGCCTGTCATCCACTTCGTCCGGGTAGGTGTAGAGCACGCGCAGCCATTCCACGCCGGGAATGTCCGCCGCGCGGGTCAAAAGTTCCGGCAGCTGGGAATAGCCCACGCGGTCAATGCCGAAGCGGCTGGTATCCTGCGCCACCAGCACATGCTCGCGCACACCCTGCGCAGCCAGCGTGCGGATCTCCTCCAGCACATCCTCCATATCGCGGCTGCGGAAGCCGCCGCGGATGAGCGGGATGGCGCAGTAGGTACAGCGGTTGTCGCAGCCGTCGGCAATGCGGATGAAAGCAGTCCAGGGCTGGGTGGTCAGCACGCGTTCACCCTGCAGGATGCTGCTGTTGGGAGCGCAGTAGCTGGGACGCTTGCCGGCCAGCGCTTCTTCAATGGCTTTGGGCAGCTGTTCGTATTGGCTTACGCCCAGGAAGATATCCACCTCCGGCATCTCCTCGCGCAGGGCTTCTTCGTAGCGCTGCACCAGGCAGCCGGTCGCGATCAGCAGCTTGCAGTTTCCGGTTTCCTTGTATTCCGCCAGCGAAAAAATGGTGTCGATGCTCTCCTGCTTGGCGGAGTCGATGAAACCGCAGGTATTGACGATCAGGATATCGGCCTCCTGTTCGTTGGCTGTCAGCTCATAACCGGCGTTTTTCAAAATACCAAGCATCAGCTCGGTGTCCACCGTGTTTTTGCAGCAGCCAAGGGAAATGACGCCAACCGTCACTTGCACATTCCTCCAGTTGTTTGCGGGTTTGGAAGCGGGCATATGTACCCATCATTCCAGTATTGATTGTATCACATTTTCAAGCGAATGAAAAGGGCAAGGAAACACCTTCCTGCACCCGGCAGGGCGTAATTTGAAGAAGAAAAAAACCGCCGGGTCAGCGGCGGTTTTGAATGTGAAGGAGCGATGAACGGTACAGCATCACCAGCGCGGCGGACAGAAGAACGCCGCCGATGATATCCGTGAACCAGTGTACGCCGGAAAGCAGCCTGCCCAAAACGGTTGCGAGAAGGATCGCCGTGCAAATGGGATTCGCAGCCTTCCAATATTTCTGCGGAATGACGGGCAGCTTGCGAAGGGTCAGCACAGCGCTTGCCATGACGCAAACCGCCAGCAGGGTGTGCGAGGAGGGGTAGGACGCTTCCAGCCCTTCGCCAAGCACAACCGGACGGTAGTTGATGACGACTTTTTCAAACAAAACGTAGCATGCGGCCACAAGGGCATAAAACACGCCCAGCAGCAACAGCGGCGCATCCACCTTCCATAGACTCTTGCGGCGGATCAGCTGCTGAAGGCCCATCGCCGCAAAGCAGAGAGGAACCGTCAGCACCGCCATGCCAAGCCATTCCGTCAGGTGATACCACTGCATGTTCACGCCCAGTTTTTGAAAAACAAACTGATTGACAGCCGCCAGCCCCACCTCGGACTGCTCCGGCCCGATGGGCTGAACATCCGCCGCCGAGACCGCAATGGTAAAGGCGGCGAACAGCACAAAGAGCAGCCCGGTAATCATCCAGGATTTGTGGTTTCTCATGAATCTTCCTCATTTCATCCGATCTGTTTTGCAGCCTGCGTCTGTGAGGATAGCTTGCGGAGGCGATAAAAGCAAGAAACCATTCGTCGCTTTATGAAAAAACATCCGACACCTAGCGTGTCGGAGTATGCGAAGGCTGTTTTTTCTTCCACAAAAGAAACAGTTTTCCCAGAAACAGCAGAAACAAAAGCGGCGCGGCATACGGCTCCCGCACGGCGGCAAAAAACAAAATGGCCGCTGCGCTCAGCGCGAGGGAAAGGGGCGGACAACCGGCACGCCCGCGGCGAACCAGCCACAGCTCCGCAGCGCCCACGGCCACCAGCGCGGACGGCAGCAGCCAGTACAGGGCGCAGATAACCGTTGACGCTGCCGTGAAGGAAAACAGATTCACGGAACGAACGCCTCCGTCCGCCGGAATGCCATACAGCGGCAGCAGGATGCACGCAAGCGCAGCTGCATCCAGCATGCCCCAGAGAGCGGCGTAAACGCTGCGCAGGTTGGACTGGTTTTCCTCCTGCGCGGCGGCCATCAGCTCTTCGCCGGACAGCAGTTCATCAATTGAAATCCCGAATACGCTGGAAAGCTGCTTGAGTGATTCAATGTTGGGATAGCCCTTGCCGAGCTCCCATTTGGATACGGCGGTTCGGGATACATACAGCTTTTCCGCCAGCTGTTCCTGCGTCCAATTTTGCTGCTTGCGCAGAAACTGAAGTTTCTCGTGAAATTCCATGAGGATTCACCTCTTGATGTTTTGCTCAAAATGGTCGGCATCCGTCTGCAGCTGTTCCAGAAAGCATTTCACATGCCAGCCGTCTGTGGCGGCATGGTGGCAGGTGATGGACAGCGGCATCATCAGGCGTTCCCCTTCCATTACAAATTTTCCGGCTTCCACGGACGGAAAATAGTAGGGTTTGTTTTCATAGCTGTGCACAGCGAAATGCTCAAAGGTGATCCACGGAACGCAGGACACGGTGTAGGCATTGGGCGGAGGCGGCGTTTGCGGCTGGGTAAGCACACCGTGATTCCGTCCGTACTGTTCTTGATTGTGCAAGTACGCCTCGTAAAAGGATTGAAAATCCTCGTCGTATTCCGTCCACATCAGGGAAAAGGTCTGGTCGTCTTCGTGGAAGCTGGCGTACAGCGGCGTCAGAAAGTCGTAACAGCCGATCTGCTTGTCTTTTTCCGCGATGCGGAACTCCTGCCGGGCATTCAGCGTTCTGGTCACCAGCCACAGATAAGCCGGAAAGAATTTTAGCCCGGCTTTATCCAGCGCGGCCTTCATGCGGGTAACATCCACCTTCACGGTCAGGGAATAGCCGGTGGGGGCCATTTTGGCAAAGTAGTAAAACATCTGCCCGCGCTTCCATGCGTGCAGGTCGATGGGGGTAAAAACGGGTTCGCGTTTCATGATTCACACCTCCGCAGCCAGTATACCGGCTGGCAGAAGCGGACGCAATCAACGATTCGTAGAGTGCAAAAACCCGGCCTGCGAAACATTTCACAGGCCGGGTTTGAGGTTTTGGGATTATTCGGCCTTGGTGATATCGCTGCCGAAGTACTTGACAGAGATCTCGCTGATTACGCCCTCGGCGTGCAGTTCAGCGATGGCCTGGTTGATGGCGGCAAGCAGGGTGGCGTTATCCTCGCCTTTGCGCACGGGAATGGACACCAGAGAAGCGTCCGTGCTCAGAGCAGCCATCTTGACGTTGGCGTCGGGATGAGCCTTCTGGAAGTCGTACAGGGAGACTTCGGCGTTCAGGGTGGCGTCCACGCGGCCGGCCAGCAGCAGGTCGATGGTCTGGTTCAGATCATCCACGCCGATGGGGTTGGCGCCGTAGCTTTCAGCCATCAGGGCGTAGGTGCTGGCCAGGGTGTTGGCCGTGGTCTTGCCCTTCAGGTCTTCAAAGCTCTTGATCTCTTCGTTGTCACCGCGCACGATGATGGCGGTGCGGATGTAGGCGTAGGGATCGGAGAAGTCATACTTCTGACCGCGCTCCTCGGTGATTTCCACGCCGTTGGCGGCAATGTCGTAACGCTTGGAGTCCAGACCGGCAAAGATGCCGTCCCAGGCAACCTCTTCAAAGGCGGCCTTGACGCCCAGCTTTTCGGCGATCTTCTGGGCAACTTCCACGTCGAAGCCAACCAGAACATCGTTCTCGTCGTGATAGGTCCAGGGGGCCCAGGTGCCTTCCGTAGCTACGATGATTTCGCCCTTTTCCTGAATGCGGGCCAGAAGGTCTTTTTCCTCTGCGAAGGACATGGTGGTGACGCCCAGCATCATAGCCAGCGCCATCAGAACGCACAGCATTTTCTTCATGTTGATGGTTCCTGCCTTTCGTTTTTTTGTATTTGGATACGGCCTTATACAGCCGGTTCTCCCGTAATGTTGCGGATGAACGCGCGGGTGCGTTCGGACTTGGGGTTTTCAAAAAATTCTTTGCTCGCGCCGCTTTCCACCACCACGCCGTCCTCCATGAAGAGCACCTTGCTGGATACGTTGCGGGCAAAGCCCATTTCGTGGGTGACAACGAGCATCGTCATGCCTTCTTCGGCCAGCTGGCGCATGACGGCCAGTACCTCGCCGATCAGCTCGGGGTCAAGGGCGGAGGTGGGTTCGTCAAAGAAAATGATCTCAGGGTCCGTGGCAAGGGCGCGGGCGATGGCTACGCGCTGCTGCTGGCCGCCGGACAGCTGGCTGGGATAGTGGTCGCAGCGGTCCAGAAGGCCCACTTTTTCAAGCGCCTTGCGGGCAATCTCATCAGCCTTGTCCCTGGGCATTTTGCGGGCGACGATCAGGCCTTCGGTCACGTTCTGCAAAGCGGTCTTGTTCAGAAACAGATTGTAGTTCTGGAACACAAAGGCCGTTTTTTTGCGCAGGCGGGCGATATCGCGGTGGGATACATGCCCCAGCCGGAAATGCTCGCCGTCAAAGATCATTTCGCCGCTGTCAGCGGTTTCCAGAAAGTTGAGGCAGCGAAGCAGCGTGGTCTTGCCCGAGCCGCTGGGGCCCAGAATGGCGATCACATCGCCCTTTTCCACGCTCAGATCCACGCCGTCCAGTACCTTCAGGCCGTCAAAGGCCTTGCGGATCTCCTTTACTTCAAGCATAGGCATGGCTTACTTCTGACCTCCGTAGGTGTTGAGCTTCTTTTCGCCCCAGCGCTGCAATTGCTCCAGCACGGTGGAGAACAGCAGGTAAATCAGCGCTACTTCAATGTACAGGGCCAGCGCCTCGTACGTACGGGCCACGATGCGCTGGGTGGCCATGAACATTTCCACCACGGTGATGTTGGCGGCCAGCGACGTATCCTTGACCAGGCTGATCAGCGAGTTGCTAAGCGGCGGGAACGCCGTGCGGAATGCCTGCGGCAGAACGATGCGGCGCATGATCTGCATGTAGCTCATGCCCACGCAGTAGCCGGCCTCCATCTGCCCCCTGGGCACGGATTCCAGCGCGGCGCGCATGGTTTCGGCGCAGTAGGCGCCGGTGGAGAGCGAGAACACGATCACCGCAGAGGTGAAGGCGTCCAGCACGATGCCCACGTTGGGCAGGCCGTAAAAGATGATGAACAGCTGTACCAGCAGCGGCGTGCCGCGGATGATCCAGATGTAGGTGCGCACGATGGGGGTAAGAATTTTGATCTTTGCAAACTGCACCAGCGCGCACGCGACAGCAATGACCATGCCGATGGAGAAGGAGATCACCGTCAGCGGGATGGTCATGGTCAGGCCGGGAAGCAGGATCTTGCCGAAGGAATCCGTCAGGATCCCGATCAGTCTTTCACTCATGGATGGTTCGTCCTTGTACATTCATCGCCCGAAGGCGATATATTCACAGCATGTATTATACTATGGAAACTTCGGGGCAAGTCAAGCCTTTTTGATAAAAAACCAAGTTTTTTAGTCGGGATTCCTGCGCCTGGCGGAATAACTGACGCGCCATTTGCCGTTTGTGGTGTATGGGATGGCTTTTTGCCGTTTTGCACGCGCCGGCGCAGGCACGGCAGGCGGCGGCCAGGCGCTCTGCTGCCAATCGCTCCACCGGCGCACGGGCAGCCCGGCGGACGCTTTGATCCAGATGAAAGGCTTCAGGCGTTCCTGTCCGGCTGCTGTGATGGCAGCATAGGCCCCATCCAGCCGGTGCGGCGCAACGCCAAGGTCGTTGAGCACGTCCAGCAGACCGCGCAGGGAGGTGTTCTGCACCAGCGGGCGGATGCGCCGCCGCAGGCCGGTCAGCTCGTTTTCGTCCATGCGGCAGCCGGTGAGCAGCTGATGGGTATCGCGCGCTGAAGACAGCAGCCCGTCCAGCCAGTCCATCGCCCGGTCGCCTGCGCGCCACAGCACCCTGTCCACGGCCGGAACCGCCCACCGGCTGGTCAGCAGTTCGTTCAGCCCTTCGGCGCCTTTTTCTTCAGCCAGCACTTCCAGAAGCGCTGTCATGCTGGTCAGGGCGGAGGGCATATCCTGCAGGCTTTCCTGCACGAAACGGAAGGATTCGCGCAGGGCGGCGTCCTTCTCGTTCCAGCCGTAAACGGCCTGCCGGAAGGTGTTATCCGGCTCAAATTCCATGCACAGGCCAAGGTGCAGAAGAGCGCCCATGCGGGTAACAGGATCGTCGCGGTTGAGGATGTGACAAAGCGGATAAGCCGCCGGGTCGTACACAAACTTTCCGGTGGCTACCGTGGGCGATGCAAAGCCATAGCCTGTCATGTTCTGGGCCAGCACGCCCCAGTCGGTGATCAGCCGGTGGGTCAGCACCTGCATAACAGCCGCGCCCTGGCTGTGCCCGGCCATCCACAGCCGGAACCGGCTGGACAGGCTGCGTATTTCGCTGAATACTTCGCCCAGAGTGAGCTTTTCCAGCCCCAGCGCAGCGGCGGCAGACGGGAACTCGATCTCCTCCGCATTCAGTTCAAAGCTTTCACAAAGCTGGTAGAAGCCGCGGTGGAAGCCCTCCTCCGGTGTGAAACGCAGGTTGGAAAACCAGTCGTAGAACCGTTCGCCCGTGCCCATGAAGCCAATGGCGACCAGAAAATGCCCTTCGCCGTCCGGCTTCATCATGCACACGGCCTTGACGGTATCGCTTCTTTCGCGCTGGCGCAGCGCCCCGCTGATCTGCGAAATCGGGTTCCATTCCCTGAGTGCCGCTCTGGCACGGAAGAGTTTGAAGTGGCTTTTCACACCATCGCGGCCAAGACCGCTGTGCAGGTCGTCGTCGATCAGAATGGAAAAATCATTCCAGCCGGCTGATTTCCATGGATTCAGTTCCAGCGTGTAGGCTGTGTGCGCCAGTTCCAGCGATCGTTTGACTGCTTCCGGCGAAAAGGGCGGGCGCAGGCGGTAAAACGGATCGCGCACAAAAGGGCGCGTCAAAGCGGCTGTGTCGGAAAGCACACAGCCGGTCAGCATGCCCAGCCCTTCGGACGGTTCTGCGGACGGTTCTTTTCTGCCAAATGGCAGCCATGAAAACAGACTCATTGGTTTCCTCCTGATGAGGGGATGATGGGCGGCGCGTGGTGCAGGCTTCACCTTGAGGGGAAGGTGGCAGGCTGCAGGCCTGACGGATGAGGTGGGGACTATGCAAGCGGCTTCGGAGGTGCATATGGTACGCAGCCCCTCCGCACGCTTCCCCTTGAGGGGAAGCTGTCTGCAGTAAGGCTGACTGTCGAGGTGGGGATGCTGCAAGCTGCTTTAGGGTTG
>JAFYQB010000052.1 GCA_017547285.1 Clostridia bacterium
GGGGTCCAGGGGCCATGCCCCTGGTCGTTTTAAGGGGGATACAGGAGTCCAGAGGATCTAAGGGGGGAAATCGAAATCCCCCCTGATCCTTTGGCCCGAGCGGAGCGGAAGAGAACCGCGCAAGCACCGGCAGTGCTTGCACCAAGCTGAGCGAACAAGCTCCATCGAAGAGAACCGCGTAAGCACCGGCAGTGTGCGTATCAAACTGAACGCACATGCCCCGTCTTCCTCGCCGCCCATGCCCAAATTCATCTAATATTCACATTTGAATTCTTGACGATACTGCATGGAACGTACTATACTAATAGATGATTGTTGTATGTAAAACTTTATGAAAAAAGAAGGAGGGATCATATGAATACCGAAAACAGGCAGATCGGCCGGGAACTGCTGAGACTGAATAATGTCATCCGGCGGTATTTTTGCAAAAACAACTGTACCGGCAAAATTAAAGATGAAGTCACCGGCACCAATCTGCGTATTATCCGTTTTCTGAAAGCAAACGAGGACCGCGATGTGTATCAGAAGGATGTGGAAAAGGAATTTGGCATCACCCGTTCCACCGCTTCCCGCGTGCTGATGCTGATGGAGGAAAAAGGACTGGTGCAGCGTTTGAGCGTGGAGCAGGATGCAAGGCTCAAAAAGCTGATCCTGACCGAAAAATCCGCCATGCTGGGCGAAAAAATGCGTATTGTGGGCGAACAGGCGGACGCCAGACTGATGGAAGGCTTTACCGAGGAAGAACAAAATCAGCTGTATGCCTTTATCGACCGCATGGTGGAAAATATGAGCAGGGAGTAACGGAAAATGATTAAAAAACTGCTGCGCAGTGTGCGCGAATTCAAAGGTCCGACCATCAAAGCGCCGGTGTATATTTCACTGGAAGTGATCATGGAGTGTATTATCCCCCTGATCATGGCCGATCTGATTGATAAGGGTCTTAATCAGGGCAATATGCCCGTGATTCTGAAAATGGGTCTTTTGCTGTTCCTTTGCAGCGTGATGTCGCTGGCGTTCGGCGTGCTGAGCGGCCAGAATGCAGCTATTGCATCCGCCGGCTTTGCCCGCAACCTGCGCAAGGATATGTTTGACCACGTGCAGGATTTTTCCTTTGCCAATATTGACAAGTATTCTACCGGCGGTCTGGTCACCCGCCTGACCACGGATGTGAACCATGTGCAGCATGCGTTCCAGATGATCATCCGCACGGCGGTTCGTTCCCCCTTCATGCTGATCTTTTCGCTGATCGCGGCGTTCAGCATTGAACCAAAGCTGTGCTTTATCTTTGTGGTGTTCGTGCCGGTGCTGGCTATCGGCCTGACCATCATCGCCCGAAGCGCGCACGGCAAGTTCATTCAGATGTTCAAGAAGTTTGACCGTCTGAATACCGTTGTGCAGGAAAACCTGCGCGGTATCCGCGTGGTTAAGGCCTTTGTGCGCGAGGACTACGAGGAAAACAAGTTCAAAAATGCCTCCGGCGAGATTTTTGACCTGAGCACTGCCGCCGAAAAGATTATTGCCTTCAACGGCCCGCTCATGCAGTTCTGCATGTACGGCTGCATGCTCCTGATCAGCTGGCTGGGCGCAAAGGCGGTTGTGGCCTGCGGCGGCGATGCAGCGCTGGGCCTGTCCACGGGCGAGCTGACCAGCCTGTTCACCTACACCACGCAGATCCTTTCCAGCCTGATGATGCTGAGCATGATTTTTGTAATGATCGTCATCTCCCGCGCCGCCGCCGAGCGCATTGTGGAAGTGCTGGATGAAGAGAGCGACATCATGAGCCCCGAAAACGCCGTGAAGGAAGTAAAGGACGGCAGCGTGGAGTTCAAGAACGTGCTGTTCCGCTACAACCGCACCGCCGAAAAGCCGGTGCTGAACAGGATCAACCTGAAGTTCGAATCCGGTCAGACCATTGGTATTCTGGGCGGCACGGGTTCTTCCAAGTCCAGCCTTGTGCAGCTGATCCCGCGATTGTATGACGCCAATGAAGGCAGCGTAAAAGTGGGCGGCGTGGACGTGAAGAATTACGACCTGACCGCCCTGCGCGACGCGGTTTCCTTTGTTCTGCAGAAGAACGTGCTGTTCTCCGGCACCATCAAGGATAACCTGCGCTGGGGCAACGAGCATGCCACCGATGAAGAAATGATCCACGCCTGCAAACTGGCGCAGGCCGACCCCTTCATTCAGACCTTCCCGGACAAGTACGATACGTGGATCGAGCAGGGCGGCAGCAATGTATCCGGCGGCCAGAAGCAGCGCCTGTGTATCGCCCGCGCGCTGCTCAAGAAGCCGAAAGTTCTGATTCTGGACGACTCCACCAGCGCGGTCGATACCGCGACCGACGCGCTCATCCGCAAGGCGTTCCTGGAAGAAATTCCGAATGTGACCAAGATCATTATCGCCCAGCGCGTGACCAGCGTGATGGAAGCCGATCAGATCGTTGTTTTGGATGCGGGCGAAGTGATGGCCGTGGGCACGCATGATGAACTGCTCAAGACCAGCGATATCTACCGCGAGGTCTATGAAACCCAGATGAAAGGCGGTGAGGACGAATGATGAGAGGTCCCGGCCCCAGAGGCCGTCACGGCGACGGCCGCAAAGTGAAGGATGCCAAGGGTACCATCAAGCGTCTGCTTCGTTATGTGGCACAGTACAGGATTCGTTTGCTCCTGGTCATGCTGTGCATTGTGGGCAACTCGGTTGCCAGCGTGATGTCCTCCGCGTTCATCCGTACCCTGATCGATGACCACATCACCCCCATGGTGGCAGCCGTCAACCCGGATTTCACCGGTCTGGCGTGGGCGCTGGTGCGCATGGCCTGCATCTACCTGACCGGCATGCTGTGCGGTTTTGCCCAGAGCCGCCTGATGGTGATGGTATCGCAGGGCGTGCTCAAGAAGGTGCGCGACGACATGTTTGCGCATATGCAGACTTTGCCTATCAAGTATTTTGATACCCATCCCTACGGCAGCGTCATGAGCCACTACACCAACGATACCGATACGCTGCGCATGCTCATCGGCCAGTCGCTGCCCAGCGTGTTCAGCTCCATGATTTCCATTGTGAGCGTGTTTGTGGCTATGATCAGCCAGAGCCTGTGGCTGACGCTGTTTGTGGTGCTGTTTACCTTCCTGATCATGTTTGTGACCGGCAAGGTGGGCGCGCAGAGCGGCAAGTTCTTCGTCAAGCAGCAGAAATCCATTGCCAGCGTGAACGGCTACATCGAGGAAATGATCAACGGCCAGAAAGTGGTCAAGGTCTTCAACCACGAGGACAAAACCGTGGAGGAATTTGACCGCCGCAACAATGAACTGTGTGAGAACGCCACCAGCGCCAACCAGTTCGCCAACATCATGGGCCCCATCAACAACAACCTGGGCCATATCCTGTATGTGCTTTTGGCCATCTTCGGCGCGACGCTGTCCATCTTCAATGTGCCCAATGTAAGCCTGGGCAGCGTGGGCGGCACGGTAACGCTGGGTATGATCGCCTCCTTCCTTACGCTTTCCCGCTCCTTCACCATGCCCATCTCCCAGGTCACCCAGCAGCTGGCCAGCGTGATGATGGCCCTTGCCGGTGCAGAGCGCATCTTTACGATGATGGATGAAGCCAGCGAAGAGGACGACGGTTATGTAACGCTGGTGAATGCGAAGCGTCTGCCCGATGGCAGCGTGACCGAAACCAGCGAGCGCACCGGCATCTGGGCGTGGAAGCATCCCCATCAGGATGGCACGCTCACCTATACCGAGCTCAAGGGCGATATCGTGCTGACGGACGTGGATTTCGGCTATGTGCCGGAAAAAACGGTGCTGCATGATGTAAGCATCTACGCGCGCCCCGGTGAAAAGATCGCCTTTGTAGGCGCGACCGGCGCGGGCAAGACCACCATTACCAACCTCATCAACCGTTTCTACGATATTGCTGACGGCAAGATCCGCTATGACGGCATCAACATCAACAAAATCAAAAAGGCCGACCTGCGCCGCTCCCTTGGCGTGGTTTTGCAGGACGTGAACCTGTTCACCGGCACCGTGATGGAAAACCTGCGCTACGGCAACCTGCAGGCCACGGATGAAGAGTGCATCGCCGCCGCGAAGCTTGCCGGCGCGGACAGCTTTATCCGCATGCTGCCGGAGGGCTACAACACCGTGCTGACCGGCGACGGTTCCGGCCTCAGCCAGGGCCAGCGCCAGCTGATCTCCATTGCCCGCGCGGCGGTGGCAGATCCGCCCGTGATGATTCTGGACGAGGCGACCTCCTCCATCGATACCCGCACCGAAGCCATCGTGCAGCGCGGCATGGATGCGCTGATGAAGGGCCGCACCGTGTTCGTGATCGCGCACAGGCTTTCCACCGTTCGCAACTCCGACGCCATCATGGTGCTGGATCATGGCCGCATCATCGAGCGCGGCAACCACCAGACGCTGATCGAGCAGAAGGGTACGTACTACAAACTCTACACCGGCGCGTTCGAGCTGGAGTAAGGAGGGGCGCGGCCCCTCCCCCCCGGCCGGGGTTGAACCCCTGCACCCCCATACCGCCGCCCGCAAAGCGGGCGGCGGGGGTCATTTATCACAATCAAAAGCAAC
>JAFYQB010000053.1 GCA_017547285.1 Clostridia bacterium
ACGGAGGTGAGCGGGTGCCCAGTGGGCACAACGGCGTAGCCGTTAGCAAACCGGAGGAGTCAACCGAAACGAGCAGACGTTACGGCAGTAACGTCTGCGACGATTGAGGTTGCGGGTCTGCGGCCCTCCGACACCTCCCAATGGGTTTATCGACAAGCTGAAAAGAGGACCGGAGACGTCAGACTCTGGTCCTCTTTTGATCAATCGTCGCAAAAGGTGAAAACTTGCCAAAAAACAGCGGTTTAGGTATAATAAATAAGTTGTGCTCCATGAAAATACGAAAAGAGGAAAAGGACATGAGCAAACCCCAAAAATCCATGGTCAGGGACCTGACCGGCGGCAATGTGACGCAGCTTTTACTGAGCTTTGCGTTTCCGCTGTTTGTTTCCAATGCTTTGCAGGCAGTCTACAACATTGTGGATATGATTATTGTAGGCCAGTTCATTGGCGGTGCAGGCATGAGCGCGGTCTCCATTGGCGGCGACCTGCTGCACCTGCTTACCTTTGTGGCCATGGGCTTTTCGTCCGCCGGTCAGGTGCTGGTTGCCCGCGACGTGGGTGCAGGCCGCATGGATAATGTGAAGCACACCATTGGCACCATGTTCACGTTCCTTTTGAGCATTGCGCTGCTTATGTCCATTGGCTGCTTCTTCATTCGCGACTGGATGCTGACCACGCTCAACACGCCTGCCGAATCCTATGCTTTTACCATGGATTACACCATTACCTGCCTGGTGGGTCTGGTGTTCATTTACGGCTACAACATCGTCAGCGCCATTCTGCGCGGCATGGGCGACAGCCGCCGCCCCTTTATGTTTATTGCCATTGCTGCAGTGCTGAATCTGATTCTGGATCTGGTGCTGGTGGCCGGACTGGGTATGGAAGTGTTCGGTGCTGCACTGGCAACGGTCATCTCACAGGCTGCCAGCTTCATTTTTGCAGTTGTCTACCTCTACCGTCACAAGGAAAGCTTTGCCTTTGATTTCAAGCTGTCCAGCTTTGCCATCAATCGTTCCGCGCTGCGCAAGCTGGTGGCGCTGGGCGTGCCCATGGCCATCCAGTCTGCGGCCATCAATATTTCCAAGATCATCCTTACGGCCTGGATCAATGCGGCCGGCGTGGTGTACTCGGCCCTCAGCGGCATTTACAACAAGGTCAATACCATGATCGGCATTGTATCCAATTCCTTCACCACTGCAGGCGCCAGTATGGTGGGTCAGAACCTGGGCGCCAGAAAGTACGAGCGTGTACCTGTCATTATGCGCACGGTGCTGGCATGCGGCATGATCGTATCCACGGTGTGTGCGCTGGCAATGGGCTTCTTCTCGCAGCAGATCTTTGATATGTTCACC
Source organism: Clostridia bacterium (assembly GCA_017547285.1). Lineage (GTDB taxonomy): Bacteria > Bacillota > Clostridia > Christensenellales > Aristaeellaceae > Limiplasma. The sequence goes on from JAFYQB010000053.1 coordinate 1,353, forward strand.
TCTGATGTTTCCGTACTTGCCAAGGCGTCCATTCTGATTGCGCCTGCCATCCTTAACTTCTACGGCTCTGCTACCCGCAGCATGAGCTTTTCGCTCATCAACGGCAGCGGCAACACCAAGCTCAATTTTGCCGTGGCCATCATTGACGGCATGATCAGCCGTGTGGGCATCGCCTATCTGCTGGGCTTTGTGATGAATATGGGCTGCGAGGGCTTCTGGTACGGCGATGCGCTGGCAGGCTTTATGCCGTTTGTGATCGGCATGTGTTACTTCCTTTCCAACCGCTGGCGCAAGGTACAATAAGCTCCGAATCGTTCCAAACTTGACAAAAAACACATTATACCCTATGATAATAAATAGTGGAACTTTTCACTGTATGATTATGACGGAAAGAAGGCGTTTCCAATGAAAGGTAGACTGCATTTTGTAAGCCCCAAGGGCTCTGCCAGCATGGTGGCTGACGCGATCGGCAAAGAAGTAAACATGATCAAGGAAGCTCTGCCCCCTGCCTATATGCCCGAAAACGTGATCCTGATGTTCCTGGGCTGCGAAGGCGGCAAGATGGACAAGGTGACCATGGAGTTCATTCGCACCCTGAACCCCAAGCGCGTGAACAATGCTGCTCTGTTCTGCTGCAATGCCAAGAAGGATGACAAGGCCATCCAGCAGATGAAGGAAGCCCTGACCGCCGTTGGCGTGAAGGTGCTGCCCCAGACGTATGTTTGCTCCGGCAAGGGTTTCCTGGGCGGCAAGCATCCCAGCGAAGAGGAACTGAAGGGCGCTGCCAAGTGGGCCAAGGAATGCGCTGCAAAGGTTTCTGAATAATTCAGATTTAACAAAAAGGAAGTCCCTGAAAAGGGACTTCCTTTTTGTATTCACGGCTTCAGATTCGGAATCTCCAGCGATCTGCTCACGCTGAGTTCAGGAATTTCATCTGCAAGGATTTCGCGTTTGAGCTGCTGGCTCAGCTTGATGCCCTCCTGTACGCGGGAGGTTTCCAGCGCGATCTTTGCGGTGGGGATCAGTTCACAGTCGCCCAGCAGCGCATGGATCCAGTGGTGCTGGGAACTGTCATAGTGCGCGGTTGAAGCATACACGGTATGCTCCAGATAATCCATCTGGTTCAGATCCACTTTGGTATCCAGTTCCATATCATGCTGGCGGGAGTGGAACGTAAGCGGATTAAGAGTCAGGCCCGCTTCGCTGCCGTAAATCGAACTGCCAGGGAACGGAGCGCCGTGGATGGCCCAGCTCTCGATAAAATCCATGCTCAGGCCGTTTTCGTAGGCGGCCAGACCAATGCCCAGCTCCTCCACGTTGTAACCGCTTTCGGCGCGACGGCCCTCATCCATGGCAATTTCTGCATAGGTATGGCCGGTCACGCGTTCCAGCTTGGGAATGCCTGTCAGGTACAAAAGCTGAGCGATGTGATACACGCCCATGTCAAACAGCGCGCCGCCGCCGGAGGTGGTGGTATTCACGAATTCTTTGGTGGCGTAGCCGTCCACGAAGGGGCGGTTGCGGCGGCGGAAACCGGTGGAGCGCATGTGGTAGATATGGCCCAGATCGCCGTTATCGATGAAGCGCTTGGCGGCTTTGGTTTCCTTGCTGTACAGCGTGCCCAGCTGGATATGCAGCTTTTTGCCGGTTTCGTTCATGGCGTCATACATGGCCTGTGCATCCGCAAAGGAACCGGCCATGGGCTTTTCACAGTACGTGTGCTTGCCCAGGCGCAGGGATTCGATGGTCACGGGCGCGTGCAGGTTGTTGTGCAGGCACACATCCACCGCGTCGATATCATCCATGCGCAAAAGCTGGCCGATATTGGTGGTGCGGCGCTCCACGCCGTATTTGTCGCCCATTTCATTCATACGGGCTTCATTAATATCACACAGGGCAACGACCTCGGCCTCGGGAATCTGCGCATAGTTGCGCAGATGCTGTTCGCCGATGATACCATTGCCGATCACGCCGATTCTGATTTTTTTCATGTTCTTCTCTCCCCAGCGTACAGCTGCGACATGTAAGCCTTTTCCTGCGTATCCACGCCTTCCGCGGCGATTTCTGCCATGATCTCGCGCAGGCTGGCCAGCTGCCAGTGGGTGCGTTCCACCTCGAGCTGACCGGAGTGATGTTCTACGGAAAACGCGCCGGTATAGCCTTTTTTGATCAGGCGGCAGGCGATCTCCTTGGCCTTGGTGGTAATGGACCTGGCAGGGAAGTGCGTGTGCATGCAGTGATCCAGGCACAGCTCTTCGCCCTCTTCAATATCAGCCAGATTGTCGATGTGGTAGAGAATGCCGTACCAGGGGCTGTTCACGCCATCGCGTACCTTGCGGATATATTCCGGCACACGGTCCCAGCCCCAGTGGGTTTCGGGGCCGATTTTGCAGCCGAACTGGCCGCACAGCTCGCAGTATTCCTTGTAGGTGGCGATCAGGTATTCGAGCGCTTCGTCGGTCATTTCTTCGTCACGGCCGCCGAAATCAATGCGGATGCTCTCTGCGCCCAGCTGACGGCCGGCGCGAATGTATTCAAGCATCTGTGCCTTGTGGGCGGCACGCTGTTCGGGATCGGCCATCCATACGTGGGGGCCGTCCACGCAGATGTTTGCCAGTTTGAGCCCAAGACGATCCATTTCTTCGCGGATCTTCTGGATAAAGGCTTCATCCAAAGTGGGCAGCATGCCGCTCCAGATATCGGCATAATCCACCCGGAAATCATGCTTGATCATGTTCAGATAGCCGAAAACATCCAACTTGCCGTCATAGACCATCTGGTGCAGGGAATAGGAGGCGACAGCGAGTTTCATCGTGAGTGTGCTCCTTTCTGAAATGCTGAAAACAGCATTTGCTATGCAGTTGTTACGTTAATTTTATTCTATGGCGCGGCAGGCAGTTTTGTCAAGAATGCAAATCAAAAAACGCCGTGATCCATCGATCACGGCGTTCAAAAAAATCGAATTAGTCTTCTTCGGGCTCCTCGGGCAGCTCGGCGTTGTGCCACACATTCTGCACGTCGTCGTTTTCTTCCAGCATTTCCAGCATCTTGAGGATCTTGTTGAGGGTATCCTCGTCGGCGGGAACAACGGTGTTCTGAGGCACCATCTGCACTTCGGCGCTCAGGAAGGTAATGCCCTGATTTTCCAGCGCTTCGCGCACGGCGGAGAAATCGTTGGGAGCGGTGGTGACTTCAAAAACGTCATCCTGCACTTCCATGTCCTCGGCGCCGGCGTCCAGCACGGTCATCATCATTTCGTCCTCATCCATATCGGCGGTACGCTCGATGACCAGCACGCCCTTCTTGTCGAACATGAAGCCCACGCTGCCGGTCACGCCCAGAGAACCGTCGTTCTTGGCAAAGCAGTGACGAACGTCGCTGGCGGTGCGGTTGCGGCTGTCGGTGATGGTTTCCACGATTACGGCCACGCCGCCGGGGGCATAGCCTTCGTAGGTGATGGATTCGTAATCAACGTTGCCCAGTTCACCGGAAGCCTTCATGATGGAACGCTTGATGTTATCGTTGGGCATGTTGTTGCTCTTGGCCTTGGCGATGATATCGCGCAGCTTGGAGTTGCTTTCGGGGTTGGAACCGCCTTCGCGCACGGCGATGGCGATTTCGCGGCCAATCTTGGTAAAGATCTTACCGCGGGCGGCGTCAGTCTTGCCCTTCTTCGCCTGAATATTATGCCATTTGCTATGTCCGGACATGGGTATCAGCCTTTCTAAAATAACCTTGGGGTGGCAAAGACCAGTGGGTACCAGTTACCGCCCTGCCGTTTTTCGGCATGTTATTATAGCACAGGTTTACGAATGGGTCAAATGCTTGTGCTGCAGAGCAGAAAAAATGAAATAAATTTATTTCAAAAACGTAGCAAAACGGCGCAAAAGTTGCTTCGTCCTAACAAATGTATGACATGTTGCTGATTTTAAAGACAAGAGGGGGTGTTATGCTGCATAATAGATAAACCAAATCATTTTGGTGCAAAGCAAGGAGGTTGTTTTTGATATGCGTAAGCAGTGGATTTCCCGCCTGGTGGCGTTTGTGACGGCGCTTGTGCTGACACTGAGTGTGGTGGCTGTGGCGCTGTCAGATTATGAATCCATTCCCTATGGCGAACAG
>JAFYQB010000004.1 GCA_017547285.1 Clostridia bacterium
GCTGCGCAGTCCGGGGATGGATCCCTTTGATTCGACGGTATCATAGTAGCACGGGTACAATGTGAATTACAATGTCCTGTTTTGGCGGTTGTTTTTCTTCCTTGCTTGACAGGTCAAACAAGCAATGCTATAATCAGTCCATAGCATCAGACAGAGCAGGAAACTGCTGGGTCTGGTGCTTTTTTATTTTTTCGGAAAGGAGTATTGAAAAATGTCTGAAATGAGAATTCGAAGCGAGAAATACCATATCTAACCCGGAGGATACGGAACCATCCATCCTCCAGACTGACAGGAGGAAACTTTTGGTGCAGCAGCAAAAAAATCTTTTGGAATACTGGAAAGCATATCTTTACGAACATCAGCAGGAAGACAACCATACCGCCGCCTGTATACAGCAGCTGATTGGCGATCAGCCTTTGCGCATTCTGGAAATCGGCTGCGGAAGCGCCCGGTTAAGCGCCGCTTTGGCGCAGGCAGGCCACGATGTGACCGGCATTGACTGCAGCAGTGCTATGCTTCAGTTCGCCTTTGAAAAAGCCGAAAAATACCCAAATCTGCATATCAAAAATGCAGATGCTTTTCTGGAATCGTGGGGCGGCAATTACGACGTCGTCATCCTCGGGGACAATCTGATGTGCAGTCTGATCACTGAATGGGATTATAAGCAGGCGCAGAAACAGCTGATTCACCGCGCCGGCAATGCGCTTCGTCCCGGCGGAAAGCTGATTCTTGACTTTGACTGTCCGGATCATCTTTCGGTTTATGATGCAGAACAAAACAGGAAGCCCTGTTTAATCGGTACGGATGATCGCGGAAATACAGGGAGACATTTTGTCTTTGGCTCCCTCATCAATGAAAAAACGCGAAACGTACGTTTTACTTCACGAACAGAAATGTTACCGTCCAAAGGCAATCCATTTCGTGCAACGTCAAATGACATCCGGCATTTTCCTACATTGTCCGAAATGTGTTCATGGCTTTACAGAGAAGGTTTTACCGTTGAAGTGATCCATGGCGGCCATCACGGCGAACCTTTCGATCTGCACAACCGCCGGGCTGTGATTCTGGCGCGAAAGGATGAATCCGCATTCATTCCCTAACTGTATTGACAGCATTTGTTGCATATGCTACGATGTACGGGACGCCGCGTTTTTGCGCGGTTTTGTATTGAACCTTCCGTTTGCGCATTCTGACAGGATGCCGTGGACGGCTTTTTTTATAACAGAAAGGAGAATGACTTTGCAAAAACAGGAACCGGCAGTGAACAAACTGTCGCTGATCTGGCGCTTTCTTAATGGCAGCAAGCGTTACTTTGTGCTGAGCTTTCTGGTCGGCGCACTGATGATCTTTGCGGATATGATCTCGCCGCAGATCATCCGCGCGGCGGTGGATAACGCCATCGGCGGCAATGAACCCACCTTCGGCCCGGCGGTGATGAAGCTGGTGGACGCCCTGGGCGGCTTTGCCTATCTGGGGCAGCATTTGTGGATCATGGCGCTGGCCATTCTGGCTGTCTCTTTGGTGAAGGTCGTATCCCAGTATGGATTTCTGATCTTCAACACCCGCGCGGGCGAAACGCTGGTCAAAACCATGCGCGATACGCTCTATACCCACATCGAACGCCTGCCGTTCAGCTGGCACATGAAGAACCACACCGGCGATATCATCCAGCGCTGCACCAGCGATATTGATACCACCCGCAACTTCGTGGCCGGTCAGATGACGCAGCTGTTCCGCATCATCATCCTGCTGGCGCTTTCCGTAACGTTCATGATCAGCATGAACGCGTGGCTGTGCCTGATCGCGCTGGCGCCTATGCCCGTCATCATCTGGTATTCCTTCCAGTTCCACCAAAAGATCGGCGCGGGCTTCAAGGAGTGCGACGAGGCCGAAGGCCGCCTGAGCGCCATGGCGCAGGAAAACCTGACCGGCGTTCGCGTGGTGCGCGCCTTTGGCCGCGAGCGCTACGAACGCGACCGTTTTGAAAACCATAACGCCAATTATACCAATCTGTGGGTGCGTCTGGGCAAGGTGATGGCGCGCTTCTGGAGCGTGGCCGATATTCTGAGCGGCCTGCAGGTCATGCTGGTGGTGGTGTTCGGCGTGCTGTTCTGCCTCAAGGGCAATATGACCAGCGGCGAATACATTGCCTTCCTTTCCTACAACGGCATGCTGGTGTGGCCCATCCGTATGCTGGGCCGCATGATCGCCGACATGAGCAAGGCCGGCGTGGCCATCGACCGTATCGGCTACATCATCAACAGCGAAGTGGAAAAGGACCGCGAAACCGCCGGCACGCCGGACGTCACGGGCGATATCTGCTTTGAGCACGTTAACTTTGCCTATGACGGCTGCCCGCAGATGCTGCATGACATTCACTTCACCATGAAATCCGGCACCACGCTGGGCATTCTGGGCGGCACGGGCAGCGGTAAATCCACCATGATGCTGCTTCTGGACCGCCTGTACGACCTGCCTGAGGACAGCGGCCGCATCACCATCGGCGGTGTGGATATCCGTGACATCAAGCTGGAGCACCTGCGCAAGAACATCGGCATCGTGCTGCAGGAGCCGTTCCTGTTCAGCCGCACGCTCCGGGAAAATCTGTCCATCACCGATGCGGATCTGACGCTTACCGATATCCGCGAAGCGGCCCGCGCGGCCTGTCTGGATGAAACCATCGAGGGCTTCACCAAGGGCTACGAAACCTTCGTCGGCGAGCGCGGCGTGACCCTTTCCGGCGGTCAGAAGCAGCGCGCGGCCATCGCCCGCACGCTCACCCAGCAAACGCCCATCATGATTTTTGACGATTCCCTCTCCGCCGTGGACGCCGAGACCGACGCCAAAATCCGCACCGCGCTGGAAAAGCGTTTCGGCTCCGCCAGCATCATCCTCATTTCCCACCGCATCACCACCCTTTCCAAGTGCGACCAGATCATCGTGCTGGACCGCGGCCGCATTGCGGAAATGGGCACGCCGGATGAACTGCGCGTATCCGGCGGTCTGTACCAGCGCATTTATGAGATTCAGTCTCTCTCCAGCGAGGAGGTGGAAGGATGAATCAGCAAAACAACAACCAGAACGAAGAAAAGCGCTCCCTGCCGTTCTTCGGCATCGGCAAGGTGCTGCCGTTCATGAAGCCCTACAAAAAAGTGCTTGCCATCATGATCTTCTGCGGTCTGATGGGCACCTGCATCGACCTGCTGGTTCCCCAGTTCCAGCGTTACGCACTGAACCATTTCATTTCCGGCAGCACGCTGGATACCCTGGTGTGGTTCCTTATGTGCTATGTGGGCAGCCTGCTGGTGATGGGCGCAGTGAACTACACATCCTGCAAACACGCCATGGCGACCGAGGTGCAGGTAAACCGCGACCTGCGAAACGCTGCCTTCAACCATCTGCAGACCCTGTCCTTCTCCTACTTTAACCAGAACAGCGTGGGCTACATTCATGCCCGCGTGATGAGCGATACCAGCCGCATCGGCTCGCTGGTGAGCTGGTCTTTGATGGACGCGGTGTGGCACCTGTCCTATCTGGTGGGCGCGGTGATCGTGATGTTTGCCGTCAACGCAAAGCTTGCTTTGATGGTCACGCTCATTCTGCCCCTCATCATCGCGCTGTTCTCCATTTTCCAGTCCAAACTCATCCGCGTCAACCGTGAAGTCCGCGAACTCAACTCCAAAATCACCTCTGACTTCAACGAAGGCATCACCGGCGCCAAGACCATCAAGACCCTCGTCATCGAGGACAAGATGGCGCACGACTTTCTTGAGGACACCGGCGCCATGCGCAAAAAGAGCGTGCGCGTGGCCCATCTGCGCGGCCTGTTCTCCGCCACGCTGAACATGGCTTCCTCCTGTGCGCTGGCCATCGTTCTGTGGCGCGGCGGCTACATCGCCGCCAGCGAAGTGGGCACCTTCTCCATGTTCATGTCTTACGCGCAGGGCATGATGGAGCCCGTGCGCTGGATCATCGACGCCATCTCCGACCTGATCACCACGCAGGTGAACATCGAACGTTTCTCCCGCCTGATCGAAACCCAGTCCGACGTGGTGGACAGTCCCGAAGTGATCGAAAAGTACGGTGACGCCTTCAATCCCTGCCGTGAAAACTGGGAGCCCATCAAAGGCGACATCGAGTTCAAGGATGTGGATTTCAAGTATCCCGACGGCGACGAGTACGTGCTGGAAAACTTCAATCTGAAGATCCCCTTCGGCTCCAACATCGCCATCGTGGGCGAGACCGGCGCTGGCAAATCCACGCTGGTCAACCTGGTGTGCCGCTTCTTTGAGCCCACGAAGGGTCAGGTGCTCATCGACGGCCGCGACGCGCGCGAGCGCAGCCAGCTGTGGCTGCATTCCGCCATCGGCTACGTGCTGCAGACCCCGCACCTGTTCAGCGGCACCGTGCGCGAAAACCTGCTCTACGGCAACCCCAACGCTACGGACGAGCAGATCAAGCGCGCGCTGGATCTGGTATCCGCCACGGAAGTGGTGAACCGCATGGAAAAAGGGCTGGACAGCGACGTTGGCGAGGGCGGCGACATGCTCTCCACCGGCGAAAAGCAGCTCATCTCCTTTGCCCGCGCGATCCTCGCCGATCCGCGCATTCTGGTGCTGGACGAGGCCACGGCCAGCGTGGACACGCTCACCGAGCAGAAGATCCAGTCCGCTATCGAAACCATCATCAAGGGCCGCACCTCGCTGGTTATTGCCCACCGTTTGTCCACGGTTAAAAACGCCGACCTCATTCTGGTCGTGCGCGACGGCAAGATCATTGAACGCGGCCGCCACGAGGAGCTCCTCAAGGCCAAAGGCCACTACTACAGCCTCTACACCCGCCAGTACGAGGATGAACAAACCTCCAGTCTGTTTGCAAACGCATAATCCCCCCGCCGCTGCTGCGCACCGCGCCGCAGCGGTTTTTACATGCTCTTGTAAGAAAAGCGCTTTGCGACTATAATAGAAGTGGCTTCTGTCCCAACGATCAAGCAGGTGAATGTAATGACCAACGAAAAAAAACTGCTTCTCATTCTGAATCCCAAGGCAGGCAAGTGCAGGGGGATCAAGCTGCTTCCCGAGCTTTTGAGCCTGTTTCAGGAAAACGGCTTTCTGCCCACGGTTCTTTTAACCACAAAGAGCGGCGAAGCTTCCGTCTTTGCCCAGCGTTTCGGCAGCGATCACGACCTGATCGTGTGCGTGGGCGGCGACGGCACCCTGAGCGAAGTCATTTCCGGCGTTGTTCAGGGCAATGTATCCCGCCCCATCGGCTACATTCCGGCCGGCAGCACCAACGACTACGGCACAAGCCTTGGCCTGTCTGCGGACCTGCTGACCGCCGCAGGCGATATCATCACCGGCACTCCCGCCCATTTTGACGTGGGACTGTACAACGGCCAGCCGTTTGTTTATGTGGCCGCCTTCGGCATGCTGGCCAAAGTATCCTACAGCACGTCTCAGGACATCAAGAACCTGCTCGGGCATTCCGCCTACGTGCTGGAAGGCATCCGCAACCTGCCCTCGCTGCAGTCCTGCCACATGGAAATAGAGATCGACGGCGAACAGATCGAGGGCGATTTCATTCTTGGTCTGATCAGCAACACGCTCACGGTGGGCGGTCTTCTGCGCTTTGATCCCGCGCAGGTCATGATGGATGACGGGCTTTTGGAGATCATGCTCATTTCCATGCCGTCCTCGCCCAAGGAGTTTACCGACACCATTCAGGCGGTATCCACCCAGAACTATACCAACTGTTCCAGCATCATTTTTCGCAAGGGTCAGCGGATCCGCATCCGCTCCCTGGATCCGACCTACTGGTCGCTGGACGGCGAGTATGCCCAGAGCTGCGAACAGACCGAGATCCTCAGCGTTCCCAACGCCGTTCAGATCATCATTCCCCCAGGCCGCGCGTAACAGGCCTGGAGAAGACGGCCTGTATATTTCTGCTTGCCTTTTTGGGCGAAACGAGATAAAATAAATCTATCCATACCGAATTTTCATTTTTCGCAAGGAGGAAGATATATGTATCGTCAGGTTATTGACAGCGCCGTCGAAAAGATGGGCAAAACCAATTCCGTTTATCAGGAGGAGCTGCGCTCCATCCGCGCCGGCCGCGCCAATCCCCAGCTGCTGGAACGCATCACCGTGGACTATTACGGCGTGCAGACGCCTCTGACCCAGATGGGCAACATCACCGCTCCCGAACCCCGCATGCTGGTCATCAACCTGTGGGACACCAAGAGCATTCCGCTGGTGGAAAAGGCCATCCTCAAGAGCGATCTGGGCCTGAACCCCTCCAACGACGGCAAGCTGATCCGTCTGGTGATTCCGGAACTGAACGAAGAGCGCCGCAAGGAGCTGACCAAGCTGGTCCGCAAGAGCGCTGAAGAAGCCAAGGTGGCCATCCGTTCCATCCGCCGCGACGCCATGGAGCAGTTCAAGAAGCTGGAGAAGGACTCCAAGATCACCGAGGACGACCGCAAGTCCGCCGAAAAGAAGATGCAGGATAAGACCGACGACGCCATCAAGAACGTCGACAAGCTCTGCGCTGAAAAGGAAAAGGAAATCATGGCGGTGTAACCGCCAAACGAAAAACTCGCTTCGCGATTTTTCCGTTTGAAGGCTGTGGTATGTTTCCGCCTGTAAGGCGGAAACGGCCCGCCCGCCCGGCAAAGCCGGGCGATACGATTGCAGTCGGAGGGCTGGCCGCCCTCCGACGCCTCCGGCAAGTTAGTGATCCTTTCTTGGAGTATAGCAAACAACTATGCAGCAAACATTCGAACACTTATTAGGTCTGCCGGCGACGGCGGCGATTGCGGTTCTGGCTTCGCACGGTATTGTGAATGTGGAAGTCGTGCCCACCGCTGCGCCTGCGCGCCGCAGCCCATCCCCTGAAGATGCGCTCCGTTCCGACGAGGGTGAACGCCAGGGATATGCCTCCACCCGCGTGGTGGCTGTGGAAAACGATGGGCGCAGGCTCATCGTTTCGCGTTTTTTAACGGGCGATCCGCGCGATCGCGAAAGGAGCGGTTTATGACGACTCCCCTCTATGCCCCCATCGATCTGGAGCGCCTGCCCAGGCATGTAGCCATCATCATGGACGGGAATGGCCGCTGGGCGCAGCAGCATAAGCTGAAGGTAGCGCTGGGCCACCGCGCCGGTACCGAAACCCTGCGTGAGATCATCCGCAATTCCAGCGATCTGGGCATCGGCTCGCTCACGCTGTACGCCTTTTCCACCGAAAACTGGACCCGTTCCAAAACCGAAGTGGAAGCCCTGATGCAGCTGATTCTGGACTTTTTCCACTCCGAGATCGACGAGCTGGATGAAAAGAACGTGCGCATCACCATTCTGGGCGACAAGGACGGCCTGCCTCAAAAGCAGTGCGAAGCCCTGAAGGAAGCCGAGATCCGCACGGAAAAGAACACCGGATTGCATCTGAACATCGCCATCAACTACGGCAGCCGAGCCGAGCTGGTGCGCGCTGCCCAGCTGCTTGCCAAAGATGTGCAGGAAGGCCTCCTCCAGCCCGGGGAGATCACCGACGCGCACTTTGCCAGGAAGCTGTACACCGACGGCCAGCCGGATGTGGATCTTCTGATCCGCACCAGCGGCGAAATGCGTTTGAGCAACTTCCTTCTGTGGCAGTGCTCCTATGCTGAATTCGTATTCCCCACGGTGCTGTGGCCGGATTTTGACCTGAAGCAGTACCATGCCTGCATCGCCGAGTTCCAGGGCCGCAAACGCCGCTTTGGCCGCCGCCCGGACGCCGATGAATAAATGCCTATACCAGGAGAAAACCCATGTCTGAAACACCCAAAACCAGATCTTCCCTGAAGCAGCGGCTGATCACCGCCTTTGCGCTGATCCCCGTGCTGATCGCGGTACTGGCCATTGGCGGCTGGTTTGCCGCCGCCGCCTGCACCGCCTGCCTGTGCGTTGCCCTCTACGAGGAGCTGAACTGCCTGAAGCAGGGCGGCTACCGCCCCGTGCAATGGACGGCCTACGCCTCGCTGTTGGTTGGCGCGGCACTTTCGCTGATGCATTCCCCCACCGTGATCCTTCTGGTGATGGGCGTGCTCATTCTGGCCGCTCAGCTTTGCGTCATGTGCCGCAAGGAGCCCAAACTGCTGGATATTCTGGTCAGCGTGCTGCCCATGCTCACCGTTGCGCTGCCCGGCCTTTGCCTGATCAGCATTCTGGATACCCAGCCTCGCGCCCTGCAGCTGATGCTGCTGGTGTTTGTGTTTGCCTCCTCCATCGGCTGCGATACGCTGGCCTACTTTGTGGGCTCCACCGTGGGCGGCCCCAAGCTGTGCCCCCACATCAGCCCCAAGAAAACGGTTTCCGGCGCCATCGGCGGTCTCGTCGGCAGCGTGCTGTTCATGCTGGCGGTGGAAGGCGGCTTCCGTCTGGCTGTGCCGGAGCTGTTTGCCGGCATGTCGCTGTGGTGGACCATTGCGGCTGCGCTGGTGTGCGGCGTGGCTGCGCAGATGGGCGATCTGTTTGCCAGCATGGTCAAGCGCCACTGCCAGGTCAAGGATTTCGGCTCTATCTTCCCCGGCCACGGCGGCATGATGGACCGTCTGGACAGCGTGCTGTTCACCTCCATTGTTATTTTCTGCTACCGCGCCCTCCTGCTGGGCCTGATCTGAGTCCCTTAAAAAGCAACAACATTTCCGACCCTGCACATTTGTGTGGGGTCGGCGTGCATAAGGAGAAACATGTATGAAAAAACGTCGTCTGGCCATTCTTGGTTCTACAGGCAGCATCGGCACGCAGGCCTGCGAGGTTGCGCAGCTGCACGCCGACCGTTTTGAAGTGGTCGCTCTTACCGCCTATGCCAGCAAGGAAAAGCTTTTTGAGCAGGTGCGCCTGTTCCGCCCGCAGCTGGCAGGTCTGGTGAAGCCCATTCCCATGGAGGAAATTCCCGAGGATCTGCGCTTCTGCGAGTGGGTCTTCGGTCCCGAAGCGCTCACCCTTGCCGCCCAGTGCGACTGCGATGACGTGCTGGTGAGCGTGGTGGGCATGGTGGGTCTGAGCAGCGTGCTGACCGCGCTCAAGCATCACAAGCGCGTTTTGCTTGCCAACAAGGAAGCGCTGGTGGCCGGCGGTCATCTGGTCATGGAAGCCGCCGCCCGTGAAGGCGAGAACTTCCTTTTGCCCGTGGACAGCGAACACAGCGCCATTTTCCAGTGCCTGCAGGGCGCGGCGGGCAATCCCGTCAAATCCATTGCGCTCACCTGCTCCGGCGGCCCCTTCCGCACCTGGGAAAAGGAGGCCATCCGCGCCGCCACCCGTGCGCAGGCGCTCAAGCATCCCAACTGGGTAATGGGACAGAAGATCACCATCGATTCCGCCACGCTGTTCAACAAGGCTTTGGAGATGATCGAGGCCAAGTGGCTGTTCAACGTGGAGCCGGATCAGATCAACGTGATTGTTCATCCGCAGAGCGTGATCCACTCCGGCGTGGAATTTGAGGACGGCGCGCTGATCGCCCAGCTGGGCACGCCGGACATGAAACTGCCCATTCTGTACGCCATGAGCTATCCCGAGCGTCTGCCCACCGGCGGCGACCGGCTGGATCTGTTCAAGCTGGCGGGGCTGACGTTTGAACGGCCGGATGAAGAGCGTTTCCCCTCCGTGCGTCTCAGCCGCGAATGCATGCTGGCCGGCGGCGCGGCGGGCTGCGTGCTGAACGCCGCCAACGAAGTGGCGGTGGGCAGGCTGCTGTCTTCGTCCGAAAGCGCCATGATGCCTGTGGGGCATATTTTCGACACGGTCGAAGAGGTGCTGCAGCACGTGGGACATCTGCCAGCCAATACGCTCGAAGAGGTCTTCGAGGCGGACCGGCTGGCACGCGCTGCGGCGGCTGAATACCTTAGCAAGGTTGGTTTTTAACCCGCTGAAAAGGGTGTGACTTTCCTTTGCGGGGAGGGTGAATGCTGCAGGCGGCTTTAGAGTTGCGTATGGTACGCAGCCCCTCCGCACGCTTCCCCTCGAGGGGAAGCTGTCAGCCGTAAGGCTGACTGATGAGGTGGGGACGCTGCAAGCAGCTTTAGAACTGCGTATGGTACGCAGCCCCTCCGCACGCTTCCCCTTGAGGGGAAGCTGTCACCGAAGGTGACTGATGAGGTGGGGACGCTGCAAGCAGCTTTAGGGTTGCGTATGGTACGCAGC
>JAFYQB010000054.1 GCA_017547285.1 Clostridia bacterium
GGTCGATTTCCAGACGGTCGGTACCCACGGCGTCATGGGTGCAAGTAACGAAGGAGCCTGTCGCGCCGTTGGCGTATTCAGCCACGATGGTTACGTCGTTATCCACGATGATGTCACGGTGAGAGCCGTAGATGATCTTGGACTGAATCTTGGTGGGCATGCCGCAGATCCACTGCCACAGGTCCAGCTGATGGGGAGCCTGATTCACCAGTACGCCGCCGCCTTCGCCGCCCCAGGTAGCGCGCCATGCGCTCTGGCGATAGTAGCTGTCGGGACGCCACCAGGAGTTGATGATCCAGTTGGAACGGCGCACCTGACCCAGTTCGCCGCTCTGCACCACTTCGCGCAGCTTCTGATACAGCTTGTTGGTGCGCTGGTTGAACATGATGCCGAAGGGTACTTCGGGATGCGCGGCAGCGCACTCGTTCATTTCACGCACAGCCTTGGTGAATACGCCGGCAGGCTTTTCCACCAGCACGGGCATGCCGTGTTCGATGGCGTAAATGGCGATTTCGGGATGCAGATAGTGGGGCACGGTGGTCACGATGGCATCCACCTTGCCGGAAGCGATCATTTCCTTCCAGTCCGTAAAGAAGGGGACTTCGGGGTACATGATCTCACACATGGTCTGCTTTTCGGGATCGATATCACACAGCGCACCCAGCACTGCATTGGTGGGCACTGCGCCAAAGGCGGCCATGCCGCCGGTCAAATACTGGGCATAAAAACTGCCCTGCTGGCCGATACCGATCAAACCGTATCTTACCTTTTCCATAAAAAAGAACGCCTCCCTTAAATTTTGCGTGGTGTTTGTATATATTATACCTATTTCGAGCCATACGCGCAAGCTTTTTTACCTATTGACTTCGCCCCCATCCCTTCCTGTATAATAGAAAAAAGAGTATTACAGGGAGGGCTTGCGATGGTTACCATCCGCCTTGGACGCACCAATCTGATCGTGAATAAAAACGGCTTCGGCGCGCTGCCCGTACAGCGCGTGACCATGGAAGAAGCCGGTTATCTGCTGCGCAAAGCGTATAGCAACGGCATCAACTATTTCGACACCGCCCGTTCTTATACCGACAGCGAGGAAAAGATGGGCAACGCGCTTTCGGACGTACGCGAAAAGATCATTATTTCCACCAAAACCCATGCCAAAACGGTGGAGGAGTTCTGGCAGCATCTGCGCACCAGCCTCAGCCTGCTGCAAACCGACTACATCGATATCTACCAATTCCACAATCCCGATTACGTGCCGCGCCCCGGCGATGGTATCGGCCTGTACGACGCCATGCTGGAAGCCAAAAAGCAGGGCTTCATCCGCTTTATCGGCATCACCAATCACCGTCTGCATGTGGCGGAGGAAGCCGTGCTTTCTGGCCTGTATGATACGCTGCAGTTCCCCTTCTCCTATCTGGCCAGCGAAAAGGAAGAAGCGCTGGTGCGCCTGTGCGAGGAAAAGGACGTGGGCTTTATCTGCATGAAAGCGCTGGCCGGCGGTCTCATCACCCATTCCGATGTGGCCTATGCCTATCTCAACCAGTTCCCTGTTGCGCCGATCTGGGGCGTGCAGCGTGAAAACGAGCTGGACGAGTTCCTGAGCTATCAGGTCAATCCCCCCGTTATGAACGAAGAGCGTAAGGCCTTTGTTGAAGCCGAACGTGCCGAGCTGGTGGGTGAATTCTGCCGCGGCTGCGGTTACTGCATGCCCTGCCCCGCCGGCATTGAAATCAACAACTGCGCCCGCATGTCCCTGCTTCTGCGCCGCTCTCCCGCCGCCGGTCACCTGACCCCCGAAGGACAGGCCAAGATGAAAAAGATTGAAGGCTGTATCAACTGCGGCAAGTGCAAAGCCGCCTGCCCCTATGGGCTGGATACGCCCAACCTGCTTAAAAAGAACTACGAGGACTACCTGACGTTCCTGAAATAAGTCTTCAAAGGGGGGCGACCCGTATGAACTGGGAATATTCTTGCGGCGCCATCGTATTCACCCGCCGAAACGGTCAGATCCTGTATGCGATCGTGCAGGAGCTTGCAGGCGCGTACAGCTTCCCCAAGGGACATATGGAGGGCGATGAAACCGAAATGGAAACCGCCCGCCGCGAGGTCTGGGAGGAAACTGGCCTGCAGCCTCAATTCCTGGACGGCTTTTACCAGCAGGACGAATACCCGCTGGCTGAAAAGCCCGGCACCTGGAAACGGGTCACGTATTTCCTGGCGGAATTTGAAAATGAAGCGCTCACGCCCCGCGAAGGCGAAATCCGGCGCATCCAGCTTGTGCCCTACGAACAGGCGCTTCATCTTTTTGAGCACGAAAAAACGCGGCAGATTTTAACCGCCGCGCGGGATTTCCTCACCAAATGAACACAGTCCCTCCGCATGATGTTTCTGCGGAGGGACTCGTTTTATGCAAATATTTTTCGGATGATGCTTCCAAAAGCCAGTCCAACGAACGCTATCACCAAATACCATACCGCATGGATCAATGCTGATTCATTGTAGTACATCCAAACGGACGGCACAAACAGCACGGCAACGGCCAGCGGATACATATATTTGATCCTCTGACTGGAAACAGCGCCCAACACCACCGAAAGCAGCACAGTGGAAAGCAGGATCAAAACAACCATTTCCAAACCATTCACAGGACCATCAAACATCGGAAACCCGTAGAACATGAACAGCTGAATCAGCGTAATAACGATTTCTTTGATATACTTTTTCATATTTATCACAAACAAAGAACCCCGCCTCCCGGGCCGCAAAGCGGCCCGGAACACGGGAGTCTCACGGGGCAATGCCCCTTGAGCGGGATCCAAGGGCAGA
>JAFYQB010000055.1 GCA_017547285.1 Clostridia bacterium
CGATGCCTGCTTTTGACCACTGGGAGCCAAGCAGATTGCGGCGGTGGGATTCACTGCTCATAAAAGCGGCCTGCGATTTTTCCACTGTGGCGTGGTGGGCAATGTTTTCGCCTACAGAAGTGAAAGAATAGCCAAAGTGCTTCAGCATCTGAGATGCTGTTCCATAGGTTGGAGACGTATGGGAGAAATATTTCCTGTCGTTCATGTCTTTGCTTTTGGCTCTGGCAATGCTGCATAGTACAGGATCAGCCTTTAATGCGGGCAAACCATTGGCAATTCGGTCCTGATTTAGCAAAAATAACGCATTTTCCTCTTGCACGCTTATAGAAGGTGTAGTATAATCATCGCCGTTAGATGGAGGAATCGTTGCATCAGGTTTTTTCGTTGCCGTTGGCTTGGGCGCAGGCGTGTTTGTCGGCGCTTCGGTAGGCAGCGGACTGGGTGCGGTGGGTGTTGCTGTGGGCTGAGGAACAGAGGGCTGGGTATAACAGCTGTTGTTCTGGCGGTACGGCCATCCGCTGAAACCAAACTGGGAAGTGGGCGCAGAGCTGTTTGCCAGCGCAGTGCTTCCGGTCATGATGCTTACGGACAGTGCAAGGGCAGTCAGCTTTTGTTTCTTGTTCATAGAGTACCTCCGGTAAAGTAGTTGCGTTATTAAGAACGCAACAAAATCGTAATATATTTGCAATATAATATCAATCAAATTGGCAGTGTGCTGCCATGGGAATGTTTCCAAACGGATGCATTCGCCCAATATTAGAGGAGGAACGCGCCATGAACCTTGTAAAGTGCCCCCGTTGTGACCTGAATTACATCCTCGATACCGAAAAGTACTGCAAGATCTGTCTTCGTGAAATGAAGGGCAGCCATGTGGAGGATGAGATGGAGCTGTGCTCTGTGTGTAACGAAGCGCCTGCTCTGCCCGGTCACGATGTGTGCCTGAGCTGCCTGAAGGAAATGAGCGGCAATAATACGGACGGCGATGTGGAAGACAACAGCCCTGTTGTGGATGAAAGCACCATTGGTCTCAATTCTGTGAGCAATATGGAAGAAATCATTCCCCAGATCGACGACGACGATGACTTTGCTGATCTGGACGGCGATCTCTCTCTTGAGAGCGTGATCGAAGAAGAAAACGAAGATGAAGAAGACGAAGACGACGAGTAATCCGTAAGAGAGGGACGAATGTCTGTATTTGCAATCGGCGATCTCCATCTGCCTGGTCATGAGCAAAAGCCCATGGACGTATTCGGCAGTCATTGGGATCGCCATTTTGAAACCATCAGCGAAAACTGGCAGCAGAAAATCACTGAGGATGATATCGTTCTGATTCCCGGCGATATCAGCTGGGCCATGCAGCTGAGCGAGGCGGCGGATGACTTGAATGCCATCGGAAGCCTTCCGGGCACGAAACTGCTGCTGCGCGGAAATCATGATTACTGGTGGAGTTCGCTCAGCAAGCTGCGCGCGGTGCTCCCGGAAAAAATGCATGTGATTCAGAATGACGCCATGCGGATTGGCGATCATGTATTTTGCGGTACGCGCGGATGGAATTTCCCTACTGCGCAGCAGGCGCTGAGCGCGCAGGATGAAAAGGTGTACCTGCGCGAACTGATGCGGCTGAAAATGTCGCTGGATCAGGCGAAAAAACTGGGCGGCGATGTGACGGTCATGCTGCATTTCCCGCCTTTGTTTGCGGATGGCATCAGCACCGCCTTTACGGATATTCTGGAGTCGTATCAGGTTCAGCGTGTGGTATACGGTCATTTGCACGGAGCGGGCATCAAAATCGGCTTTGAAGGCGTGCGGCAGGGGATTGAATATCATCTTGTTTCCTGCGATGCGCTCCAGTTTAATCCGGTTTGCATTATTTCAGAATGAAATATAAATAAATTATTAAAACTTTTTAACAAAAATGTAACATTGTGATTGCGAACGGGCGTTCGCAGCCCTGCAAACCCTTGTGACAAAAGGGTTTGCAGGGCTTCTTTTTTTATTCAAAAATAGATGCGAATATGCGTTCTCATAAAATGAATGAGTCTGTGTTTAGTTTGTTTCAAAATAAAAAAATGCGGAAGTTTTGAGGTATGGCTCAACCGGAAAAAGTGGAGTATAATGGTTGCACATCCCTAAAAAGGGTGAAAAGTGGAGGCAAAAGGGAGCGGGGTGAAGGGCATGGATGATGAAAAACGCATGAACAGCGTTGCAGCTGAAATGCCCAGACCGGCACGAAAACCCCGTTTCTTCGGCAGCTACGACCATTCGATCGACGCCAAGGGTCGAATCATTATCCCTACGGTGTACCGCAAAGAACTGGGCGAGAGTTTCACCATTACCGTGGGTCTGGATGATCAGTCCATCGCAATTTATCCGGACGCTGCTTTTGATGAAATGGTGGAAGCACTGTACAGCATGAACCGCCGCAAGCCCGCCGTTCAGCGCCAGCAGGATCATATTGCCAAGTTCAGCTATCCCGGTATGCAGGCCGATAATCAGGGCCGCGTGCTTTTACCGGTCAAGCTCCGTCAGTATGTTCTGGGCGAGGCGAAGGATGTGGAAATCAGCGGTGCGCTGGATCATATCCGCATCGTAGACAGCGCCATCGCACTGGCCGAGGATACCTATTATAAGGAACACAACGAAGAAATCCGCAACGAAATTGCGGACATGGATGAATAAACAGGCAAAGGGGAACCGGAAATGTCACAGTATCAGCCGATGTACGATACCTTTCAGCGCGAACAGCGGGAGCGGTTTGTTCCCTCTACCCGCATTAATGTTTCAGCAAGCGTTCATCTGCCCGGCAGCGAACTGGATCCGGTGACCGGTCAGCTCAAGCCTGAACGTGTGCGCCGTCACCGTACGCAGGCGCAGCGTCTGGAACAGCTTCGTCTGGAGGAAGAGGACCGCAAGCTGAAGGAATCGCTCGCCCGTGAAATGAAAAAAGGGGGCGTACGCATTACGTGGCTCACGGCGCTGGTCGTGTGCTCGGCGCTGCTGTTTGTATGCCTGTTTACCCTTGGTTATCAGCACAGCATGATCACTGCGTGCCAGGCTCAGATCAATATGCTGGAGAAGGATATCAAAGTCTGCACTGAGCGAAACGAACTGCTTGGCAATGAACTGGAGGCCGCCCGTGATATCAGCAATATCGGCTATGCAGCGCGCAATCTGGGCTTGATTCGTGCGGAAGCAGTAGAAGCGGTTCACCTCACGGCTGTGGATACCCGACCGCAGGCTTCGGTCCGGACTGCCTATGTGATTCCGGACAGCATCGAAACAACGGCGCAGGCCACGCATGTGCCTGTGATTGCCAGCGCGGGCAACTGATTTTGTTATCAAAAGCAGTAGAAAGTCGAAACACACATAAATCCGCTCAAAGCGTCATACATCCCTGTGACTGCTCATAGAGGGGAAGGATGTTGTGATGACAGAGCTGCATATCCGCAGGCGGGTTTTTACGCTGCTGATGCTGCTGGTGTTTCTGTTTGTCCTGCTGTTTTTAAGAATTACCTATCTGACCACCACGCTTTCGGCGGAACTGACTGCCCGCGGCGTGAAACAATGGACGCGCGAAGGTACGGTTTATGCCCGGAGAGGCAGTATCCTGGACGCGAACGGTCAGACGCTGGTCATGAGCGCGACCGCTTACATCGTAAATGCAGATCCACGAAAGATATCGGACATGTCTTTGTTCACACAAACGATATGTCCGATTTTGGATTTGGATGAGGAAAGTACGTCCCAAAAACTGTCGGATAAAAGAAAGGCTTCGGTAACCCTGAAACGGCAGGTGCCGCGCGAAACGGCCGATGAGCTGAGAAAGCTTCAGTCATCCGGCAGCGAGGCCGTTCAAAAAGAACTGAAAGCGCTGCTGTTTGACGAAGATGTGCGCCGTGTTTACCTGAAAAATGCGTTTCTGGTGCAAACCCTGGGACTGACGAATGTGGACGGCATAGGACAGTCAGGTCTGGAAGCGCAGTATGAAACGCTGTTAAAAGGTGCGGCAGGAAGGACACTGCGCAGCGTGGACGGAAGATCACAAACGATCTACGACAGACAGAATCTTTATATAGAACCTCAGAACGGAAATGACCTGAAGCTGACGATCGACACCAATATACAGGCAGTATGTGAAAAGGCCATGCGCGAGTGCTATGAGGTAAACAAGGCGCAGGCGGTGCATGTCATCGCAATGGATCCCTATACGGGCGCTATTCTGGCCATGTGCTCAAAGCCCGATTATGATCCAAACAATCCGCCGCGCGCGCAGGTGGACGCGCTGAATCAGATGATGCGCATCCGTCTGATCACAGACGCATATGAGCCCGGTTCCACCTTCAAGATTCTCACCGCTGCAGCAGCCCTGGATGCGGGCGTAACCACGCCGGAAGATTCCTTTTACTGTTCGGCCAAAATCACCGTGGACGGGGATACCATACGCTGCTGGGGACGGCCGCATGAGGCGGAAACCATGGCGCAGGCATTGCAGAACAGCTGCAATCCCGTTTTTGTAGAACTGGCGCTGCGGCTTGGAACAGAGCGTTTTTATCAGTATCTGCGTGCGTTCGGGCTTGGAGCGCGAACCGGCGTGGATCTGCAGGGAGAAGCGGCAGGCATACTGATACCTGAAAGGAATGTCAAAAATGTGGATCTGGCCCGGATCGGCTTTGGCCAGAGCATTGCGGTAACGCCGATTCAGCTGCTCTCGGCAGCATGCTCGGTGATCAACGGCGGAAGACTGATGCAGCCCTACCTGCTGAAGGAAGCTGTTTCGCCGGACGGAACGGTCATTTACCGTTCTCAGCCCAAAGTGCTCAGCCATCCCGTTTCCGAAGAAACCAGCACGCTCATGCGCAGCCTGCTGGAACAGGTGGTCAGCATTGGCGGCGCCAAAAATGCAGCGGTTCCCGGCTATCTGGTGGGCGGCAAAACAGGAACGGCGCAGGTGTACAAGGAAGGAAAGATTGTGCGGGATGTGCATATCGGTTCCTTTCTGGGGTTTGCTCCGGCAAATGATCCGCGCATTGCGCTGCTGGTGATCGTGGATGAGGCAGACACGCCTGTTGACTATGGCGGCACAACTGCTGCGCCTTTTGCTGGACAAATCCTCTCAGATGTGTTACCTTATTTAGGTTGTAAGACTGTTTCGGATGCGGAACGGATGGAAAGGGAAGTTCCTGATCTGACAGGTCTTTCTCTGGCACAGGCCAGACAGCTGGCATCAGAGGCGGGTTTTCGTGTACTGGATGACGGAAGCGGTGCAGTTGTTACTGCGCAAATGCCGGGTGCGGGCGCAAAGCTGATAGCCGGCGGCCAGATGATGCTTTATACCTATACAGACAATCCCCCTCAGCCAGAGCAGGTGGTTTGCGTTCCGGACGTGCTGGGCCGATCTCTTGCACAGGCGGCTACACTGCTCAGGCAGCGCGGACTGGAAATGCAGATCGAGGGATCCGGTTATGCTGTGCGGCAGGAACCGGCAGCAGGATCCTATGCCGCACAGGGGTCGATTGTCAGGGTGAATTTTGAAATGCCCAATCCATAAGGATGGAGGAATACATCATGTTACTGAAGGAATTGCTTGCAGAAGTTCCCGGCATTCTGGGAACGCGCGGCAATATGGAAATGGAAATCGGCGCACTTGTCACCGACAGCCGTATCAAGGAGCCGGTCAACGGCGGTTTGTTCTTCTGCATCAGCGGTATGCACTTTGACGCGCATAACTATGCGGATCAGGTGGCGCAGTTCGGTTGTACTGCGCTGATCGTGGAGCGCTTTCTGGAAAGTCCGCTGGCGCAGGTGAAGGTGGAAAATGTCCGTTCTGCCATGGCCTACATCGCATCTGCGTTCTACGGCCATCCCAGTCGCCAGATGCGCATGATCGGCGTAAGCGGCACCAAGGGAAAAACCACCACCAGCTTCCTGATGAAATCCGTTTTGGAAAAGGCGGGCATGAAAACGGGTCTGATCGGCACCACCGGCAACATGATCGGCGAAAAACATCTGCCCGGCAATATGACCACGCCTGACCCTGTGGAACTGCACCGTACCCTCAGGCAGATGGCGGATGAAGACGTGCAGGCCGTCAGCATGGAGGTCAGCGCCCATGCGGTTGATATGCACCGTCTGGACGGCGTGGTGTTTGAGGCTGCCTGCTATACGAATCTGTCGCAGGATCATCTGGACTATTTTGGCACCATGGAGCGTTATTTTGAGGCCAAAAAGAGTTTCTTCATGCACGGCGCTGTACAGAATGCTGCACTGAATGCAGATGAGGAAACCACAGACAGCATCCGTGCGGATATCAAATCGCCGTATCTTACCTTTGGTATCAGCGCCAAGGCGGATGTGTTTGCCCGTGATATCGAAATCAGCGAAAACGGCGTTTCCTTCCAGATCAGCCTGCATGGTATGGAAACCATGCCCATTGCCATGCACCTGACCGGCATGTTCAACGTTTACAATGCGCTGGCGGCAGCCTCCATGGCCATGATCATGGGCATTGACAAAGAAGCCATCCGCGAAGGTCTGGAGAGTGTACAGAACGTCCCCGGACGCGTGGAGGTGCTGGATACCCATACGCCTTATAAGGTGATTCTGGACTATGCCCATTCTCCGGATGCGCTGGAAAACGTGCTCAAAACCGTACG
Organism: Clostridia bacterium; assembly: GCA_017547285.1. Taxonomy (GTDB): domain Bacteria; phylum Bacillota; class Clostridia; order Christensenellales; family Aristaeellaceae; genus Limiplasma. Next base: position 6,654 of record JAFYQB010000055.1, read on the forward strand.
CGCTTTCACGCGCAGCCGACTGATTGCACTGGTAGGCTGCGGCGGCGACCGTGATAAGGGCAAGCGCCCCATGATGGGCGAAATCGTGGGCAGGATGGCGGATTTCTCCATCCTGACCAGTGACAATCCCCGTACCGAGGATCCCATGGCTATTCTGGCCTCCGTAGAGGAGGGTATGAAACGGACCGATGGCGAATATGTGCTGATCGAGAACCGCCGCGAGGCCATCCGTCATGCACTGGAAATGGGCTGTGAGGGCGATGTGATCATTCTGGCAGGCAAGGGAAATGAAACCTATCAGGATATCATGGGCGTCAAATATCCCTTTGACGAAAAGGTCGTTGTTCAGGAATTGCTGGATGAAATGCGTGCATAACCGTACCAAGGAGGAAAGACGATGCTTAAGCTGTTTCTGTCTCTGGTTGTTTCTGTGATTGCCATGCTGCTCATCGGACCGCGTGTGCTGCCGATTCTGCGCAAACTCAAATTTGGTCAGTCCATTTATGAACTGGGTCCCAAAAGCCACCAGGTCAAGCAGGGCACGCCTACCATGGGCGGTCTCATGTTCTCTGCCGTTGCGTGTGTGGCTGCGCTGGTTTTCCACGGTGCATGGTTTGGTTTTGCGGATTTTACGATTGGACTGATCTTTGTTTCCCTCGGCAGCATGCTGGTGGGCTTTGTGGATGACTACATCAAGGTGGTCAAAAAGCGCAATCTTGGCCTGATCTGGTGGCAGAAGATTGTGGGTCAGGTGGCGGTCGTGGTCATTTTCTCCCTGTACTGCTACCTGCATCCGGATGTAGGTTCCAAGGTGATCATTCCCTTCTTCAACGTGGAGTGGGATCTGGGCGTCTTCTATGTGCCGCTGATGGCTGCTGCCATGATCTTTATGATCAACAGCGCCAACCTGCAGGACGGTTTGGACGGTCTGCTTTCTACGGTAACGGTTGTGGGCGGAACCGGCTGGGCGATCATTGCCATGATCGTATCCGGAGGCGGCGCAATCGCTTCCGGGCTCGCCGGCAACTATCAGAACCTTGCCATCTTTGCCATGGCGCTGGTGGGCGGCTGCATCGGATTCCTGCGCTTTAACCGTTATCCCGCCATGGTGTTCATGGGCGATACCGGCAGCATGTTTATCGGCGGCGCGCTGGTGGGCATGGCCATGCTCATGCGCATGCCGATCCATATGATCTTTATGAGCATCACGCTTCTGGCCTCCTCTTTCAGCGTGATCATTCAGCGTGCATACTTTAAGGCCACTCACGGTAAGCGCATCTTCAAAATGTCGCCCATTCATCACCACTTTGAGCTGTGCGGCATGACCGAAAAGCAGATTGTGCGCATGTACGCCATCGTGGAAGCCATTGCCTGCGTGATCGCCATTCTGTCCATCTGATAGCGGAGGGAACATATTATGGAACTGTGTGGTAAGAAAATCCTGCTGGTCGGTATGGCGCGCAGCGGTATTGCCGCTGCAGAACTGCTGCAGAAGCGCGGCGCGACAGCTGTTCTGAACGACCGCAAAAAGGAAAGCGATTTTGGTACCGACCTGGACGGTCTCAAGGCCATTGGCTGTGAATTCCGTCTGGGCGAGGATCCTGTTGCGCTGCTTGGCGAAGTGGACGGTCTGGTCATCAGCCCCGGCGTGCCGATCACTGCGCCCGTGGTAACTGCCGCAAAGGAAAAGGGCATTCCTATGGTGGGCGAGATGGAACTGGCGGCTTCCCTTTTGAGCAGCTCCTATGTGGCCATTTCCGGCACCAACGGCAAGACCACCACCACTACGCTGGTGGGCAAGATTTTTGAAAATGCAGGCCGTGTTACCCATGTGGCCGGCAATATCGGCTATCCTGTTTCTGCGGTCGCCATGAACGACCGCAAAGAAGATATGAGCGTGATCGAAGTGTCAAGCTTCCAGCTGGAAAGCATTGATACTTTCCATCCGCGCGTAGCCGCTTTGCTCAATATCACCGAGGATCATCTCAACCGTCATGGAACGATGGCCGAGTATATCCGCCTGAAAAAGCGCATTTTTGAAAACCAGACCGCCGAGGATTACGCAGTGCTGAATATGGACGATCCGGAACTGATGAAAATGGTTCCCGATCTCAAGGCGCAGGTTGCCTTCTTCAGCCGCACGCAGAAGGTGGAAAACGGCGCGTTTGTGGAGGACGGCAAGATCGTCTGGCAGTGGAAGGGCGCACGCCGCGTGATCTGTGACGCGGATCAGATTCTGATCCCCGGCCCGCACAACCTTGAAAATGCGCTGGCTGCGACAGCCATGACCTGTGTGCTTGGTGTTCCGTCTCCCGTGATCCGCCATACGCTTATGAGCTTTACCGGCGTGGAGCATCGCATTGAAAAGGTGCGCGTGTTTGAAGGTGTTACCTACATCAACGACTCCAAGGGCACCAATGTGGATTCTACCATCAAGGCCGTGCAGAGCATGAAGGCGCCCACGGTCATCCTGCTGGGCGGCTATGACAAGCATACCGATTTTATGCCCCTGTGCCGCGAGATGGTGGCTTCCGGTCAGATCGCTCATGCGGTTGTGTTGGGCGAAACCGCCCGCCAGATCCGCGAACAGCTGGAAGAAGTCGGCTATACCGCCATTACCCGTGCCTACAGCATGCAGGACGCGGTAGATAAGGCGCGCAGTCTGGCGGTTGCGGGCGGCAACGTGCTGCTCTCTCCTGCCTGCGCCAGCTTTGACATGTTCCGCGATTATGAGGAGCGCGGCAGGGTGTTTAAGGAGATCGTGAATCAGCTGAAGTAACCCATAGAAAACCCTTCCCTGCGTGGAGGCGATGCATACAGAAGATAAAGCATCTGTTTCCATCGAAGGGAGGGTTTTTTTGAACCAGCCGAAACCGCTGTTTGCGGATCGATATCTGAAAAAACATCGTACAGGCGTGGATCATACGCTGCTTGCGGTGCTGGCACTGCTGCTGATGGGCGGCTTGCTTACACTGTTCAGCGCTACGTATTACAAGGCTGTCCAGAGCGGTGATGCGCTGCTGGAAGTGAAACGGCAGCTGGTTGGCATCGCTCTGGGAGCGGTGCTTATGCTGGTTACCAGCCGCATTCCCTACGCATTCTGGCGTGATCCGCGCGTGGTGGTTGGGGCGCTGGCGGCCAGCTATGTACTGCTGATTCTGGTTATTATTCCGGGGATCGGCGTGTTCTTGAACGGATCAAGAAGGTGGCTGAATATTGCAGGCATGAGTTTTCAGCCATCTGAAGTGGCAAAGATCGCTTCTGTGCTGTATCTGGCTTCCACACTCAGCTTCCGTCTGGGTCAGGTGGAACATTTCTGGAAAGGGATTGTGCCGCTGCTGATCGTGCCTGGCCTCATGTTTCTGCTGATCCTGGAACAACCGAATCTGTCCACAGCGGGCAGCATTGTGATCGTAGCGGTTCTGATGATGCTGCTGGCAGGGGCGAAATGGGGGCATCTGACCTTCATGGGAGTCGCCGGTTTCTGCCTGGGAGCGGTCTATGCGTGGACGGAACCCTACCGACGCGAGCGTCTGCTTTCTTTCCGGGATCCTTTTGCGCAGATGAGCGATGAAGGATATCAGCTTTCACAGTCACTGATTGCCATCGGCTCGGGCGGCCTGTTCGGGCGTGGACTGGGGCAGGGCAGGCAGAAGTTCAGCTTTCTGCCATATCCGGAAAGTGACTTCATCTTTGCCATCGTAGGCGAGGATTTCGGCTTGTTCGGCTGTGTGATTGTGATCCTGCTGTTTGTGGCCTTTGCATTCGCAGGCATGCGCATCGCTGTCAGCTGTCCGGACCGTTACGGCTGCCTGCTGGCGGCGGGATTGACGGCCATGATCAGCGTGCAGGCGGTGCTCAACATCGCCGTGGTGATCGGCGTAATGCCCACAACAGGTCTGCCGTTGCCGTTTTTCAGCGCAGGCGGTACGTCCATTTCTCTTTTGATGGCTTCCACCGGTATCATTCTCAGTGTATCCCGTTCGTCGCAAAGATGAGCTTTTCTTTCACACAATGTCGGGCATGACATAGGATGCTGCATGGAATGCTTGACGGAGGTGGAATGATGAGCGTCCTGCGAATTTGCGGAGGCAGACGTTTGGAAGGAGAATGGACGGTTCACAGCGCGAAAAACGCTGTTTTGCCCATTATGGCCGCGTCTATTCTGACGGACGAAAAAACGGTATTGACAGACTGCCCTCTTTTAAGCGATATTGGATATATGGGCGATATTCTGGAAACGCTGGGTTGCCGGGTGGAACGGCGGGCAGGCAGTATACATATTGATCCGCAGGGGTTGTGCAGTTGGGAAATGCCTGATGCGCTTTCCAAAAAAATTCGTTCATCCATTTTTCTGATGGGGCCCATTCTGGCTCGTTTTGGCAAAGCAGCGGTTACTTTCCCGGGCGGCTGCGAAATCGGGCTCAGACCCATCGATCTGCATCTGAGCGGACTGCGGCAATTAGGGGTTGACATTCGTGAAGAGGGCGGGATGATCTACTGCGACGGCAGCTGCATGAAGGCCGGAACGGTTCATTTTGATTATCCCAGCGTCGGCGCAACGGAAAACGTGATGATGGCGGCTGTGCTTTTACCGGGAAGGACCGTGCTGCACAATGTGGCCCGCGAGCCGGAAATTGTGGATTTGCAGCAGTTCCTTCGAAAAATGGGCGCGGACGTAAACGGTGCAGGCACCCACACCATTGTGGTAGAGGGCGTTCACAAGCTGCATGGCGTTGACTATCAGCCCATGGCTGACCGTATTGTGGCAGGCACACTGCTGGCAGCTGCGGCTGCAACAGGAGGCAGCATCCGCCTGTACAGAACTCCGTGTGCGGAATTGTGCGCTGTGTTTGCCAAACTGCGGGAAATGGGCTGTGCGATCTGTGAACAGGATCAGACTGCTGTTTTGCAGGCCCCGTCCCGCCTGAATGCGTTTGCACTGCTGCAAACGCAGCCTCATCCTGGATTCCCTACGGATATGCAGGTGCAAATGCTTGCTTTGGCGGCAATGGCAAAGGAAACTTCTGTGGTTGTGGAGAATGTATTTGAGAACCGGTTTACCCACGCGGGGGATCTGAACCGCATGGGCGCGGATATCTGGGTGAACGGGCGCACTGCTGTGGTCAAGGGCACGGAAAGGCTTTTTGGCACAAAGGTGGCCGCGCGCGATCTGCGCGGCGGAGCGGCGCTGGCGATTGCAGCGCTGGCAGCAGAAGGCGAAACCACGATCGAACGTGCCGAACTGATCGACAGGGGATATGAACGGCTGGAGGAAATGCTGAGCGCTTTGGGCGCACAGGCCAGCCGCATGGATACAGGCGTATAAAACGCCGGGAGGATGCAATACATGAGCTGGAAAAGCAAAAGAAGGGCGGCTGAGCAGCAGCCGGAGGAAGCCTTCGAAGCCTACGGGGAATATCAGTATACTTATCAGCCGCAGGAGGATCAGCCCTCCTCTGCGGCTGCGGCGGAACGCGCGCGTCAGGCGCATGTCAGGCGAAAAAATCACGTGTTTTTTCGCTTCTTGCTGCTTTTGGCCATTGTGACGGTTGGCGTGGTGGTTGCTCAGCAAACGCTTTTCAGGCTGGAAACGGTTTATGTGATCGGCAATCAGGAAAAAACGCCTCAGCAGGTGGTTATTTCCTCCGGGCTGGCCCGCGGCCAGAACATGCTCAACATCGAAGAAACGGATGTTGCAAAGCGCATGGCGGAGGATCATACCATCATTTTCAAAGGAATGCAGAAGGAATATCCGTCCACCATTCATCTCTACATTGAAGAACGCAAAACCGTTGCGACCATGCAGTGGCTGGGAATGCTGTATACGCTGGATGGTCAGGGCATGGTGATGAAAATGGAAAATTCCTCCATCCTTCCGCAGGGCCTTCCGGTGGTAACAGGCTTCAAGGCCAGCAGCGTGACCGTGGGCCAGCTGCTTGGGCTCAAGGACATAACACAAATGGAAGCCTATCAGACCGTGATGTATGAACTGAGCCAGCAGATCTATGCGGATCAGGTGTCAGAAATCAACCTTGCCGATCCTGAAAACATCTATCTGGTTACGCTGGAGGGCGTAACAGCCCGCCTTGGAAGCGCAGAATGGATGGAAGGAAAAATAGGCGCTGTCAAAACCTGCATGGGTTATCTGCGCCAGCTGGGCAAGACGGATGGCGTGCTGGATGTGGCGGATGTGACGGATTTGCAAAACGCGGAAAACGAAGCAAAATATATGCCGGAAGACTGAAAAGAATGTCAGTTTTTACAAGTGTGTTTTCAAATTCATGAAAAAAAGGCAGGATTACGCTTGCGTATTTATGCCAAAACGGTTACAATAAATAATGGTAGTTTGGGTGCTTTGTATTGCGGGCGCCCTTCCCGCCGTTGCAAGAATACCAACGGCTGATACCTGATGAACAGGGGAATGCTTTATTATGAAATCTACTATCGCAGCCATTGATTTTGGCACAAGCAAAATCGTGACGCTGGTAGCCGAGGACAGCGGCAGCCGGCGCTGCGACATCGTTGGCGCAGGCACTGCCTCCTACGAAGGTTTTCTGGATGGAGAATGGAATGACGCCGCCAATCTGAACGAAGCGATTCAGAAGTCTGTCACCGAGGCGGAAACGCAGGCGAAACGCAAGATCCGCGAGATCAATGTGGGTGTTCCGGGTGAGTTTACCCGCGTATACGCCGTGGAAGCCAGCGTAACCGTTCAGGGTGCAGATCCTCATGTAACGCCCAAACATGTGGAAAAAATCTTTACGGAAGCGGACAAGCTGCTGTCCCCTGTGCGCGGCGTGGTGATCCACCGCAGCCCTGCCTGGTTTATGGTGGACGGCGGCAAAAAAACGCTGGAGCCCGTTGGCATGAAGGGCACGGAACTGAAGGCGCTGGTCAGCTTTGTGGTGGCTGATACCTTCTTCCTGGATGACGTGATGGCCCGTCTGCACGATATGAACATCACCGTCAGCGGCTTCTTCTCCAGCTGCACCGGCGAAGCCATGCTCTACCTGCTGGAGGAAGAGCGTGACCGTACTGCCATCCTCATCGATATCGGCTATCTGTGCACGGACGTTATGGCGGTGGAAGGCGATGCTATTATTTTCCAGAAGACGCTGCCGGTAGGCGGCGGCCATATTGCTGCTGATGTTTCCGAGGGCCTCAATATCCGTCTGGAAGCGGCCGAGCAGATCAAACGCGAGTACGTGTATGGAATTTCCACCATCACGCAATCCTATGACGTGAGCGGTGAAGGCATCAAGACCGAAACCTACACGCAGGAGCAGGTTGCAGCTGTGCTGGAACCCCGTGTGGATGAAATTGCCGATATGATCCGGGAATGCCTGGAGGACAGCGGCATCAAGCTGGGCAACTGGTCTGCCGTTTACCTGACCGGCGGCGGACTCAGCCTTAACCGCGGCGGCCGTGACTATCTGTCCGCCAAGCTGGAGCGTCCTGTGCGCGACACTGTCAAGCGCACCAACAAGCTTTCCAGCCCCATTTATGCCAGCGCCATGGGCCTGCTGGATCTGATTATGGATACCATCGAATCCCGCAACGCGCCTGCCACCGGTGTTTCCGGCAGCGTGAAGGAGTTTTTCAGGAGCCTGCTGGGCGGCTGATGCCGTGCAAAAGGCAGCATTTGATAAAGTGCAGGAGGATTGAACAATGCTTGAATTTCAGATTGAAGATCAGCTGAGTTTTGCTACCATCAAGGTCATTGGCTGCGGCGGCGCCGGCAACAACGCCATCAACCGCATGGTGGACGCCGGTCTGAAGGGCGTTGATTTTATCGCCATCAATACCGACCGTCAGGCTCTGGCAATGAGCAAGGCCACCACCACGATCCAGATCGGCGAGAAACTGACCAAGGGTCTGGGCGCTGGCGCTGTGCCTGATGTAGGCCGCCGTGCTGCTGAAGAAAGCCGCGAAGAGATTGCTGCCGCCATTAAGGGCGCGGATCTGGTGTTCGTTACCGCAGGTATGGGCGGCGGCACCGGTACCGGCGCGGCCCCCGTTGTGGCAGAGATCGCCCGCGATATGAACTGCCTGACCATTGCCGTGGTCACCAAGCCTTTTGCCTTTGAAGGCAAGCAGCGTATGAAAAATGCCGAAATGGGCATGATCGACCTGAAGCAGCGTGTGGACACGCTGGTGGTTATCCCCAATGACCGTCTGCTGCAGGTGGTTACCAAGGGTACTTCCATGCTGGAGGCTTTCCGCATTGCGGATGATGTGCTCCGTCAGGGCATTCAGGGCATCAGCGACCTGATCGCTGTGCCTGCGCTGATCAACCTGGACTTTGCCGACGTGAAGACGGTTATGGAGTCCGGCGGCATGGCTCACATGGGTATCGGCATCGGCAAGGGCGAAAACCGTATGGTGGAAGCCGCCAAGAATGCCATTTCCAGCCCGCTGCTTGAAACCAATATCGACGGCGCGCGTTCGGTGCTTATCAACATCACCGGCGGCGAGGATATGAGCATCATCGATATCAATGAAGCTGCCAACCTGGTTATGCAGGCGGCGGACAGCGAAGCCAACATCATCTTCGGTGCCGGCATCGACGAGCGTCTGCAGGATGAGGTTCGCATCACTGTTATCGCTACCGGTTTCGAAAAGACGCCCTTCCCCAGGAAGGAAGAAAAGAAAAAGTCTTCCGGCGAACGCGACTGGACCCGCAGCTTCGGCGGCAGCGCCTTTGGCGCCGGCCCCATGGTTCAGCAGGAATATGCAGCGCCTTCTTACGAGGATATGAGCTTCAATATGCCCATGGATGAAGAAAATATGGGCGGTTTTGGCTACAACATGGGCGGCAGCGCCGTTCCTACTCCCGCTGCCATGCCGCAGATGATGCAGCAGCAGGGCTATGCCAATCCTTACACTCAGCCTTATCAGGCGAATCAGTTCGGCCAGGCTGACTATGGCACACCTTTCCAGAGTGCGCCCCAGCAGCCCGTTCAGGCTCAGATGGAGTATGCTCAGCCGTATCAGGCCATGCAGCCTGTGCAGCAGCCCGAACCGACGCCCGTGCAGCAGCCTGTCCAGCCTCAGCCTGTGCCCCAGCAGCCTGCTGTGGAACGCAACAGCCTTGGCGTTCCTGCTTTCCTGCGCCGTCCTACCCGCAAGTAAATCAAATATCCGAAACGCCTCTGCGACAAAAGTCGCAGAGGCGTTTTTCAGCGCAGTTGAATGGCTTTAAGAACTTGGGTGGTTGTCATATCCGGCAGGAAATATTGCAGCTCACTCAACGTATAGGGGAGAGGAACGTTTCCTGTCAGGTGAATGAGTTTTTGATTCTGCCGCAGGCGTTCATGATTTTGCCGGATGGATTGTTGGATGCCTGGTTTTGTGATTTTCTCTGTATGGGCAAGAAGCTGTTCAAGGGAACCAAACTGATGCAGCAGTGCGGCAGCCGTTTTGGGGCCAACACGATCTGCTCCTTTGATGTTGTCCGAAACATCGCCCGTCAAGGCTTTGAAATCTGCATATTGAGAGGGGAAAATATCAAATTTGTTTTGCAGCCATTCCGGCGTGCAGATGACGGTCTTATCACCGCGATACCGCAGGATGGATACCCGTTTGGAAATCAACTGAAAGAAATCACTGTCAAAAGAGGCGATGATGACCTCAAACCCGGTATCAGCAAGACGGGCGTAGGCTGCCATCCAGTCATCCGTTTCACAGTCTGTGGTTTCGGCATGACGTATCTTCAGGTAATCCAACGCGGCCTTAATGTCCGGCAGCTGGGAGAAGGGTGTTTCGCTTTCCGGCATCTGACTGTAATCGGTTCGGTTTGCTTTGTAATCTGCATGAATGGCTGAACGCTCGTTTTTGTGTTCACCGTCAAACAAAACGGCTGCATGGGTGGGGTTGGTCATACGGATCATTTTGAGCAATGCGCCAACAAAGCCGAGCGTGCCGTGAATGGCTTTCCCTTCAGCGTTGATGATTCGTGCAGGCATTCCGAAAAACATCTGGAAAAGCAGATTGCTTCCATCCACCAGCAGCAGGCGTTTCATAAGCATCCTCCTTTGGTCTGTCATAAAAGTATAGCATATGATCCGGTATTTGCACATCAGCGGCGGCATACAATTTCAGGAAGGGGAGGCGATGAAATGGCCAAAGAGCATTCAGGGGCATTCGCCTGTACAGGAGCGGTGATTGGAGCAGGATTTGCTTCCGGACGCGAAATCGTTGCTTTTTTTGCACGTTATCAGCAGCACGGAAGCTGGCTTGTGATTCTTGCTGCGCTGACGATGACGGGGCTTTGTCTGCTTTGCATGAAGACGGCGTGCAAAAACGGCTGTGACTGGGTGAATACGCTGTGCGGCAGCCGTCTGGCTGCGGTCTGTCCGCTGCTGCTGATGACGCTTACTGCGGGGGCGATGATCTCTGCTTCCGGCCATATCACCGCACTTGTATGGAGACATTCCCAGGCATATGTTCTGGGAATGCTGGGAACACTGCTGTTTGCAGGAGTGATTGGAAACCGGAGCCTGAAAGCGCATGGCGCTGTCAGTGCATTGCTTGCCATTGGCCTGTTGTGCGCGCTGCTGGCTGCATTGACTAAACTTCCCCTGAAAGCGGTCCAAACAGAAACAGTCTTTGGTTTCAAAACGCTTGTCATTGCAGGCATACGTGCGGCAGGCTATGCAGCCATGAATGTGGTGCTGGCGATCGGTGTGATTTATCGTACCGCCGTCAGTTGCCGAAAGATTCGTCGGACGGCTATGCTGTTTGGCCTGATGACCGGCATGCTTATGATGCTCAGTTATCAGGTGTATCTCCGTTTTCCGGCATCAAAGCAAATGGCCTTCCCCATGATCGGACTGCTGAATGGTTATGGGAAGATTGGTTATCTTTCAGGCGCTGCTTTGCTGTATCTGTCGGTTGTCACTACGCTGGCATCTGTGCTGTATGCGCTTCGGAATGCCGCGGAAAACCGGATTTCCCGTCGCGAATGGCGCTGGCTGGTTGTTTATGGCATACCGCTGTGGGTGGCAGGGATCGGATTTGAGGGAATCGTAGACCGGCTGTATGCGCCTGCAGGGCTGATCTGCCTGATGATTGTTTTTCTGCCCATGATGAAAGCGCTGCGAAACAAAAGCAAGGCAAGTTTTTCTTGACAATTCCGATTGAATACAGTACGATGAATTCAGTTGTACAAACGATTGCACATCCTAAAGGAGCAGATTCATATGCATTTTATCATTCATCCCTGGAAAGTAGCCGAAACCGGCCTGGACAAGGAACACATCCGCCTGTCTGAAAGCCTGACCTCCACCGGCAATGGCTATATGGGCATGCGCGGCAATTTTGAGGAAGACTACTCAGGCAATACGCATTTGGGCACCTATATCGGCGGCGTTTGGTTTCCGGATAAAACCCGCGTTGGCTGGTGGAAGAACGGTTATCCGCAGTATTTTGGCAAGGCCATCAACTGTGTGCGCATGAACGGCATTCATGTGCAGGTGGACGGCGCGGATCTGGATCTGAATAAGGCGGACGTGGTGGAATTCTACCGCGAACTGGATATGCAGAGCGGCCTGTTCCTGCGTACCTTTACCGTTAAAACCGAAAAAGGTCTTCTGAAGGTACGGGCGGAGCGTTTTGTATCGCTGGATCAGAAGGAGCTGCTGGCAATCCGTTACAGCATAACGGCGGATTATGCCGCGCATATCGAAATGCGCCCCTATCTGGATGGCAATGTTCGCAACCTGGACAGCAACTATGATGAAACCTTCTGGGATATGCTGGCCGAGGAAGAAAGCGTGGACGGCGCTGCCATTCTGACCAAGACCAGGAAAAACCCGTTCGGCACGCCGCGCTTTGCCGTGGCTGCCGCCATGAGCTGCTGGTCGGATGAAATGGAAATGCAGAGCCGCAAGCTGGAGAGCGGCTATGCGGAAATGCTGTATTCCGTGGATGCTGAGGCCAATGAGCGCATCACCCTTGAAAAGTATGTGCTGTGTTTTACCAGCCGCGATTATGAACAGAAAGTGCTGACCACCATGGCACTCCGTGCGGCTTCCCGAGCCCGCGAGGTGGGGTATGAAGAACTGCGCACCGCTCATGCCAACGCGTGGAAGGCGCGCTGGGCAGGCTGCGATGTGACCATCGAAGGCGACGATGCGGCGCAGCAGGGCATTCGTTTCAACCTGTTCCAGCTTCTGAGCACCTACTCCGGCGATGACCCGCGCCTGAATATTGGCCCCAAGGGCTTTACCGGCGAAAAGTACGGCGGCGCAACCTACTGGGATACCGAGGCGTACTGCCTGTCCGTGTACATGGCGATCGCCGGACAGGATGTGGCCAAACAGCTGCTTCTTTACCGCTGGATGCAGCTGGACGGCGCATATGAAAATGCCCGTCAGCAGGGTCTGCAGGGTGCGCTGTATCCCATGGTGACCTTTACAGGTATTGAATGTCACAACGAATGGGAAATCACCTTTGAGGAAATTCACCGAAACGGTGCGATCGCCCACGCCATTTTCAACTACGCTACTTACACAGGCGACTATGGCTATATGCTCAGGGAAGGCCTGGATGTGCTGTGCGGCATTGCACGCTTCTACACCGACCGCGTGCATTTCTCCAAACGCAAGCAGAAATATATGATCCACGGCGTGACCGGCCCCAACGAGTATGAAAACAACGTAAGCAACAACTGGTACACCAACCGTATTGCTGCATGGAGCATCGGTCTGTTTGTGACGCAGGTACACCGCGCCAGCAAGGAACGTCTGGAGCAGCTGAATATTACGCCTGAAGAGATCGCCCACATGCTGGATGTGGTGGAGCGCATGTACTATCCCGAAGATGAAGATCTGGGCATTTTTGTGCAGCATGATACCTTCATGGATAAGGATCTGATGCGTGCCAGCGATATTCCTGCCGATCAGCGCCCCATCAACCAGCACTGGTCCTGGGACCATATTCTGCGCAGCTGCTTCATCAAGCAGGCTGACGTTCTGCAGGGCCTGTATTTCCTCAATCATCTGTACGATGAAGAGACGATCCGCCGCAATTTTGATTTCTACGAGCCCATGACGGTGCATGAGAGCAGCCTGTCTCCCTGTGTTCACAGCATTCTGGCGGCGCAGCTGGGTTACCATGACAAGGCGGTGGAAATGTATCAGCGTACCGCACGTCTTGACCTGGATAATATTAATAACGACACGGAAGATGGTCTGCATATCACCAGTATGGCCGGCAGCTGGCTCTCTATGGCGCATGGCTTTGCAGGTATGCGCACCACCGATGGCCTTGCGCTGAATCCCTTCCTGCCTGACGCCTGGAAAGGCTATGCCTTCCAGTTCCACTACCGCAATCGCGTGATCCGCGTAAGCGTCAAGCCCGGCGAAGCCTGCGTGGAGCTGCTGGAAGGCGCGCCGCTCACACTCAGCCTCTGCGGCGAGGAAGTGCGTCTGGAAGACCGCATCGTACACGCCATCTAAAACCTCACAATCCGATTGCCTCCCGCATAGAATGCAATATCTTGCATCGGCGGGAGGCGATTTTGTTTATGAAAAAAATGCTGCTGGTTGGCGGAGACCGGCGCATGGCCTGTCTTGCAGACCTGTTGGAACATCAGGGCTTTCAGGTGGAAACAATGGGACTTCGTTCCGGGGAGATCGTACATAGTGATTGGGCGGATGCAGTGCTGTTTGCCTATCCGTTTTCTGTGCGAAACGGAGTAATACCGACCCTGACCGGGGAAAAGCTGCATCCGGAAACAATATTGGAAAAAATCAGGGAAAACACGCTGCTGATCACGGGGAAGGGAATGGAAGGATATATCCGGCAGGAAACGCCGAGATTAAAACGTTATACAGATGCTGCTGTGCTGGAAAAACGAAATGCAGAGCTTTCTGCGGAGGCGGCTGTATGCGAAAGCATGCTGCACAGCCGGCTGGCGCTGATGGATTCCAATGTGCTGGTTACAGGCTATGGTTTGTTCGGACGTGCGCTTGCACTGCGGCTGAAAACGCTGAATGCAAAGGTATGGATCGCGGCAAGACGCGAACAGCAGCGCCGGCAGGCGGAGGCGGATGGCATGCAGACGGTATCGATTCTTGAAATGGCGGATGTACTGCCTGAAATGAATCTGATTCTGAATACCGTTCCTGCCCGCATTTTTGCGGAATTCCATTTCAAACAGATACCCAACGACTGCTGGCTGCTGGAACTGGCCAGTGCGCCATACGGCTTTGATGCAGAAAGCGCAAGGACGATGGGCATAGCCTGTGCACAGCTGCCGGGGCTTCCGGCACGGTATTCGCCCGAGAGCGCGGCTATGGCGCTTATGGAAGCGGTCATGGAACTGACAGGGGAGGCTGCGTTGTGAAAAAACTGACCATCGGTTTTGCATTAACAGGTTCTTTTTGCACCTTTGAACGTGCAATTGGCCAGATGGAGGAACTGGTACGGCGCGGATACGAAGTACTGCCGGTTCTTTCCTTTCATGCCGGCGAGCTGGATACAAGGTTCATGACCGCACATGAGGTACGGGAACGTGTGCAGCACATCACCGGTCACGAACCAATCGATACATTGACCGCGGCCGAACCCATCGGCCCCAAGCGCATGTGCGATGTATATGTGGTCGCGCCGATCACAGGCAACAGCCTGTCCAAACTGGCGAATGGTCAGTTTGATACGCCTGCCATGCTGGGGGCCAAGAGCCATTTGCGAAACGAAAAGCCGCTGGTGCTGGCTGTATCCACCAATGACGGACTGGGCGCGGCAGCGCAGAACATCGGCAGGCTTTTGCAGTGGCGAAACGTTTACTTTGTGCCCTTCGGTCAGGATGACCCGATTAAGAAACCGCGTTCGCTGGTAGCGGATTTTGAACAAATCCCGCGAACCATTGCCGCTGCGCTGGCTGGTATTCAGCTTCAGCCCATGCTGATACCGTCCAAATTGATGAATTAATGCCGGATAAGCAAAAATACTGTAACAAACTTGCAACAAAACCGTTTTTGCGGTAAAATAAAAGATGCTCTTATCTGCCAAAGAGGGAGGAAAGAAAATGCTGAAAAGATGGATGATGCTGCTCCTGGCAGCGCTTATGTGTGTTTTTTCGCAGGCGTTTGCTCAGGAAATCATTATAGAAGATGTGCAGACCCGAATGGGGGAGAACGCGGTCGTTTATCCCCAATTAAACGGTATGACGGATCAGAACATCCAGCAGAAGATCAATGATGATATCGTGACTGAATCCGGCGTAACCAACCACATGGTTTCGCTCTTTACGCTTACAGGACAGCAGACGCTGAATGTGACATACGACGCTTACCTGAACGAGAACGTTTTTTCCGTCGTGATCAGCGCAAAGGGAAAGCTGCCGAAGGTACGCGACGGTCACAGCTACACCGCGCTGACCTATGACCTGGAAACGGGGGAGAGGCTCAGGCTAGATCAGATCTTCAGTGATGTGGATGCTGCCGTGGCTCTGATGGAAACAAAAGCAATCGAAACCCTTTCTGAGGAGCTGAACGGCTACCTGGAATACAGCGAACTTACCCCGCTGCCTGTGGATTCTTTTACAGTGAATGAAGACGGCATTACTTTCTGGTATCCGGCGGAGCAGTTTTCGCTTGTCAGCGGCTGGAGCGGCGCGTGCCAGTTCTGGTATGAAGAACTGGAAGGGCTGCTGATCGATGACCGGCAGCCCCTGACCGCGGCGGAACAGAAGGAAGCGATTGAACAAAGCGTTTCATCCGGTATGCTGCCTCATGTGCCTGTTCGGATGGGGCAGAACATGCAGGAGATCACAGATGCCTACCGCCTCCTGCGCACGCCGGATGCGTTCCCGGGCGGCAGGTATTTCCTGATGGAGGATCCTGCCTTCCGCAGCGTGCTGGTGATTTCGGATTCGCTGCAGGCGGATTATGCCAATTCTGTGGTCGAAGGCATTCAGCTTCGCCGGGGCGGCCTGCAGGGCCTGATGATCGGCCGTACTGCTCAGCCGGAATGGCGCGCAATACTGGGCGAACCGGCGGAAAGCCTGGTCATGACCGAAAACATGGCCTTTGATTACGGCCTTTGCGAAGGTACTTTTGATCGGTATCATTACGGAGAATACGAGCTGAGACTGTATGCGGATGCCGAAGGCATTCTGTATGCAATTCAGCTTTGCAAATAACAAACGGAGGAATGTACCATTATGGCCAAACGCAGCAACAACAAAAAAGCTGCACAATTCCATTCCAATACGCTGGCGGCCTTTGTGACCGTCGGCATTCTTCTGATTGCGCTGGGTGTAGTCAGCCTGCTTTCTGTTGTGGGCGGATTGAGAGGTTCGGTGTTTGACTGGGTTAAGCGCGTGATGCAGGGCCTTGGTGGAGGCCTGTGCGTGGGCGTGAGCGTGCTGTTACTCTGGCTGGGCGTGCTGGTGGCTTTTTCAGCCGGCCGTCTCATGCCCAAACGCGGCTTCATCCTGTTAACGGTCCTGTTTGCGGCTGTATTGGGCATTATCAACCTGCTCAGCAAAATCGGCACTTACAGCCTGATGGATTACCTGGTCGGCCAGAATAAAAATGCCGTGCCGCCGATGGCTGCTCCGGAGGGTTTTGGAAGCATGATCAAAGCGGCCTTTGGCGTTTGTGCAGCCAGCGGAGCGTTCGGCGGCGTGATTGGTATGCTGCTGGCCTGGCCCGCGTGGACCTTTCTTGGCGGTACGCTGGGAACGGTTGCGCTTGGTCTGATTTGCGCGGTCTGTCTGCTGCTGGTTTCAAGATTTGATCTGATGCAGATGGTAGACACGGTTCGCGGCGGAATAAAAGCGCGCAGTGAAAAAAAACAGCAGCAGCTCGCTCAGGAGGCATATCAGCAGCAACTGGCGCTGCAGAGGCAGCAGGCGGAGGAAGCAGAGCGTATGCGTCAGAACGCCGCTTATATGCGACAGAATCAGCCTGTTTATCAGCAGCAGTCGTATGCGCCTTATACCGGCATGGTGAACCAGCCTGTCCAGCAGCCTCAGGGCGAGATTTACGATGAGATCATTATTCCTCAGGGCAAGCAGCCTCTGTGGCGTACCAAAAAAGCCAAAAAGGAGCAGCCGCAGCCTCAGGAGACGGAAGGCAGCTATCAGACGCGCATGACGTTCACGCCCAGCGAAATGGGTGTGGAACAGCCGGAAACCAGGCTGGATGATACACTGGTACTTTCTTCCACCAAAAGGAAGACGCTGGAGCGCATTGAAAACATCCGCAAACGCAAAGCGGAACTGGCGGTGGATATCCAGGGTGATGAACAGGCCAGAGAAAATGTGGTTCCGGCTGCCATGACGTTTGCGCCTGCCGTACAGGCACAGCCTGTGTTTGTGGAGCCGGAAGCAGAGGAAGAGCCTGAAATGGAAGTGGAACTGCCGCCTATCGTCCAGCCTGAAAAAGAAAGGCAGGACGCCTACAAACGTCCTGTTAAAATGGCGCCGCCTCCTTCGTTTATGCCTTTGGACGGCCCGGTTACCCCGGATGGCAATCCCGAATCTGCCGGCAATCCCGCCCAGATCTATTCGCATAAAAAAGAGGACAAGCCCCAGTATGCAGTGGAAAAACTGCCGTATGCCTATCCGTCGATCGACCTGCTCAACCAGCAGCAGCGCCGTGAAAATGTGGATACCCGTACTGCTGATACCGAAGGCGCTTCCCGTCTGGAGAAAACACTGGAAAGTTTCGGCATTCCTGCTCGTGTACAGCGCGTGACGCATGGCCCGGCTGTGACCCGTTTTGAACTGGGACTTGTTTCCAGCGGCATTAACGTCAAACGAATCATGGGCATTGCTGATAACATCGCGCTGGATATGGCAGCCAACGGCGGCGTACGCATTGAGATCCCTATTCCGGGCACCAATCTTTTTGGCGTAGAGGTGCCCAATAAGGAAATTCAGAGCGTTACGCTGGCCGAAGTGCTGATGAGCAATGAAATGCGTTCCGCCAAATCGCCGCTGGCTGTTGCGCTGGGACGGGATATCGCCGGCAAACCGGTGATATGCGATATTGCCAAAATGCCTCACCTGCTGATTGCCGGTCAAACCGGCAGCGGTAAGTCCGTTTGCATCAACGCCATTATCAACAGTCTCCTCTTCCGTTCCTCTCCCGAGGAAGTGCGAATGATCATGATCGACCCCAAGGTGGTCGAATTGCAATGCTACAACGTGGTGCCGCATCTGCTGATTCCCGTGGTAAGCGATCCTCACAAGGCTGCGGGCGCATTGCAGTGGGCGGTTGCGGAAATGCTGGACCGCTATCACAAAATGCAAAGCAAGAATGTGCGTGAAATTTCCGCCTACAACGCCAAGCTTGGCCCCGATGAAGAAAAACTGCCGCGTATCGTGATCATCATTGACGAGCTGGCTGACCTGATGCTGGCCTGTAAAAAAGAAGTTGAGGAAAGCATCATCCGCATCGCGCAGCTGGCCCGTGCGGCTGGTATCCACATGATCGTTGCCACGCAGCGTCCCACGGTGGACGTTATCACAGGTCTGATCAAGGCCAACATTCCCTCCCGCATTGCGTTTGCGGTTTCTTCCAGCCTGGACAGCCGCACAATCCTTGACCAGAACGGCGCAGAAAAACTGTTGGGCAAGGGCGACATGTTCTTCTTCCCGACCGGAGCCAGCTCTCCCATTCGTGTGCAGGGCTGCTTCCTGAGCGACGCAGAAACCGAACGGGTGATGGATTATATCGGTTCTCATTCCCGTGTGGATTTCGATCCCAGTGTGATCGAAGCCATGGAGGCGGATGATGAAAGCTCTGCCGCGATCGCTGATACGGATGACAGCGAAGGTCTGGACGACCGTCTGGCCGAGGCCATTGAAATGGTGATTACAGACGGACAGGCTTCCATCAGTATGCTGCAGAGGCGTATGAAGATCGGCTATGCACGCGCCGGAAGGCTGATTGACGATATGGCTGCGCGTGGTATCGTAAGCAAATCCGCAGGCAGCAAGCCGCGTGAGGTGCTCATCAGCCGCGAAGAGTATGAACGGATCAAAGATACATTGCTGTAATACCAAAGAGGAGAACATATCCGATGAAAGATATCATGCGTTTTGATACCGTTGCGCTGGATGATGCACAAAGCGCACTGGTGATTATTGATCAGACCAGGCTGCCCGGAGCAATCGAAATGCTGCATTTGAAGACCCAGAAGGAGATCTGGGACGCGATCTATCTTTTGCAGGTGCGCGGTGCGCCTGCGATTGGCGTAGCGGCCGGATACGGCATTTATCTGGCTGCCAAGGAAATCGAGACCAGTGATTACGATACGTTCCTAGCCCGTTTCCGTGAAGCGAAGGATTATTTGAATTCCTCCCGTCCCACGGCCGTGAACCTGAGCTGGGCACTGAACCGCATGGAGCAGGTTGTGCTTGCCAATGCGGAGAGGACGGTAGCCGAGATCAAGGAACTGCTGCATGCCGAGTGTGAAGCGATCAGAGATGAAGATGTAGCCATGTGCCGCGCCATCGGCGAATATGGCCTGAGCCTGATCAAAAACGGCGATGGTATTCTGACGCACTGCAATGCCGGTCAGCTGGCAACGTCCAAGTATGGTACGGCGCTGTCACCCGTCCATCTGGGTCGCGAGAAGGGCATGAACTTCCGCGTGTACACGGATGAGACACGTCCGCTCTTGCAGGGTGCGCGTCTGTCCGCTTTTGAAATGGTCGCTGATGGCGTGGATACCACTGTGATTTGCGATAATATGGCTTCCCAGGTCATGAAAAACGGCTGGGTCAACGCTGTGTTTGTAGGCTGCGACCGCGTGGCCGCCAATGGCGATGCATGCAATAAGATCGGTACTTCCGGCGTTGCCATTCTGGCAAAGCACTACGGCATTCCGTTCTACGTACTCGGTCCCACATCAACCATCGACATGAGTATTGAAAGCGGCGATGAGATCGTGATTGAACAGCGCCCTGCCCATGAAGTGACGGAAATGTGGTACAAGCAGCGTATGGCTCCCGAAGGCGTGAAGGTCTACAATCCTGCCTTTGATGTGACTGATCACGAGCTGATTACCGGCATTATCACTGAAGAAGGAATCGCTTATCCGCCCTATACCGAAAGCCTGAAAGCGATTTTTGAAAAGAAAAAAACCAGATAACAAAAGCGGCTGAATGATCATTTTCATTCAGCCGTCTTTTATGGTGTGAAACAAGGAAATTACCAACTGTATTTGCTGGCCTTGTCCACCGCATTCTGATGGTCGGGATCCACCACGTCGGTGCCGTGCGTCTTGCTGTTTTTGAAGTGAATGCACAGGTGACCGTCAAATTCGTTTTCAATGGTGGTGGTGCCATGGGGCATACCGTTCATGGAGGCGGCATATACGTGACCGTTGTATTTGATCAGAATGGCACGTCTGCGCCAGCTGTAGGTTCCGCCGTAAATCGATTTAATGGTTTCGGTGTCTTTGTCTGAGCGGGGCTCAGCGTCCATGTGGTCGCCGCCGGACCAGCGAACCATTTCAAAGGTTTTGCCGGTGCCAATGTCCTTCACGGTGAAGCGGGCGCCTTTGGGAATGACTTTGCTTACATTATCCTTATACCAGTCAAGCACTTCGGTTTTGCCACCATCGGAGGAAGAACTGGCGGAAGACGCGTTGGCAGCGTCCTCACCGAAAAGTACGCGAATGGTGGATGCACCGGCAATTCCATCGGCTTTCATGCCGCGCTTCTGCTGAAACTTTTTGACGGCCTGATAGGTGCCGTTTCCGTAATCGCCGTCGATTGCGCCGTCATAGTAGCCGAGGCATTCCAGCGCCTGCTGAAGCTTGACTACCTTGCTGCCGCTGTCGCCCTTGCGGGAAGTTGCGGGCGCAGAACCAATCTCGTTTACGCTGCTTACAGTAGGATACCTGGATTTGTCGTTCTCTTCGGTCTTTTTAACCGGTTCGGTCTTGTTTTCGGTACCGGCAGGACTGCTGCCGGGTTTGGGCTGCGTGGTGAGGGATTTGGAACTGCATTTGCCGAAAATGCTCTTGACGGTGCGTTCGCCTGCATAGCCGTCGGCAGTCAGTCCCCTGGCTTTCTGATAAGCTTTTACAGCTGCGGTGGTACCGCTGCCGTAATCACCATCAAGTTTCCCGTTGTAGTAACCAAGGATCTGCAAAGCCTGCTGCAGCTTTTTTACGTCGCTGTTGTTGTCGCCAACGCGCATGATGCCGGGAGCGGAGCCAAGCGCTTTGATCTTGGCTGATACCGACGTGCCGGCGGCAGAAACGGGCTTTTTTTCAGAGGCGGAAGGAACGCCGCCGGAGGACTTGACATATTTTTTCATTAAATAACCGGTATACTTTCCATAGCGCACTTTGTACCATTCTCCGCTGGCGCTGATGATATCCACATCTTCGCCGGTACGCAGGGTTTGCAGGGCTTTGGACTCTTTGTCAGCCTCTTTGCGAAGGACTACTTTGGCATTGGTGGTACCTTCGGTAGCGGCTTTGGCAGCGTTGGGCATCAGAAAAAAACTGGCGCCGATGACTGCGCTTAGAACAATGCAGGTCATACGCTTGAATGCATCTTTGGCAAAGTGTTCAGTGCTGTTAAAAAACATAACAACATGCCTCCTTTCATGGCCTTGAGCGCATTAATCACACACGGATCAACCTCTTTCAATATATTACAAAAGCATTAAAAAGTCAACTCGTTCTTGTTATATGTTACAGCTGTTTCGTCATAAACATGAAATCGAATTGGACTTCTTTTAATCAAAATTGTTGAAACTATTGACGAAAGAGCCTTTCATGATTAAACTGTTATGGTGTTCATTGTTCATTCATATTTGGCTCATGGAATGGACACATTGAAAACTACATTAAGGGGTATCTATTTTATGAAGGAGATCAACGGCACCATTACGCTTGCCTATGTGGAGGAGGACAACAGGCAACGCGTTATTTTTCGTGTGATTCCGCTTTGCACCCGAGAGGGCGGCACTTTTCACGGCGGAGCAGACGAATTTCCGGATGAAGGAAGCCTGCGAATTGTGCCCGATAAGCGCGAACAGAGCACTTTTAAGGAAAGAATGCGCGAACTTGGGGGCCTGTGTGTGATCCAGCTTGCCAGCGAAGGCAAGGAACTGATGAAGGTTCGTCAAAACCGCAACTATGCGCCTGACCAGGGCGAAAAGAATCAGATGGCTATTTATTCCGATGTCATCTGTGAGTTTGCTGAGGACAGCTGTTTTGAAGTGATCGAGAACGGATCCGCTGCCGCAGCGGCCCTGACCAAAAAGGTTTTGATTCACAAAAACAAAATGCTTTATGGTCCTGTTGAAAAAGCGGAAGCTTCCAGCGTAAAGTTGGATGAAATGAAGCCGTTCGGCAACGATCGTTTCCTGCTGCACACGATCGAAACCGCTCAGCTGGGTAAGCACCAGATCTACTGGGACCCCGAAGCCACCCTCAACTGGCGCCAGCGCCGCAATTCCCTGCGTCGCAAGGACCGTCCTCAGCAGGAAGAACAGTCCATCGAGGCCAAAGCGATCGAAAACAAGCGCATTCTGGATGAAAAGCGCAAAGAACGCGAAAAGCAGGAGGCCGAAGCGGCTGAAAAGCAACAGCAGCCCAGAGAACAGGCTGCTGAGAATCCCTCTGCTGAGGAAGAAAAGCGTCAGCAGCTGAAGGCTGAAAAGGCCGCGCGTAAAGCTGAAAAAAATCGTCAGGCACGTCAGGAACAGAAAGAAAAGGCGGAGAAGCCGGACGAAAAAGCTGCTGAGAAACCCGTGGAAAAATCCGCTGAAAAGCAGCCGGAAAAGAAAACAGAGGAAACGGCAGACGTTCTTCCGATCGGCACAAAACTGGATATTCTGGACAGCGCCCTGCCTTTTGATCAGCAGATTTCCCGTCTGGCACAGCCTCTGAGCGAAACAGCCAACCGTCTGTCTGCCGATCTGGAAACACAGCCGGTAGAAGAGGAGTCCTCCGAGCCGGTAGCGCATTTTAATGGCACGCCTCTTGCACGCAACAACGGCAAGCCCATCCGCAGCAAAACAAAGCCGGAAAATGTGCATCACGTAGTGGAACAGCAGCTGCAAGGTCAGCGCGACGAAGTGATGGGTGCTGAACTGGGGGCCGGTGCCTACGGCATGATCCGTAATCCCATCGAAAGCCTGCGTGAGTGTCTGGAATATGCCTGGCAGAATACCGAGATTCGTGAGCAGGCCATGGAAATGCTCATGGCCAACGAAGGCTTTGTGGCGGATATGACTGCCGAACTGCGCAAGAGCGGCATCAACCTGCAGGCCTCTGCCGCAGCTCAGGAACAGCTGGCAGAAATCGAGGCGGAACGCCTGAGCCTGCTGATGCAGCTGGAAATGGCCAAGGAAAATACCCGCAAGCACCGCGAAGAAGTGATCGCTTCTGCTGCCCAGAAAAAACGCGATGAGATCGAACGGCTCAAGAACGAAGTCAAGCAGCTGGAAGCCACATGCCGCAAACTGACCGAAGCCAACAAGGCCCTCAGCAGCGAGAATGCACAGCAGGTTACGAATTTCCTTTCCAGCCATATGACCTGTATGGGCGGCGCTGAAGAAAACCGGGTGCTGCTTTCTCCTGTTATCGGCAGCGAATACGACCGTCACGAGCTGGCTGAGAATCTGCGTGTGCATATGAACGACACCGGCTTCTCCATCAGCGAAGATGAAGCTATGAGCCTGCTGATCAACTTCTCCCTGTATGATGCCGTGTGCCTTTGCGCACAGACGGTGCAGGATGCCCAGGCGTTTGCACAGGTTCTGCTGGAAAGCTTTGGTCTGCAAAGCGTATCTGCTACGGTTGCGGCTGGCGCTTCTGTGGAAATGGCCAGCCTGCTGGGTGAAAACACCCGCCGTACCCCCACGGTTTCGGTTCAGATGCTGGGCAGCAGCGCAGTGAGCGTT
This sequence comes from Clostridia bacterium, assembly GCA_017547285.1. Lineage (GTDB taxonomy): Bacteria > Bacillota > Clostridia > Christensenellales > Aristaeellaceae > Limiplasma. The sequence continues at coordinate 30,548 of JAFYQB010000055.1, forward strand.
TACGGTCACAAGACCATTTATCTGACAACTACTGCCAAAATGCCAACGGAAGCGGACATGATGCTGCCTTTCCCGTGCGTGCGTGTACCCGCCATGCTCAAGCGCGTTTTCGGTCAGGCTGCCGAGTGGAAGCCCGTTCAGCCTGCTGCGCTGGCCTCTTTCGCCGGTATTGCTTCGGATTCTCATCCCATTATGGATGAAGCGGAAAAGTGGTTCCGTGAACTGCGCCATGCTCTGAAGGAGGAGAACATCATCGTTCCCGATGTGGTGCTCACCTGCATGCGCCGCTTCATGGAGGTTGCCAGCCGCAAGGTACGCGGCGGCTTCCTGGCTGCAGCGGATATCGCTGTTTGCCACTGGATTGTTCCCGCTCTCCTGTGGAGCCAGTGCGACCGCGAAAAGATGCTGCAGACGATGGCTGGTTTGCCTCGTACGCTGGAACAGCTTCGCGTTCAGTCATTTAGTTAAACCCAAAGCCCGCCGCATTTTTCTGCGGCGGGCTTTGCTGTGTTATAAGAAATTGGAGCGCTCTGCCGTACTGCTTGCAGACTGAACAGGAATTGATTTCGAATAAACAAACATCGCCGGATGGGGGGACCATCCGGCGATGCGCGTTTAATAGGCACTGGCCATTGCCTGCGTGAGCACAGCCATGGCGCTTGCGACATCGGATGTGCTGGGATTGCCCTGAATGATGGATTCCAGCGACATAACAGCATTGTAAATGCTGAAGTAGGTACTGGATGCTGGATCCAGTCTGTTCATCAGCCCATAGGCGCTGTCCAGCAGCTGGCGTGCATCGGGGATGAGCGTGTTTTCAACGACGGGATCGCTGTAATTGCCGCTGGAAGCGGTGGTGTGCAGTACGCAGGGAACCAGCGATGCGCTCATGCCAAGGTATTCGGAAATAACGGGGGCATATTCGCTGTCATTGGCGTATGCGCTGAGCGGATGACCGCCGGGAATCACCACAGAAGCGCCGGTGGCCGTGGCAGGGCAGAACTTGGTGGCGGGCATGCCGCTCTGGGCGCAGACAGTCATTTCCTGATGCATCTGGCAGTACACCGTAGGGACTGTTGGTTCATACCAGTAGTCGGTAACCACGCCGTAGCCAAGGCTGTCACTACGGCAGGCCTGCGTAGCCAGCTGACCGCTTACGCCGCATGTGGTGGCCTTCACCAGTCCGGCCTCTTCGGCGGAATACCCGAGGATGTCGCGGTTGTCCAGTCCCTTGTGGATCCTGGTCATATAATCCTTCCAGATGGGCAGCGCGCCGTTGGAACCGGTGGATTTGGAGGAAAGCGGTTTGTAGTTGTCGTGGCCCACCCAGATGGAGGAAACATACCAGCCGGTAAGGCCAACGAAGGTTACACCGCGCTGGTCGCTGTTGGTGCCGGTTTTACCGGCAACGGTCTGTCCGCTCAGTTTGGCAGCCGTACCTGTACCGCTTTGCACGACGGTTTTCATCATATCCACAATCATCCAGGCTGTGGAGGGTTTGAAGACCTGACGACGATCCTGCACAGCATGGCTGTCGTAGATGACGTTTCCGTTGCTGTCCGAAATGCCGAGGAAGGAAATGGGTTCCAGATAAACGCCGCCATTGGCCAGCGTACCGTAGGCTACGCTCATTTCCAGCGGTGTAATACCGCTGGAGCCCAGTGAAAGGCCGAAAGGCGTAGCGTCGATGTGCTCGCGATCAACGCCCATCTGCAGCAAATAGTTGGCTGAACGATCCACGCTCACCAGATCCACCAGTGCGCGCGCGGTAGAAGTGTTGTGGCTGCGCCGCATGGCATTGCGAAGCGTCTCGGGACCTTCATAGCCGCTGGAATAGTTGCGCGGCCAGGTATCCTTGCCGTCGTCACCCTTCCAGCCGGAAATGGGAATAGGCATGTTGTACACGACGGTTGCGGGGGAGTAACCAAGCTCCAGCGCAGGAGCATATACGGCAATGGGTTTGATGGTGGAGCCGACAGGCATCTGAATGCCGGTAGCGCGATTGAGCGTTTTGCGGGCGTCAGGCTTGGTGCGTGATCCCACGATGGCCTTGATCTCGCCTGTGCGGTAATCAAGCACCACTGCGCCCACCTGCGGCTGCACGATTTCGGTGTAGGTTCCGTCATGATTGAGCGTGCGGTATACCTTGTCGCTGGGATCCCGCAGAGACGGCCAGCTTGACCAGTTAAAGATGGTGTCTTCCACCGCTTTCTGGATCCCGGTATCCAGCGCAAGGGTTACATGGTAGCCTCCGGTGCGCAGCTCGGTTTCCATCTTGGCACGGTTCTCGCTGTTGTCTTCCAGACCATTCAGCTCCAGGAAGCAGTCCACAATGTCCGTGACCGCATATTCCACGTAATGGGCGTACTCATACATGCCGTCGCCCTCTGTGCCGGAGGAGACGAGTACATTTGCAGTAGCGGGATTCAGCGCGTCCTGATACTGCTGCTGGGTGATGAATTCATTTTCATACATGCAGCGCAGCACATAATCCGTGCGGTTGTTGGTAATGGCGGGGTAGTCGGTGGTGTCGGAGGTGCGGGTATAGAAGTTGCGCCGGGGATTGTAGTAATAGGGATTGGAGGTAAGACCTGCCAGCATGGCGCATTCGCGCAGAGTAAGTTCGCTGAGCGGTTTGCCAAAGTAGCCTTCGCAGGCCACCTGCACGCCGTAGTAGTTTTCACCCAGATAGATGGTGTTCAGATAGTACTCCAGAATCTGCAGCTTGGAGTACTGGGTTTCCAGCTGCATGGCCAGCCAGGCTTCCTGAATTTTGCGCTTGTAGCTGAGTTCGTTGGAAAGCACGGTGTTTTTAATCAGCTGCTGAGTGATGGTGGAGCCGCCCTGTTGGCTGCCGGAAACAAAGTTGTTGACAAACGAACCGATGATGCGCTTGATATCGATGCCGTTATGGGTATAAAAGCGCGCATCCTCCACAGCGACGAAGGCATTTCGCAGGTTTTCCGGCATAAGGGCAATGTTGACCATGATGCGGTTTTCAGTGCCTTTGTAATCGGTGATCACATTTCCCTGCGTATCATAAAGAAAGGATGTCTTGTCCTGCGCATCCAGCAGGGTCAGATCCAGCGTTGGAGCCGTTTCCATGTAGCCTTTCGCAATGCCAAGCACTGCGCCGCCGGCGGCAAGTCCGCACAGCACGATCAGCAAAACCAGCATGCGTACGGCGTTTACCAGTACGGACAAAACAAAATTGGGTTTGCGCAGGCGCGGTTTGAAAATGGTACGTTTCCGGGATGAAAGGCGTTCGCTTTCGGGCAGCTGGTACACATCGTTCTCTTCCCAGCCCTGAACCTGATAAGATTGATTGTTTTCATATTGAGGCTGCTGATACAAGCAAAAGTCCCTCCTGTCAATGGCGGTCCCAAATGAGGACCATTTGTATTATAGCATAAATGAAGGCAGACTGCCATAGTACCGGGTGTAACAATGCGCAGGCGTTTTTGGCAGAGCTTGCGCATATCTATCAGAACGAAGGAGGGATGGAGTTGACTGCATACCGACGGAAAGCCTGGGGGAGATCGGCGGTGTTTTTTTCACTGCTGTTTCTGGCCGGCCTCATTTTGCTGGAACGCAATCTGAGCCAGACCATGCTGGATATGGCGTTTGCAGAAGCGTATTCCACAGCGGTGGAAACACTGAACCGGGCGGTGAAGCAGGTAACGGAAGACGAAGTTGAATATGCGGAACTGGTGGACGTAAAGCTGGATGCCGAAGGCCATGTGACCATGCTGCGGGCGGATGCGATGCGTATGAATGAACTGGCGGCAAAGACCGCACTGACGGCTGAAACGGAACTCAACAGTGCTGAAAATCAGATTGTGCGCATCCCGCTGGGTGCAGCGCTGGGGGTAAAGAGCATGTCTGGCTTCGGCCCCAAAATGTCCATGCAGATTCTGCCGGTAGGGTCCGTGCATGCAAGCTTTGACACGGAATTTGAATCCGCCGGAATCAACCAGACCCGTCACCGGATTTTTCTTACGCTCAGAGCTACGGTCAGCCTCATCATTCCCACCGGATCACAGCTGGTGGAAGTGGAGAGCAAAATACCCATAACAGAAAGCATTATTGTGGGAGCGGTGCCGGACAGCTTTGTGGACGTTAATGATCAGAAGGATATTCTGGATCTGGCGCCCTGACAGCGGTGTTTTCGTGCGAAAAATCGTTACATTTGTGATGGCGATTCCTTTGCTGACGAGTATTGTCCGATGCTTGACACGTTTACACTTTTGTAATAAAATATCATAGACGAAGCATACTCGGAAATGTGGAATCATTTGGCGCGAAAAAGGCAAAGCTATACAATGATTCGCGCAAAAGCCCCATAGAGCCATCGGCCTGCCGAAGGGAGGAAGGGGCGGCTGTGCCGCCCGACGTACATGATGAAACGCAAAGGATTTGTTCTCTGTCTGGTGCTGGCAGTATGCATGCTGCTGGCTGGTTTTGCTGCGGCCGAAACCACGGATCCCATCGTAGCCAGCATGGAGCTTACGCCCAGCAAGATTACCGGACCCGGCGAGGTGACGGTCACCATCACCATTTCTAACTCCAGCGATAAGGATTTGCAGGATCCTGTTGTGCTGTATGATCCTGCTGCACAAATCGTTTCGGATTTCGGAACCAACGGCGCAGCCATGCTCAAGGCCGGCGAGACCCGCACCTGGACCGGAACGTATGATGTGAATCAGCGCACGCTGGATAACGGCTTTGTGGTGTATTACGTGAAGTACACGCTGTACAACGAAAACGGCAAGGCTGTTGAACAGAGCCAGTCCATTCGTCAGAAGATCAGTCTGCAGACGGCTGAAACGGATATTGAAGTCAAGCGCACCATCAGCCCTTCTGTTGCCCGCGAGGGTCAGGAAGTTGTTGTTCGTTATGATATTTCCAATACCGGCACGGTCGCGCTGCTGAATGTGGGAATTCAGGAAAACAAGGACATCTACAGCAAAAAGCAGACCATTCCGCGCCTGGAGCCTGGTCAGACGGCTGAGATCAAGTATCCTGTGAAGATGGGAACCAGGGATCTGACCAGCAGCGCCGCGATTACCTATACCTCTGAAAACCAGTCCAAAGAACAGACCTATAAGGTGCAGGAGCAGATCATCCGTTTCGGCGAACCGGAACTTTCTGCCGTGCTTGCCTCCAGCGCAAAGGGCGTTGTGGAGAACGGCGCCATCACGCTGACGCTTACACTGAAAAATACCGGCAGCGTAGACTACAGCGATATCCGCGTGAGTGACGCCGCACTGGGCGATGTGTTTACCAATCAGGAACTCAAGGCAGGCAAGAGCCTTGAACTGACCAAGGAAGTAACCGTCCCCGAGACCACAGATTATCAATTCGTTATCAATGCAACTGATGCGACCGGGACCGAGACCTCTATCTCTACGGATAAACTGACCATTACGGCTGTCAATCCCGAAGATGCCCTCAACCTGGAAGTCATCGCCATTCCCGACCGCACCGAGGTATTTGAACAGCCGGGTCATGTGCGGTTTACGCTGAATCTTACCAATGTGAGCAAGGTGGATGCCACCGATGTAACCGTTTCTCACGGCGAAACGGAACTGTACACTTTCAGCAGCATCAAGGCAGGCGAGACCCGTACCCTGTCCCGCGACTTTGCACTGTCCATGGCCGGCAAATATCGCTTTACCGTTACTGCGAAGGATCCTCTGGAAAGCGCCATGAGCTTCCAGAGCAATGAAATCCAGATCGCGTTCTCCGTTCCCACGCCCGCGCCTGCTACCCCCACGCCGGCTCCGGAACCCACGCCTGAACCTACATTTGCCAAGGCGACCATCCCGCCCATCACCGACCGCAGCGTTGGTACTGTGCCGAAGGTTATCCAGTATATTCTGGGGCCGGTTCTGATCCTGTCTGGCGTTGCACTGCTGGCAGCCGTTACGCTGCTGATCATTGCTTCCAAGCGTCGTCACGACCAGAAAAAAGCTTCTGAAGCTGCCGTTGATCAGCTGGAGCGTGCTGAACGCCGCGATTACATTACTCCTGCAGAAGAAGCGGGGGAACCGGAATACAAAGAGCCGGCTTCCGAAACGTTGAAGGCTCCCACTGTGAATAGCAGTGCGCTGGACGGCGAGGAAGAGGAATATGAACTGCCTCATATGAAGTATGCACGCAGCGCTCGTCCTGCTGAGCCCGTTGTACAGGACAATGAATATGATGGGACGGATGTGTATACCGACGAGGAAACCTATTATGAGGAACCTGGTTCGGACGAAGCCTACTACGATGACAGCTATTACGCCGGTGATAATGAAGAAACACTGAGCTGGGAAGAAACATCCTACGAGGAATCGAGTGCCCAGCTGCCTGTATACGGCGAGGAAGAAACTTCTGAAGAGGAACCGGAAGCTGCAGCGCAGGAAGCTGTAAAGAAGCCGCTGCGCCGCTCACGCCGGTCCCGCAGCAAGGGCGCAAAAGCCTGAAACAACTGAAGAATCAATGAAGGAGCATCCGCAAGGATGCTCCTTTTATGTGCTGTAACAAATGTCGAATGCTGTTGTTTGGGTTGAAAACACGCTTGAAATAAGGTATAATAAACAGATGAAAGGATGATTACTGCTATGTTTCAGGGCTTCCCGGAAGAGACGATCCGCTTCTTTCTGGATTTGAGATTTCACAATGAGGTACCGTGGTTTCACGCGCATCGTGAGGAATACGAAGCGTATGTGCGCAAGCCGTTCCGCGAGTTTATCGAGGCAATGGCGCCTGCTGCGCTTGCTATTGCCGATGATATCGATACGCGTCCCAATAAGTGCCTGGCGCGTATCAACCGCGATATCCGCTTTACCCGTGACAAGTCGCCGTACCGCGATCATATGTGGCTTTTGTTTCGCCGCTCCGGCGAGGAACGTGCCCATTCGGTCATGTACTGGTTCGAACTTTCACCGGAAGTGGTGGAGTGGGGACTTGGCTTCTGGGGCGATAATCGTCCGGCGATGGATGCGCTGCGCAGGCGCATGACGGAGAAACCCAAAGAAGTACAAAAGGTGCTCAGACAATGCGGTATCCCGGATGATACGCTTCACATTTATGGCGACCGTTATCGCAATATGAAGCCTCCTGCCGGCATGCCCATGGATCTGGCCATGCTTTACCCCTGTAAGGAGATCTATGTAAAGCGCGTGAATACGCCGCTTTCGCTGATCTACACCCCGGAACTGATTAATGTGGTATCGCAGGATATGCTGCGATTGAAGCCGCTGTATCATCTGCTGCGCAGCTGCGCGGATGAAGGTATGGCACGTTTGGAAGGTTAAGGAGGAAATTTATGAATTTGCGCAAACTCAAAAGCGGTTCGGATGTTCGCGGCATTGCCGTGGGCGAAGAGGCAGTACTGACGGCAGATGTGGCAAGGGTGCTTGGCAAGGCTTTCGCTGTCTATGTGGCTTCCAAAACCGGAAAGAGTGTTGCTGATGTAACCATCGCTCTGGGCCGTGACAGCCGCGTTTCCGGCCCGGCTCTTTTGCAGGGTGCGGCAGAAGGCATTGTTGCCGCCGGCGCACAGGCTGTTGATTATGGCATGTGCACAACGCCTGCCATGTATATGGCGATTCTGACGGAAGGTTTCCAGCCGGATGGCTCTATCATGGTAACTGCCAGCCATCATCCCTGGAAGCTGAACGGCCTCAAGTTCTTTACGGCGGAAGGTGGCCTGGGCTTTGCTGAACTGGATGAAGTGCTGAGCCTTGCTGAAAATCCCGCCGAAAACAATGATGTTCCCGGCACGCTTACGCAGAAGCCTTTCCTGCCCACCTATCAGGAGCATTTGAAGCAGCTGATTATTAACGGCGTGGATCCTGAAGTGCAGAAGCCTTTGCTGGGCCTGCATGTGGTGGTGGATGCCGGCAACGGCGCAGGCGGCTTCTATGCCAATATGCTGGAAGAGCTGGGCGCATGGGTGGAAGGCAGCCAGTTCCTGGAGCCGGACGGCCTTTTCCCCAACCATATTCCCAACCCCGAAAACAAGGAGGCCATGGCTTCCATTTCTGAAGCGGTCAAGCGCGTGGGTGCGGATCTTGGCGTGATTTTTGATACGGACTGCGACCGCGCTGCCATTGTGGATCAGACCGGCAAGGAGATCAACCGCAATCGCCTGATCGCCATGATCAGCGTGATTCTGCTGGAAGAAATGCCCGGTGCGACCATTGTGACCGACTCCGTGACCTCCTCTGGTCTGGCGGATTTCATCAAGGAGTGGGGCGGCGAGCATTACCGCTACAAGCGCGGTTACCGCAACGTCATTGATGAAGCCATCCGCCTGAATGAGGCCGGCATCAACTGTCCGCTGGCCATTGAAACCAGCGGTCATGCTGCTCTGCGTGACAATCATTTCCTGGATGACGGCATGTATTTGGTTACGGTCATGCTGATCCGTGCCATGCAGCTTAAACAGCAGGGCGAAACGCTTGGCAAGCTCTTGGAAGGCCTGCGCGAACCTGTGGAAAGCACCGAAATCCGGCTGAAAGTGCAGGGGGAGGACTTTACCAATACTGCCCGCCAGCTGATTGAGCATGTGCTGGAATATGCTACGGAACATGAAGACTGGCACATTGCGCCCGATAACCGCGAAGGTGTGCGTATTTCCTTTGATGCTGATGGTGAACTGAACAGCGCATGGTTCCTGCTGCGCCTGAGTGTGCATGATCCTGTCATGCCCCTGAATGCCGAAAGCGATGTACCCGGCGGCGTAAAGACCGTTTTGGCTAAGCTGTATGAAGCGCTCAAGGGACAGGAAGGCGTTGACCTTGCACCTCTGGAAGCTGCCCTGTAAAGTCTGAATCACAAAAGTTAACCGCGTATCCATTCAGGATACGCGGTTGTTTTATACGCCGAAACGATATTCTTTTTCTTCTTTGTCGTTAGGTATAAGGCCAAAGTGACGAATAACAAGATCGGCTACTTCATCAGGTGAAAGGTTTGTATTATCGATTTTTAGATGATTCGGGAACCATATTTCATCCGGTTCGGAGTTCAGTCTGTGCTTTTGCATACCCTCCAGCAAGTTCTGTCGACTCCATGTCAGATCCTTTTTGGAAGGCTTGCGCTCCATGCGGTGAGGCGTGGCATTACGCTCCAAACGGGTTTCCAGCGCTGCGTTCAGTTCGACAAAATAGAAGTTTCCTCCGCTTGCAGTGAACAGATCAGAAAGCTGGTTCAGATAAGCGCGTTCCTCCGGCATTTCAAAAGCACAAACATAGGTAAAAATCAAGTCAACATGATGCCGGATAGCAATCTCAAAGGCTTCCTTACGAAAAACAGCGTTAAATTCTTTTTGAGCCGGCGTTGCAAACCCAAAAATCCGGTCAGAGACCTCTATGCTGTCATGATTCATCATCAAGTTGTATTTCAACTTGTCACGGATGCTTTCTGCAACGGTCATTTTCCCTACCGCCTGCGGCCCGCATACGATGATCAGATTGGCCATGTTTTTCCTCCCGAACGGACTTTTCAGCCGAAACGGCGTACCAGGTCTTCCAGTGCGGCCAAACCGTTGTGGAAGCCGTTGCCGTTATCCATTACCACATCCGCTGCGCTGCGGTAAATGGGCATGCGCTCGTTGTAGATGCGCTCCACCTCTTCGCGGCCCTTTTGCGCCAGATAGGGGCGTTTTTCAGCGCGGATATCCAGCATAATATCGTCGATCGGCCGGTCAATCAGCACGATCAGACCATGGTTGTGCATGAGCTGGCGATTCTCTTCGCGCAGGCAAACGCCGCCGCCTGTAGAGATAATGCCGGGTGTAGCGTTGATGAGCTTTTGCAGAAGGCGGGTTTCCGCATCACGGAAAGCCTGTTCGCCAAAAGCAGCATACAGCTGCGCTGTATCCATACCGGTGGCTTCAGTCAGGTAAACATCCGTATCCAGATAGGGGATCTGCAATTTTTGTGCAACGCGGCGACCCAGCGCACTTTTACCGCTGCCGGGCATGCCTACCAGAAAAATGTGTCGATCCATAATCCCCTGATCCTCCTTCGTGTGTACACGGGTTAATGCGCTTCCAGCATGGGCGGTTCTCTGAGTGTGGACAACCGCAGGGTGAAGCGGAAGCCCGCGCCTTCTTCCAACGGCAGCACTTCCAGCGCCTGGCCGTGCAGATCCATGATCTGCTTGCAGATGCTAAGTCCCAGACCAGTGCCTTTGCCTGCTGTGTGCGCTTTGTCCACCTTATAAAAACGCTCAAACAGATGCTCACGGTCATGTGGCGAGATAGCTTCGCCCTCGTTCTCTATCGTAACCGCTACAGTGCTATTATCATGCAGCAAAGTGGTGGCAATTGTCAAGCGTCCTTTGTCAGGAACAAACTTAAGTGCATTGTCCACGATGTTGTGAAACACCTGAGAAATTTTGTCGTTATCAGCCAGCACAAAGCAGGGTTCCTGGGCAAATTCCAGCTGCATGTCCAGCTGCTTGTCCTCAATATCCGTCATGCGGCCGATAATGACGCGTCGAATGAGTTCATTCACGTCGAAATCCGTCATGTTGAGCTTGACAACACCCTTGTCCATGCGGCTCAGCTGAAGAAGATCGGCAATCAGACGCTTCATGCGGCTGGTTTCATCATGAACAATTTGCAGATAGCGGGGCGACTCCTCCGGCGGAATGGTGCCGTCCAGCATGCCTTCTACAAAGCCGTGAATGCTGGTAACGGGGGAGCGCAGCTCGTGGCTTACATTGGCTACAAATTCCTTGCGGCCTTCTTCCACCTGTTCCAGCTTTTCAGCCATGACGTTGAATGCGCCAGCCAGCTGGCGAACTTCGTTTACGCCGGTTACTTCGGCACGGGTGGAAAGCTTACCGCGGCTCATTTCTTCGGCAGCGTTGGTGATGACGGTCAGCGGATGCACGATGCCGCGCGCGTAAAATGCCGTACCTGCAATGGCCGCCAGAGAGGCCAGCGCAAAGCCTACTGCAATTTGCAGAAGCATGCCGTGGTATTCCGCGTCAATGATCTGTGCGCTGGTGTGAATGAATACTGCGCCCAGTACTGCGTTGTTCTGCACATAAGGAACGGCGACCGTGAATACAGGGCCGTGCGAATCGCGGAATGTGGCAAGCACTTCTTCGCCGCTGAGCACGCGTTTAAGGGTATACGCTACATCATCCGCATTCAGGTTGCTCAGGATATCGGGACTGCTTTGCAGAGCGGACTGCATGTTGTCACGCACACGGCCGTTGCGGTCTACGATCAATATGTAAGCGTTGTAATCCTGATATACGGTAGCCGCCTTGCGCTGCAGATAAATCATACTTTCAGACTGCCGGTTCAGATAATCGTTGAGGATAGTATCCTCCACCTGACCGGCAAGATACGCGATTTCCCGCGCCTGCATCAGAAGGCCTTCCATGCGGCTGTCCACCATGGATGAACGGATGGAGAACATGGAAAACGCGCCGCCGATGAGCGCAACCAGCAGAATGACGACCATAAACAGCGCCAGCAGCCGGTCAAACATGCTTTGAAACATGGGTGATTCCTTTCAGCGGTCAGTTTGCCTTGTATTCAAACTTATAGCCCACGCGCCATACGGTGTGAATCTCCCAGCCGTATTTCTCGCATTCGGGCAGTTTTTCGCGCAAACGCTTGATGTGTACGTCCACCGTGCGGCTGTCGCCAAAGAAGTCGAATCCCCATACGCGCTCCAGGAGCTGTTCGCGGGTAAACACCATGTTGGGATGGCTGGCCAGATAGTACAGTACTTCCAGCTCTTTGGGCGGCATTTCCAGTTCGCGGCCTTCGTACGTTACTTCGTAGCGTGCCAGACTGATGGTCAGCTGGGGGAAACGCAGGGTATCGTCATTTTCCGTTTGTTTTTCCTCAGCGGCAGGCGCGCGGCGCAGAACAGCCTTTACGCGGGCGACCAGTTCTTTGGTTTCAAACGGCTTGGTTACGTAATCATCCGCGCCCAGTTCCAGCCCCAGCACCTTATCAAAGGTTTCATCTTTGGCTGTGAGCATGATGACCGGCGTCTTACTGGTTTTGCGAATTTCTCTGAGAACCTGCAGACCGTCCAATCCCGGCAGCATCACATCCAGCAGAACAAGCGCGGGAACTTCCTTGCGGAAGGATTCAAGCGCTGTATCGCCGCGAGCGGCCTCGGTTACGGCAAAGCCTTCTTTCTCAAGGTACAAACGAACCAGATGGCTGATGTTGGGGTCATCATCCACCAGCAGAATGCGCTGCTTTTCAGACATGACAATCGTCTCCTTCCGTAATTACTTGAGCGTGACAACTGTAACGCCCTGTTCGCCCTCGCCGTACATGCCGTCGCGGAACTTTTTGACGTTCAGATGTGATTTCAGATGGCGCTGGATACCGGTGCGCAGAACACCGGTTCCCTTGCCGTGGATAATGCTTACTTCGTTCAGACCGCCAAGCGTGGCGTCGGCCAGATAGATATCCACCGCGCCAATGGCTTCCTCCAGCGTCTGACCGCGTACGTCGATCTCCATGGGTACGGAGGCCTTGGCGGCAGAAACCTTATTGATCACGCGGCTCTTCTGCGGTTTTTCAGCTTCCACCAGCTTCAGCTGACTCAGGTGCGCCTTCATCTTGATGATACCTGCCTGAATCTGCACTTCGCCGTTACGATCGGGCGCAGAAAGCACAGTACCCTTGGTGCCCAGATGCACGATTTCCACACTTTCACCCACGCGTACGGTTTTGGGCGGGGTGAAGTTGACGGCGCTCTTTTCGCTCAGGCCTTCGGAAAGCGCGTCAATCCCTTCCTCCATGCGCTTTTTGAGCTTCTGAACTTCGTGTTCAGGCGTCGCGGCCTGCTTTTTCATGGCTTTAAGCTCACGCAGAATACTCTCGGATTCGCGCTTGGCATTTTCCATGATGCGGCGCGCTTCTTCTTTAGCCTTTTTCAGGCTCTTTTCGCGGCTCTGCTCAATTTCTGTACGCAGCTTTTCAGCTTCGTTGCGCAATTTGACGGTCTCACGGCGGGTTTCTTCGGCAATGGCGCGCTCACGTTCGGCGATCTGACGGTGATATTCCGCATTGGCAATGACATCCTCAAAACGGATATCTTCCTTGGAAAGCAGTTCCTTGGAAGCGTCAATGTAGCTTTCGGGCAGGCCAAGCTTGCGGGAAATTTCAAACGCATTGGATTTGCCGGGTATGCCAATGGACAGGCGGTAGGTGGGACGCAGGGATTCCACGTCAAATTCCACGCTGGCGTTTTCAATGCCGGGGGTGCTTAATGCAAAGGCCTTGAGCTCGCTGTAGTGCGTAGTCGCCATGGTGCGGATGCCGCGCTTTAAGAGGCTGGAAAGAATGCTCTGCGCCAGCGCTGCGCCTTCGGTGGGGTCGGTGCCGGCGCCAAGCTCGTCAAAGAGCACCAGATCATCGTTGTCCACGTTCTTCACAATATTGACGATATTGGTCATATGGGAGGAGAAGGTAGACAGGGACTGCTCGATGGACTGTTCGTCGCCGATATCTGCATAGACCTTGTGGAAGAAGCTCATCTCCGTGCCGTAATCGGCGGGCACATGCAGACCGCTCATGGCCATCAGCGTAAAGAGGCCGACGGTTTTGAGCGTGACGGTCTTGCCGCCTGTGTTGGGGCCGGTGATGATCAGCGTAGTAAAGTCGTCGCCCAGCCAGAGATTGCTGGGAACCACCTTTTCGGGATCAATCAGCGGATGACGGCCACGGATGATTTTGACATAGCCTCGGGTGTTCATTTTGGGCAGCACGCCGAACATGCTGCGGCTGAGCATGCCCTTGGCAAAGGCAAAATCCAGATGCGTGAGCAGGGAAATGTTCAGATCAAGGTTTTCGGCATTCGGACCGATGCGGTCGGAAAGGGCCTGCAGAATGCGGGCGATTTCCAGCTGTTCCTTGGCGCGCAGCTGCTTGAGATCGTTGCCCAGCTCCACCACGAACATGGGCTCGATGAACAGCGTAGCGCCGGAGGCGCTCTGGTCGTGTACAAGACCCGGCACGTTGGCGCGGCACTCAGCCTTGACGGGGATGCAGTAGCGGTCGCCGCGCATGGTGATGATGGAATCCTGCAGGTTCTTGGCAAAAGAACTGGAACGGATCATCTGGTTCAGCTTTTCGCGCATGCGTTCGTTGGCGGAACGAATCTGGCGGCGAATCTGGAACAGATCAGCGGAAGCACGGTCGGCAATTTCCTCTTCGCTGATGATGGCAGTGGTGATATCGTTTTCCAGACCATCCAGCGTGGTAATGCGGCTGGCATAGCCGGTCAGAATGGGTGTATCGTCTTTTTCGCGCACCAGCGCAGAACGCGCCATTTTGGAGGCACGCAGGCAGGCGGCCACATCCAGCAGTGCACGGGGGCTGAGACACGCACCCTTGGCTGCCAGCTTGATGTGCTCGCGCACGTCCGGGAAAGAAGCCAGAGGATGCCCGCCCAGATAGCTGATGAGCGTAACAGCTTCTTCGGTTTCGTCCAGCGAATGGACGGTGTCGGAAAAATCAACGCACGGAACCAGAGCAAGGCATTTTTCCTTGCCCATATCGGTGAGTGCATAGCTGGCCAGACGTTCGCGGATTTTGGTAAATTCCAGTACGCGCAATGCACGATCCTGTTCAGACATATGTTTCATCCCTTTCTATGGGAAATGCAGGTTTATTCTACGCCGCGCAGCCAGTGACCGGCGGTGGTTTGGGCGGAGGCGGGGGAGATGCCTTCGCCGCGCAGCAGCGCTGCAAAAGCGCTGGTCAAAGCGATTTGTTCTTCGGACGATTCTACTGTGAAATGAAGCAGTGCGCCGGCGTTTAGTGCGCGCCGGTCGGCATCGTGAGCGCGCAGATCGGTGGGCAATGCGCCCAGCACCTGAATTTCACAGCCTTCTGCAAAGCGGGTGCGAGCCAGCGGGAACTGGTAGCCCTTGCGATCCGTCATCACAGCGTTTTCTCGTCCGCAGACAGCGGCTGCGGTTTTACACAGGCGGCAGTTAGCGCGGTTGGCGCTCAGCCCGAGGCGTACGCGCTCGGGACAGTGGTTGAGCAGCATCAGCATTTCGCGGCCGTACATCTTCATTAGTCGAGGCATAGCAGGCACGCCCTTCTGATCCTGATAGCTCCATTCCGGCCACAGCATGCAGGCGGTCACGCCGGTATTGCGGACGACCTGAACAGCTTCGGCATTGGTGACAGGCACGCCTTCACCCGCGATCATGGGAAGATCCGGCAGAAGCGCAAGCTGTGCCACGCTTTCCGCCCAAATACCAGCCAGACGGTCTTTGTTTTCTTTGATGACGGGAAGAGTGTTTTCCAATGCGGACTGCGTCATTTGCGGGGGCAGACGAAGCCAGCAGCGCGCCGTCAGACGATTGCTCAGATCAGCAGCAAGCGCATCGGGCGTAAACGCTTTGGGAGCATAAACCAGCAGGGAAGCGCCGGCATCCGCCAGCTTTTCAGCCATAGCAGGATCGCTGAAAATGACAGCAAGGGATCCCTGACTGACAGGGGTGCCAGCTCTTCTGTCCATCTGGAAATGATCTGGCTGACGGTTGGCGGGCGCGGCAAAATCAGCAATTCTTGCTTCAATCAGCTTGTCCACCGCCTCACGGCGCAGGGCGTTGAGCGCACTGACGGGCAAAAATACGCCTTCCTCAACTGTCGCCTGCACATTCTCACAAACAAAAGGCGTGCCGCCCAGCTTTTCCAGCTGCTTACGTGCGTCATCTGCCGTAGAGGCCCGTTTTTGAGCGGACTGCACATCGTCGCCCTGCACGGTAACGCTGGTTTGACCATCGCTCATGGAAAGCTGCATCGGCTGGCCAACAGCAAAGCGGGCGAACATGGAAACAGGGATCGGCTTTGATTCGTGAGCGCGGGCTTCTTCTACCTGCACAGCATCCGTCAGACGGGCGACAGGAGTGCCGGGCGTTACGCGCAGGCCGGGGCGAAGGCGCAGCGTGGCCGTCTGTCCGGCTGGAACGTCGGGACCGGAATAACGCATATCCTCGTCCTTCTGGCCGCGAAGCTGCAAACTGTCGCCATTATGCAAATCACGATCAGTGCGCATGGAGGCAAAATCACGGCGTACAGAAAGAATTTCGCCCAGGGGCAGGCCTTCGTGACTCACACGGTCGGGGGTGATCATCTCCGCATCTTCCGCGCTGAAGGCGTGACCGCGCGTAAAGCCGCCGCGGTTGAAGATCTGCATGAGCTTTTCTTTTTCCTTGAAATCACCGGGACGGAACTCGCCTTTGACAATCTGGTCCAGTGCGCGGCGGTAGACGGATGTGACCACCGCCACGTATTCGGGACTCTTCAAACGGCCTTCAATCTTGAGAGAAGCTACGCCTGCCTCGCAGAAGGCGGGAAGATCATCCAGCGTGCAAAGATCGCGCAGGGAGATCAAAGGACCATTTTCGCCGCCCAGACGGAATTCCTGACGACAGGGCTGCGCACAGCGTCCGCGGTTGCCGCTGCGCCCGCCGGCCATGCTGCTCATCAGGCAGCGGCCGCTGACGGCGGTACACAACGCGCCATGCGCGAAAACCTCGGTTTCAATACCGGTTTCGCATACCCGGCGAATATCCTCCATGCTGCATTCGCGGGCAAGTACCACACGGTCAAAGCCCAGCTTCTGCGCCATACGCGCCCCTTCGGCATTGCAAAGCGCCATCTGGGTGCTGGCGTGCAGGTGCAGGCTGGGAAAATCACGCCGCACCATGGCAGCCACACCCTGATCCTGCACGATGACGGCATCCGCACCGGCAGCCTGAATGGCCGTCAAAGCCTGATAAACGCCTTCCAGCTCGGATGGCTTGACCAGCGTATTGACGGTTACGTGCACACGCGCATGGTGCAGATGGGCATAGCGAACAGCGCGTTCAAGCGCTTCGTCATCAAAATTGACAGCGCTGGCACGCGCTCCAAAGGCTTTGTATCCAAGATAAACAGCATTCGCGCCGCAGTCGATGGCTGCATGCAGGGCGGCTTCATCGCCCGCGGGACAGAGCAGTTCCGGCAGTTGAAGAGGCATTGAAAAGGCTCACTTTCGGATTGTGATGTAAAAAAGGCGCGAAGGGAAAACACCCAACGCGCCGTTTTGGCTGATTACAGCTTGGTGAAGGGATATTCGACGCCGTTGGTCTCCACGCGGATGGAGGCGATGACCTGCGGCTCCAGCGGACGGTCCATGCGGTCGGTCTTCTTGGACACGATGCCGTCAGCCACTTCCATGCCGGTAAGCACCTTGCCGAAAGCGGCATAGGAGCCGTCCAGATGGGGGCTGTCGCTGGTCATGATAAAGAACTGGGAACCGGCAGAGTCCTTCATCATGCTGCGGGCCATGCTCAGCACGCCGTAGGTGTGCTTGAGATTGTTGGCAACGCCGTTCTGGATGAACTCACCCTTGATGCGGTAGCCGGGGCCGCCCATGCCGGTGCCGTTGGGGCAGCCGCCCTGAATCATGAAACCGGGAATGCAGCGGTGGAAGATGAGGCCGTCATAGAAGCCGCCGTTGGCCAGAGAAATGAAGTTGCCAACGCTCTGGGGAGCAATTTCGGGATACAGTTCGCCCTGCATCACGCCGCCGTTTTCCATGGTGATGGTAAAGATGGGATTCGCCATTGTGTAATAACCTTCTTTCTGAACTGATCAAATCAGTAACTATTTCAATCAACGAGACCACAAAATCTCATATTGCATTATACCCTTTTCAGGAAGGGATTGCAATGGAGGATACGGTAAGTTTGCAGTGTGTTCCCTGTTTGTTCATTTTTGGGAATCCTCTGTTTCAGCCAGCCAGATCTTTTGCGCGAAGCCGCCGCGGTTTTCAGCTTTGACTTTGCGGATGGCTTCCACCTCATCCCATGTGCTTCCGCGTGCTGTGATGACCGCGCGGATCACTTCCAGCAGGTCGGCCAGTTCCTCCATGGATTTGTCCTGCTGATATTCTGCCAGTTCTTCGTTCAGCTTTTGATCCAGCGCATCCAGATAGGCGGGATCATTCAGCGCACGGCATATACAATTCTGACCGTTTGCTTTGATGATTTCCGGTATGCGGTCGCGTACCAGCTTGTTGTGAACGGTTTTCATGCGTTATTCTCCCAGGGTATGCGTTACCCACACCTCGCCCCAGCCGTTCTGCTGTGCGATGGGGCGCATTTTTTGACAGGCGGTTTCAGCAGCTTCTTTACTCGCAAATACACCGTAAACAACGGAGCCGCTGCCGGTCATCATGCCGCGAACTGCGCCAAGCGCTTCCAGCGCTTTTGCGGCTTCTCCGATGGCGGGACGCGCCTGCACGCTTACGCCTTCCAGCACATTATTCATGGCCTTTCCGAGTGCAGCCAGATCATAGGTAACCAGTGCATTCTGTGCCATGTCCGTCTGAGGGCGTGCAAGTGTGTCGGGATCCAGCGCGTCAAATGCGCCGAACACTTCTTTGGTGCTCAAACCGCCGCAGGGCTGCAGCATGACCAGATGAATGCCGGGAGCGGGGGAAAGCGGCGTGATTTCTTCGCCGATGCCGCCTACGCGCGCCAGACCGCCGGTCAGCATAAAGGGAATATCCGCTCCAAGCGAAAGCCCCAGCTTGAGCAGCTCTTCCTCGGTGAGAGTCAGGTTCCACAGCTGTACCAGTCCGCGCAGCGCAGCGGCGGCGTCGGCGCTGCCTCCGCCCATGCCCGCGCCGGAAGGAATGGTTTTCAATAGCCGCATCCGCGCGCCTTTCTGCACGTTGCAGTAATCGCGCAGCTTTTTGGCGGCACGGTAGACCAGATTGCTTTCATCATAGGTTACGGCGGCGGAGGACAGTTCATCTCCGCCGGCGGAAACGGAAGATTGCATTTCTGCTGCATCTTCCAGAGTCAGTGTATCCGCTTCTTCCAGCCAGAGCGTATCGTGCATGTCCACGCTCTGCATCAGCATGTCCATCAGGTGATAACCGTCTTTGCGGGTACCCAGAATATCCAGCGTCCAGTTGATTTTGGCATGCGCCTTCAGACAAAGCATTGCATCAAGCCCTTTTGATATGGTATAGTAACCATAGTATACCATTTTTTGATGAAAGAGTTAAGGGGGTAACTGCCGAATGACGGCGATTCCTGTATTGATTTCTCTTAAATCCACTGCGCACCGCGAGGAAGCCGCTGAAGATGAGCGCATGAGCATGCTCACTTCCGGAACCCTGGAGGTGGACGATACCAAAGCTGTCATCCGCTACGAAGAAAGCATTGATGAAAGTCTGCCGCCGCAGCCGGTGGAGATTCTGGTGGAAGAGGAAACCGTTACCATGAACCGCGGCGGCTCGTATTCCACGCAGATGGTGTTCCGTCTGGGCTGCCGCTACGAGGGACAGTATCACACACCTTTTGGCGATATGGATCTGGCCTTGTACTGCACCCGTCTGGGGTATGATCTGGGCGATGACGGCGGTGCGCTGGAATTGAGCTATCAGCTGGATATCAACGGCAAGTTTGCAGCGATGCACGATATGGAACTGAACCTGTTCAAGCAGGGCGAAGGCAATGCTTCTGAAAAGTGAGCAGCAGAGGCTGTATGCGCTGATGCCTCAAGAAAGCCGCTGCTTTGTGCGTGTGTGCGATCATGAGACTGCCTTGTGGGTCAGTGATCTGCCGCGCAGAATGGCTGATTGCTCATCAACCGGAAAATTGCTGAAAGAAGAGGGATTCCTGGCTCGGCTGGATGATCAAAGCCGCCTTTGGTATATCGACTGGACAGCTGAACGCTGGCAGGCTGTATTGTCAGGGATGCCGAAGGAACTGCCTGCGCTGCCGGTGGTGGAAGCGTACCATGAGGCCTACGCGCTGTGCCGTTTGTATCTGCTCCATCCCTCCGAATGGAATGAAGAGCACCTGCCAACGCTGCGCAAAACGCTTAAACTGTCCGAAAGCCGACCTGACATGATACTGCGCGGCGTTCGCGCACTGCGCGAAGAATCGGCGGTACGGCTGCGCGAAGGCAAATCCATTGCACATGCGGCGGGAATGATTCTTGCTGCCTGGCTGAATGAACTTGAAAACGGAAAGGAGACGAAACCATGATCCTCAAATATCTTGGACACGCTTTCTTTACCATTTCTCTGGAAAACGGCAAGGTGATCGCCTGCGATCCCTACGGTGATTTTTATGATTACCCCAAACGCAATGTAGCGGCGAATTACTGTCTGGTAAGCCATCACCACCATGACCATGACGGTGTGGAACAGTGCCTGCAGCCCGGCGCACAGGTGATTGATACGGCTGGCGTCCACAAGCTGGGGGACGGTGTAACCGTACGTTCTGTTGCGACCTGGCATGATGATAAACAGGGCGCGCTGCGCGGCAGCAACCTGATTCATATTGTGGAAGCCGAGGGACTGCGCATCGCTCATGCGGGCGATTTGGGCCATATGCCGGATGCTTTCCAGATCAGACAGCTTGGCCGCATCGATGTGCTGCTGGTCCCTGTTGGCGGCTACTATACCATTGACGCAAAGACTGCGCTGGAACTGTGCCGGCTGCTGCAGCCTGTATGTGCTGTTCCTATGCATTATCGTACCCAGTACGATCCGGATATGCCTGTGGGCACGCTGCGTGATTTCCTTGATCTTGCCAAAGCTGAGGATGCGCAGATGCCGCTGATGCGCATTGCCAAGGCGGATATCCTCGAACGGCCGTCCGTTGTAACACTGGCGATTCAGGCATAAATTCATGGAGCGGAGGCTGGCGCTTCCGTTTTTTTTGACGGGGTGAAACAAGTGTTTGATACAGAGCGGTTTTTCTGTGCGGTGATCGAACAGAATGCAGATGCGCTGCGGACATTTTTCCATCAGGATGCATGGGTAGAGTGGCTGTGTACCTGCGAGCATTTTACCGTGGAGGAATACATCCGCGCAAATTGCGAGTATCCTGGCGCGTGGCGCGGCGCTGTTGAAAAGTGCGTCTGGACGCAGGAGGGGTGCGTGCTTGCTGCAAAGGTGTGGCCAAAGGATGAAAGCAACTCCTTCCATGTGGTTTCCTTTGTTCGGATCGCGGATGGGAAAATAGCCTCCATGGAGGAATACTGGTCGGACGATGGCCCTGCGCCCGAATGGCGGCGGCAGATGAACATTGGTTGCCCGATCAAAAATGAGTAGTGGAAAGAGGAACACCAGCCATGATTGCTCTGCCTGAATATGAACGGCAAAAACTGAAAAAGGTACTGGAAATCGCCGAAAATAATCTGCGTGCGCTGGAGCTGTTTAGCAGTTATCTGCACATATGCCCTCGGTTTGTAAAGGCGGAGGATATCAAAAGTCTCACTGAGTGCGGTGTGGATGTGGGAACCGCGGAACGACTGCTGGTGGCTGCTGCCTGCGGGCTGGACGGCGAAACGCGTCCTCAGGATCAGGTCATGGAGGAACAGTATTTCCGGCATGCCATTCATCTTCTGGATGCGCAGGAGTGCGGGCAGGATCCGTATTATCAGACCATCCAATTGCCGGAAACCTCCCGCGGTAAATGGAAAATGGGCTACAAGACCATCGAAGCCTATGAACTGTTCACTTCGGACGATCTGAAAACGCTGCCGGAAGGACGCGAAATTCCGCAAACGGGCTTTTTTACCGAAGCTTTCCGTGCGCCGATCGTGGAGGAAAACGGACGTGAATGGATGACCGTTACCCCCAGCGAGATCAACACCATGACCGCTGATATTCAGGCGGCATACGGCAAAGTAGCGGTGTTTGGCCTTGGACTGGGCTATTACGCCTTTATGGCATCCGAAAAGCCGGATGTAAGCGAAATCGTGGTGATCGAACGCGATCCGGAAGTGATATCCCTGTTCAGGGAGTTTATTCTGCCGCAGTTCCCGCACAAGGAAAAGGTAACGGTCATGGAAGCAGACGCCTATGTGTTTGCGGAAAACATGGGCAATAAGCAGTTTGATTGTGCCTATGTGGATATCTGGCACGATGTGCTGGACGGCGTGGAAATGTATCTCAAAATGAAGCGGCTGGAAAAGCATTCGCCGGATACGAAATTTATGTACTGGATCGAGCCCAGCATGCTGGCATGGCTGCGCGGCATGGCACTGATGGAAGTTGCCGAAAATACGGAAGGTCCAATGATGAAAACCATCGGATGCGTTTCAAACGTTGATGAACTGATGAACGCGCTTTCGGATGAAAGTCTGAAAAAGCTTGCGCCGGAAATTCCTCTGGAAGTGGCGCAAAGATAAATGCAAAGCAGCGCCTGTGCACTTCAAACGTGACAGGCGCTGCTTTGTGTTTAGAAATCAAACAGCGTAAGCTGTTCCGTTTTGGGGATTTTATTGCGCGGACGGATGTCGCCGCGAATGACGGCGGAGGGCAATTCGCCGACAAACGGGGAAGCCTTGCCGCCGCAGGTCAGAATCAGCTCTTCTTTGGCACGGGTGACGCCTACGAAAAAGAGGCGGCGTTCTTCTTCGATATCCGTCTTCTTGTGCGCATGCTCCAGCGGAAGCGTGCCTTCGGTCAAACCGGCGAGGAAGACCACCGGGAACTCAAGACCCTTCGCGCCGTGCAGCGTCATCAGCCGTACTGCGCCGCTTGCGTAGCCGCTGCCGGAGATACGGCGTATATCCGCGCTGTCGTCCGTGCGCAGATTGTTCAGCAGCGAAGTCAAATCATCGTGGAAAACGGCGGCGTTCAAAAGCCTGGATACAGCGTCGCTTTCCAGCTTGCACAGAGCGGCAAGCGTCTCCAGCTGCTTGCGCGGTTTATCCTGCATAATGCGCGGAGCAAACGTGTGAACTGCCTCTACCCAAGGATACAGGAGCGGAAAATCCGACAGCTCGTTCGCAAGAAACTCAGGATCGGGCTTTTCGGAGGATGAAAGCGCAACAGCAGCAGGCTGGATCAGTGCTGCCGGAATGCGCCACAGGCCGTCCAATGCGGCGTGCAGGGATGCGCTGTCATGCGGATCCATCAGGCTTGCAAAGAAGCCAAGCATTCCCTGAACAGCCTTATCACTCAAAAATTCATCATGGCCGGAAATCACACAGGGAATGCTGTCGTGCGCAAGTGCGGTTTCGATCTGTTCCAGCTGGCGGTTTGTGCGGCACAGAATGGCGATTTCGGAGAAGGAACGTGTGCTGGTGCGCTCACTTCGGTCATTCTGCGCATCCAGCATATCCACGCCGCCGGCCATGCGTGCAATTTCCTTGGCGATCCACACGGATTCGGAAAATCCGTCCGGCGCTTCCATCAGTCGAATGCTGGCGTTCGAGGGGCGGTTGGCGATCAGCACGCGTTCCATGCCAGGATTGCGGCAGATTACACTGAGGGCAGCTTCCACAACCTGCGGCGAGGAACGGTAGTTCTGGCTCAAACGAATGAGCTGTGTATCCGGATAGGCAGCAAGGAATGTGTCAAAACAATCCGCCTGCGCACCGCGGAAGCCGTAGATGGCCTGATCCGGATCGCCGATGACAAACAGGCTCTGGCTTTTCTCGCTCCAATGGCTGACCAGCGCATGCTGCACAGCGTTGATGTCCTGAAATTCATCCACCAGCAAGTGGCGAAACTGCTTTTTGGCAGTAACAGGCGTTTGCAGCGCATGAAGCAGCACGTCATCCAGATCACGCAGCCCCATTACATTCAGCCGCTGCTCATAAGCCGCAGGCAGCCACGCAGGCATGGCTGCAGTTTCATCGGTTCGCACACAGAGATTATTTTTGTACAGTGAAAGCAGACGCAGGCATTCGGCGGGGGAAAGGCGCTCGTCGTGTTCTTCCAGAAGCGTTGCCACAATTTCCTGCGCCTGTGCGCGGGTGATAATGGGTTTTCGATCCAGCAGATTCATGCAAATCGCGTGAAAAGTGCCAACCGTCAGCCCGCGCACCGCCTTTTTTCCCAGCTGCGCCGTTAAACGTTCCAGCATTTCGCCAGCAGCCTGACGGGTGAAGGTGACGGCGGTGATCTCAGCAGGTGAAACGCCGAGTTTTTCAATCAGGTAGGCAATGCGGGAAACCAGCGTTTTGGTTTTGCCGGTACCGGGCCCTGCCACGACTGCGGTGCAGCGTGCTGCGGTTTCCACAGCCTGCTGCTGTTCGGTATTCAGCAGAACGGCAGGCTGCATCGCCGGTTCGGTGTTCTCTTCGGCGGACGCTTTCTTCTGCTTAACGCCCTGCGTTTGGTATTTTTTCTTTCCGGAAAGACCGGCCAGTTCCAGAAGGCTAGTCTGACCGGAAAGGCGTTCGACCTCTCCGGGTTCAAAAAGCCTGATAATGCCGTATTCGCCATCGTATCCCGCCTGACGGATGACCTGGCCCTGCCGCAAACGGCGAACGGCTTCGGCCACGATTGGGCCGCCTGCACTTTCAAGTGTTTCCAGAGGCAAAGTACGAAGAATGTCAAACTCGCTGCCCAGTTTGCCAAGCAAAGCAAAATAGGCGGCATTCACCTTTTTGGAGACGGGAGAAACGCCGTAACAGTCTGCCAGCAGTTCCGGCAGGGGCATCAGACTTTCAAAAAGTTTGGGTAATTTGCAGGGCTCGGTGCGGTCTGCCAGCTCTTCCACGCGGTGCAGAACCCCAACTGTCAGTTTGCGTCCGCAGACAGGGCAGCGGCCGTTCAATTCTACGGTTTGCGCGGGCTCCAGACAGCAGTGACAGTTGCGGTGGCCATCCAGATGGTATTTGCCTTCTTCGGGATAAAACTCAATGGTTCCGAAGAAGCCTTCGCCGGTCTCAATGGCGTGCTTGACAGAAGGATAACTCAGCTCGCAGTCAAGCAGATTGGCTTCGCGGCCAAGTTTGGCGGGAGAGTGAGCGTCCGAGTTGGAAACAAGCGTGTATCCATCCAGCATGGAGAGCCTGCGGTTCATCAGCGGATCGGAAGAAAGGCCGGTTTCCATGGCGTGAATATAGGGAGCCATGTCGCCAAAACATTCTTCCACAGTGCCAAAATCAGAAAAAGCCCCGAAAAGCGAAAAGTGCGGCGTCCAGATATGCGCAGGAATGTAAATTGCTTCAGGACAGCATTCCAGCGTGATTTCCAAAAGATCGCGGCTGTCCATACCGAGGATGGGACGGCCATCGCTGTGCAGATTGCCGATGGCTTCCAGTCGGTGGGAGAGTTCCTCCGCCGCTTCAATGGAGGGAAGTAGAATCACATGGTGTACTTTGCGCGTTTTGCCGCTGCGCTTGTAGATGGTGCTGATCTCGCCGGAAAGCACGAAGCGCGGCGCGGTTGTGGGCTGCACCTCACAGGGCAGAACCAGTTCATCCTTCAGCCGGTACAGACCTTCTTCGGCGGGAAGCAGCATTTCCTTCAGTTCCTGCCGCCATGCCGGATGGGTGAAATCACCCGTGCCGATCAGACCGATTCCCTTACGGCGTGCCCACAGATCCAGATGGGGCGCATCGCAGTCGCGGCTTGTAGCGCGGGAAAAACGGGAGTGAATGTGCAGATCGGCAATCAGCATGGGGAAAGTCCTCCTGTGGTATCAGCGGAATTGTCAATATTATACCGCGTTCCGCTCTCGTTGACAATCGCTGTCCGGCTGTGGTTTAATAAAGGCATCATCGAGCAAAAGGGGAAACGGTATGGAAGCCATCCGTAAAATGCTGGGCAGATATCGCAACGAAATCAAAGGAATTGCCATTCTGTGGGTGGTGTTTTTTCACGCCCGCCTGGGACTGGACGGACTGCTTTATCAGGTGCAGCGAATCGGGTATGGCGGTGTGGATATCTTTTTTTTCATGAGCGGTTTCGGACTGTTCTATTCGCTGGAAAAAGATGCTGATCTGGGCCGTTACCTGATTCGAAGAGGGGAGCGGCTGCTGCCTTCCTATCTGACGTTTTGTTTCATGTGGCTTGCAGTAATGCTGCCCCGTTTTGGTCTTGGAACGGCCAATGCCGCCCGTGTTGCGCTGAGCAATCTGTCGATGCTTGGATTTCTGACGGGAACAGACCGTTACATCAACTGGTATACGGGTGCGTTGCTGATCTCTTTGCTGCTTGCACCGTTTTTTCATGCGGCGCTGAAGCCGGGCAAGCGTTACTGGCTTCGTGCGGCTGCGCTGCTGGCAGTTCTGTTTGCTGTGGGCCTTGGTTTTATTGATGACAGTCGATATATGATGATCTCGCGCTTTCCTGTTTTTGCGCTTGGCATGGTTGCGGCGGGATGCGAAGTGAAAGAACGGAATCTGAAACTGGCGCTGCCTGCATTGGGAGCGGGAGCCTTGGCTGCGCTGTTTGTGCTGTACCGGTGCCTGAACCGCTATGTGGAACTGCTGGTGCCCTACGCCATGTACTGGCATCCTTTTGTACTGATCGCGCCCGCTTTGTGCCTTGCTTTCGGTTGGGCGTTTGCGCATGTGCCTGCAGCGATGCTAAAGCCGCTTCGCTTCCTGGGCGGGGCTTCTTTTGAGATTTTCCTTTTTAACGTCTGGTACGAAGTGCTTGGCCCGGAAATCGGGCTGATGAGCACGCCTCTGGAATGTATGCTGTGGAGCATTGGTACGGTTGCGCTGGGCTGTATCTATCATCTGTTGATCACTGGCGTTATGAAAAAAAGAAAGAATACGCACTGAACGTTCAGAAAATCTAAAAAAGAGGTTGACAAGATACGGGATGACGTGGTATCATATCAGACGTGTCTTGAGCAATCTTGGCCGTGTGTGACCCATTAGCTCAGTTGGCAGAGCACCTGACTTTTAATCAGGGTGTCTGGAGTTCGAATCTCCAATGGGTCACCATTCCTCTTTCTCCCTGCGGGCGTGGCGGAATGGCAGACGCGCCAGACTTAGGATCTGGTGCCAAATGGCGTATGGGTTCAAGTCCCTTCGCCCGCACCAATTACATTTCCAGCGGAGCGTGCGGTAGTAGCTCAGTGGTAGAGTGCCACCTTGCCAAGGTGGATGTCGCGAGTTCGAATCTCGTCTACCGCTCCATTTGCGGGTGTAGCTCAATGGCAGAGCTCCAGCCTTCCAAGCTGGCTACGTGGGTTCGATTCCCATCACCCGCTCCAGCAGAAAAAGCCTTCGACTTTCGTCGAAGGCTTTTTCAATACAACAAGGGCCAAACAAAAGAAATTTCATTTTGATTTGCTTGCTGAACGACTCGTCCAAAAGGCATGCAAAAGATTTTTTTATGTCCATTACACGTGCTTTCGATATTCCGCGTTCCATTGGGGATTTTGCTGCGTAAAAAACTTTGAAATAAAAAATTGAAAAAATTCGAAAAAAGGGGTTGCATTTTCTACGGGACGGTGCTATAATGCTCAAGCAGTCGAACGGAGCACGCGGTAGTAGCTCAGTGGTAGAGTGCCACCTTGCCAAGGTGGATGTCGCGAGTTCGAATCTCGTCTACCGCTCCAGTTAACAGCTTTCCAAGTTTGGAAAGCTGTTTTTCTTTGTTTCAAAAATAGTTTGAATGCAGGAAAGTTTTTGTGCCTTCTAGAATTTTGTAAAAAGGAGGTGCAGCGATGATTCGAAGAGTGTTTCAGTTTGGTTTGCTGGTTATTGTGCTGATGAGTTTGACTTTTTGCGCCAGGGCGGATGAACTGACGGTTACGTTCTTCAACGCCGGAAAAGCGGACGCCTGTCTTTTACAAACTGCAAACAGCACGGTACTGATTGATACTGGCAAGAATAAATTCGGCAAAAAACTTGCTGCATATTTGAAAGAAAACGGCATTGAAAAAATAGACGTGCTGTTTATCACGCATTTTGATAAGGATCATGTAGGCGGGGCAGATACGGTGCTGGAAGAAGTGAAAGTCCACAAGATCTATGAGCCTGCCTACGTCAGCGACAGCAAACAGTATACCCAGTACAGGGAAGCGATGGACGCGGCGGGTATGCAGGCGAAAACACTGGAACAGAATATCGCCTTTGAACTGGACGGCGTTCAATACATTGTGGATGTAGCCAATCAGAGCTTTTACGGTGATGATGAAGAGAACGATTTTTCGTTGGTGATTGCCGCTGCATATGGAGAGACCAGTTTTTTGTTCGCAGGCGATGCGGAGAATCCACGTCTGGGCGAGCTGCTTTCGGAAGGGGTCGGGACATACGACGTGCTGAAAGTGCCGCATCATGGCAGAGCAGAAAAACTGAGCGCATCCTTCTTTCAGACCATCAGACCGAAGTATGCGGTGATCACCAGCGAGGAAGAAGAGCCGGAGGACGCGACTGTAGTCAATATGCTGAGAAAATACGGTCAGGTGTATCTGACCCGTTTGGGCAATGTGGTCTGCACAACAGACGGGAAAAACCTTTCGGTATCACAGAAGTAATCAAAGGAGAGGGCAAAATGCCTCAATATACCATCGGAATTGACTTTGGCTCCTTAAGCGGACGTGCAGTGCTGGCGAACGTGGCGGACGGCCGCGAAATTGCATCAGCACAACTGGATTACCCTCACGCGATTATGGACAGAAAGCTGCCCTGCGGCAAAGCGCTTCCGCAGGACTGGGCATTGCAGCATCCGCAGGATTACCTGGATGTGCTGGATCATGTGCTGCCGCTTTTGGCCGCGAGTGTGGATCCTCAGGACATTATCGGTATTGGTCTGGACTGTACGGCAAGCACGGTTCTGCCTGTCTGTGCTGAGGGTGCGCCGCTTTGCTTTGATCCGGCGTTCGCAGAAAATCCCCATGCCTATGTGAAAATGTGGAAGCACCATGGCGCACAGGAACAGGCCAGCCGCATGACGCTGCTGGCGCAAAGCCGTGGGGAAGAATGGCTTCCTTACTACGGCAGCATCGTGAACGCTGAGTGGTATTTCCCCAAACTGCTGGAAACGCTGGAGGATGCGCCGGAGGTCTATCACGCGATGGCGCATTACGTAGAAGCAGTGGATTGGCTGGTGTGGCAGCTGACGGGTACGCATACCCGTAGCTACTGCTGTCTGGGATACAAGTCTTTTTACAAAGACGGCAAATTTCCGGAAAAAGACTTCTTCCGTGCGCTGAATCCCGCCTTTGAAAATGTTATAGAAGAAAAAGTCAGCGGCCCGATTGCCGCGCTTGGTTCATGCGCTGGAAAGTTGACGGAGGATGCTGCCAAACGCTACGGCCTGAAAGCAGGTATTCCGGTAGCGGCAGGAAACATTGATGCGCATGTGTGTCTGCCTGCTGCGGGGGTTGACAGCGCGGGCAAGCTGCTGGCGATTGTCGGAACTTCTACCTGTCACATAGTCCTTGGCACAAAGGCGTTGCCGGTGCCAGGCATGAGCGGCGTGGTGAAGGACGGCGTTCTGCCCGGACTGGCTGCATATGAGGCCGGTCAGAGCTGTGTGGGGGATAGCTTCCACTGGTTTGAACGCAACTGCGTATCCTCTGCTACCCGTCATGAAGCTGCCGAAAAGAATATTTCTGTGCAGGCGTTGCTCACAGAAAAAGCGGCTCGTTTGAAACCGGGACAGAGCGGATTGGTTGCGCTGGACTGGTGGAACGGCAACCGCAGCGTGTTGGCGGATACAGATTTGACGGGCATGATCCTCGGCATGACGCTGCAAACCGCGCCGGAGGATATCTACCGCGCGCTGATCGAATCCACTGCCTATGGCGCACGTGTGATTCTGGAAAACTATCGTGAAAGCGGCGTGCCCGTGCAGGCGTTTTATGCCAGCGGCGGCGTATCGCAGAAAAACGCGCTTGCCATGCAGATCTATGCCGATGTGCTGCAAATGCCGGTACACATTGCGGATGCGGCGCAGGGGCCTGCACTGGGCAGCGCCATTTATGCGGCGGTTGCAGCCGGCGTATACAGCGATGCGGCAGAAGGCGCGCGCAGAATGGGCGCAAAGGTTGCCCAAACCTACGATCCCATTCCTGAAAATGTTTGCGTATATGAAAAACTGTATCAGGAATACAAACAGCTGCACGACTATTTCGGACGAGGCGTCAACCCTGTGATGAAAACGTTGAAAGCGCTAAAGAAAGGCGGTAACAACCATGAATGATTTTGCCCATATGACATTGGAAGAACTGATCTGCGAAGGCGGCTATGACTGTGAATGCGGCCGCCATCATGAGGCGGGACTCAAATATCTGAAAATCGGCCGCAATGCGGTGCAGTACACGGCTGAGGCCCTGAAGACGGTTGGCATCACCAAACCCTTTATCGTGTGCGATGTAAATACCAAAAAGGCAGCGTGGGACAAGGTAAAGGCCGAGCTGGACAATGCTGGCATCAGCTACACGCTGTTCTGCTTTGAACAGGCCCATGTGGAGCCGGACGAGCATTCCGTGGGCGCGCTGTGCATGGCGTTTGATCCGACCTGCGACGGCGTGATGGCCATCGGCTCCGGCGTGATTAACGACTGCTGCAAGGTGCTGGCGCATGCCATCGGCTGCCCGCAGATGGTGGTGGGCACCGCGCCCTCCATGGACGGCTACGCATCCAACTCTTCTTCCATGATCCAGAACCGAGTAAAAGTAACGCTGTACAACGCCTGCCCAGGCGCGATCATTGCCGATACCGAGATCATGAAGGATGCGCCCGCACGTATGCTGTGGGCCGGTCTGGGTGATATGCTGGCCAAGTATATCGCGCTTTGCGAGTGGCGCATCAGCCATATGGTTACGGGCGAATATTACTGCGAAGCGGTTGCGGGCCTCATGCGCAGTTCCCTTGCCAAAATCGTAGCGGCAGCGCCCCGGCTGATGGACCGCGATCCCGATGTGATCGGCGCGGTGGCGGAAGGACTGGTGCTTTCCGGCCTTGCGATGGCGTTTGCCCAGATTTCCCGTCCTGCTTCCGGTCTGGAACACTATTTCAGCCATTTGTGGGAGATGTTCGCGCTGGACCGCGGCCTGCCCATGGAACTGCACGGCATTCAGGTGGGCGTTGGCACGTACCTGACCTTCAGAATTTATGACCGTTTGCGCGATATCACCCCCAGCCGCGAAACTGCAGAAAAGGCCATGGCGGAGTTCGACCCGGCTGTGTGGGAAGAGCGCGTGCGGCGCATTTTCGGCAAGGCTGCTCAGACTCTGATCGACAAGGAGAAGTCCATCTGGCACAAGAACGATCCCGCTGAACATCGGAAGCGCATGGATATTATTCTTGCCAACTGGGAGCAGATCATGAAAATCGCCGAGGAAGAACTGCCGCCTACGGATGACATCGTTGCGCTGATGGAAAAGCAGGGAATGCCCATCCATCCTGCCGACATTGATGAAAACGAGCAGGATGTGCATGATGCTTTTGTGGCCTCCCGTGATATCCGTGACAAGTATCTGACCAGTTCCATGCTGTGGGATATCGGCCTTTTGGAAGATTTCCCGCTTGATCTGTAAACAAACAGTAAAAATGCATTTGAAAAGCCTCTGTAAACACGGTTTTGCAGAGGCTTTCTGTATGAAAAACTTTTCTTTCGGCTGAAATTGTGATATAATTTACAGATAACCGATTTATCAGCAATTTTCGCGGAGTTGTCTTTTCACTCCGCTTGCAAGGAGGAACCTTTGATGGAACAGATGAAACGGCTGATGCTTGGCAACGAAGCTGTTGCCCAGGGTGCATGGGAGGCCGGTCTGCGCGTAGCGGCCAGCTATCCCGGAACCCCCAGCACCGAGGTGACGGAATGTCTGGCGAAATATCCGGAGATCAACTGCCAGTGGGCGCCCAATGAAAAGGTAGCCGCTGAGGTTGCTTTTGGCGCAGCGATTGCCGGCGGCCGCTCCATTACCTGCATGAAGCATGTAGGTGTGAATGTTGCTGCCGACCCCATTTTTACCGCTGCCTATACCGGCGTTCGCGCCGGTATGGTGATTGTGTGTGCGGACGATCCCGCCATGCATTCCAGCCAGAATGAGCAGGACAGCCGTTATTATGCGCGTGCTGCCCATATTCCCATGCTGGAGCCTTCTGACAGCCAGGAATGCAAGGAATTTACCAAGCTGGCTTATCAGTTGAGCGAAGAACTGGACACGCCCGTGTTTGTACGCCTGACCACCCGCATTGCGCATGCACGCAGCGCGGTTACGCTGGAACCGCGTGAAGAAGTGGCGCTCAAGCCCTACCAGAAGGATGCCATGAAGTACGTGATGATGCCCGCAATGGCACGTAAACGTCATCCTGTGGTGGAAGCGCGAGAGATCAAGCTGGCCAAAGACGCCAATACCATGCCCATCAACCGCGTGGAAATCCGTGATACCAAGGTAGGTATCGTAACCAGCGGCGCCTGCTATCAGTATGTGCGCGACGCCATGCCTGAAGCCAGCACCCTCAAACTGGGTCTGGTGTACCCCCTGCCCATGGAACTGATTGCTGAGTTTGCGTCCAAGGTGGAAAAGCTGATCGTGATCGAGGAACTGGAAGGTTTGATCGAACGCGATATCAAGGCTGCCGGTATTGAATGCGTGGGCAAGGAACTGACCGGGATCCAGGGCGAACTGAGCGTGGAAAAGCTGCGCACCATCCTGTGCGGCGCGGAAGCGCCCGCTGCCCCCAATGCAGAACTGCCTGTGCGTCCTCCGGTGCTGTGCCCCGGCTGCCCTCACCGCGGCGTGTTCTATGCCATCAATCGTCTCGGCCTGAACGTGATGGGCGATATCGGCTGCTACACGCTGGCTGCGCTGGCTCCGCTGTCTGCTGTGGATGCTTGTCTGTGCATGGGCGCCAGCATCGGCATGGCAAGCGGCGCAGAACGCGCACAGGGCAGGGAATTCAGCCGCAAAACGGTCGCTGTACTGGGTGACAGCACCTTCATCCACAGCGGCATCACCTCTCTGATCGACGCTGTGTATAATCAGGAAACCATTACGGTCATCATTCTGGATAACCGTATTACCGGTATGACCGGCCATCAGCAGAACCCCGCTTCCGGCAAGGATATCCACAACCAGCCTGCCCCTCAGCTCAACATTGAAAAGCTGGTGGAAAGCTGCGGCGTGAATGATATTACCATCGTTGATCCTTTCGATCTGAAAGCCACCGAAGCCGCCCTCAAGGCCGCTACCGCCCGTGAAGAGGTAAGTGTGGTCATTGCCCGCCGTCCCTGTGCGCTGCTGGACAAAACGCCCAGGAAGCCCTACGTGATTGACGGCTGCAAGGGCTGCGGCGCCTGCATGAAACTGAGCTGCCCGGCCATTGAACGCCACGGCAAGCTGGTCAAGATCAATGCCGCGCTGTGCAATGGCTGCGGTATGTGTGAGCAGGTATGTCCCTTCAAGGCCATCAAGTGCGGAGAGGAGTGCTGAACATGAAGAATTTTGATCTTGTCATTGTTGGCGTTGGCGGTCAGGGCACCCTGCTCGCCAGCAAGATTCTGGGCCATCTGGCGCTGAGTGAAGGCTGCGGCGTCAAAGTAAGCGAGGTTCACGGCATGAGCCAGCGCGGCGGCAGCGTGATCACCCATGTGCGCGTAGGCGAAGAAGTATACTCTCCTATTGTGGCGGACGGACAGGCGGATTTTCTGCTCAGCTTTGAAGAACTGGAAGCTGCTCGAGCCGCTTCTTTCCTGAAGGAAACCGGCGTTGCCATTGTCAACACCCAGGTCATTTGGCCGATGCCTGTGATCACGGGCGCGGCCAGCTATCCTGAAGCGCCGCTTGCCGGTTTTACGCAGAAGGTGGAGGGCGCGGATGCGCTGGGCATCGCTGCTGAATGCGGCAATCAGAAGGCGCTGAATCTGGTGCTGCTGGGCATGCTGAGCCGCCATCTGGCTTTCAGCGAGGAGGCGTGGAAGAATTCCATTGCGGCCTGTGTGCCTGCCAAAACGCTCGATATCAATCTGGCTGCCTTTGCGCGCGGCCGTGCGCTGCATCAGTAATTGGTGCAATGAACACAAAGGAGGAACCGTCTCTTGGCTGTTAAGCAGATTTCGGTTTTCTACGAGAATACTCCGGGCCGTCTGGCGCATTTTACCAGAGTGCTTGGAGACAATAATCTGGACCTGATTTCCCTGTCCGTTGTGGACGGCGGCCCGATGGGCATCATGCGCGGAATCGTGGTGGATTATGAACGCGCCATGGATGTGCTGGCCAGAAACGGCTATGTTGTCAAACTGACGGAAGTGCTTGCCATCAGCGTGGCCGACCGCCCCGGCGGCATGGCGGATGTGCTGAAACTGCTGGCGGAGCATAATATTGCGGTGGAGTATCTGTACAGCTTTGTACGCAACGCGGGCGGTCAGTCGCTGATCATCTTCCGTGTGAATCCGCTGGATCAGGCAGAAAAGGTTCTTGCTGAGGCCGGGATCGGTCTGGTATCTCATGAGGAACTGTATACGCTGTAATCTTTAGGTGTAAGAAGGTCGGAAAATGCTGAGAAAAAACCGAGTGCTGATTGATCTGGAAGCCCTGAAAACCAATTACCGTCTGATTGTGGAACATATTCCTTCCACGGTAAAGGTAATGTGTGTGATCAAGGCCGATGGCTATGGTCACGGCATGCTGGAAACAGCACAGGCGCTTTCAGAAGCAGGGGCGCAGCATTTTGCGGTGGCTATACCGGAAGAAGGCGTCCTCCTGCGGGAAAATGGCATCAGGGGTGAAATTCTGGTTCTTGGCGCGGCAACGCCAAGGGCTGCTTCGGAAGCGATACGCCACTCGCTGTCACAAACTGTGTTTACGCCGGAAATGGTGCAGCTGCTGGAGAAGGAAGCGGTTCGGCTGCAAAAGGACGCTAGGGTTCATATCAAATTGGATACAGGTATGAACCGTATTGGCCTGCGTACCGCACAGGAGGCGCAGGCAGTTCAGGCTGCGCTCCGTGAATGCAGTCATGTCAAAGCGGTCGGCGTATACACGCATCTTGCTGCAGCGGATGAACCGGAGCCGGACGGCACGCTGAACGAGTACTCGTGCATGCAGCTGGAACGTTTTCGTGAACTGAGGGCATACTTTGATCCGTCTTTGACGGCACATGCGGCCAACAGTGCGCTCACCTTGCTGGCCCCAACCAACGATTTTGATCTGGTCAGAGCCGGAATCGTTCTTTATGGCTATCCGCCGGTACCCACAAAGCTTCCTTTCCGTACGGTGATGAGCTGGCGGACGGAAGTGGTGCATGTCAAAAACGTGCAGTGCGGAGAAGCAGTTGGATACGGCTGTGCTTTTGTGGCCCCGCGCGATATGCGCGTAGCAACGGTGGCCGTGGGATATGGCGATGGCTATCACCGCGCATGCTCGCATGGAGGAATGATGCTGATCCGCGGGAAACGCGCGCCTATTCTGGGACGTGTGTGCATGGATCAGACCATGGTGGATGTAACGGAAATTCCTGACGCAGCGGTGGGCGATGAAGTGGTGCTGCTGGGCCGTCAGGGCGAAGACGAAATCAATGCAGAAGAAATTGCGCGGTGGGCGGATACCATCAGCTACGAGGTTCTTCTCTCCATTGCGCCCCGTGTAGCCCGTTTGTATACCGGACGCTAATGCATAGTTTTCAGTCGCTTTTGTCACAATAACCCCGGATGGAAAATGGAAAGGGTAAACATTATGCAGAGCAAGGAAAAGCAGAAGAAAATCATTGAAATTGTACACAAGCCGATTATTGCCGGCTCCTGGCACGGAAAGGATGCCAACAAAATGGCGTTCAAGCGTTGCCTGTCTGTTCTTGCCACAACAGCCATCTACCTGTTTGGATGCATCCTGCTTGGCTTTGACGCCATGTGGGGACGGATTCTGACTTGTTTTACCCTTGTAAGCGGTATCACGTACTACCAGTACATGACCGGCCTCAGCCGGGGCGAGAACGACGCTGCTTACGGTGAAATCATCTACGGCCGCAAAGAAAACGGTCATACGGTTCCGGCTTCGGAGTGTGACCGCAGTTTCCATCCCCTGAAGGGCCTTTATGCCGCACTGGTGGGCGCTGCTCCCTTTGCGCTGTTTGCACTGGTGTATGCCTTTATGGCGGAGCCGATGTATTACAGCCTGGGCGTATTGCCTGCCTGGACGGAAGGGCTGATGTCCCAGACTGAATTTGCCACGGGCGTCAGTTATTATCAGGATGCCAGCGCGCTTGGGGTAACGGGTTTTATGCGCATTGTTGACCGTGCCATGATCATGCCTTTTGTGAACATTGCCAGCGCAATCGATGCAGAAACGATCCTTCTGGCTGAACGTCTGAGCCCGCTGCTGGTATTGATTTCGCCGCTTGGCTATGCGCTTGGCTACAGCCGCGGTCAGGAACTGCGCGACCGTGTAAATACGGGCATCAAAATGGGCGATGACCGCAAAAAGAAGCGTGAAGCCAGGGCCCGCAGAAAGCGTCAGCGCCAGCAGAACCAGCACCGCACCAAGGACCCGCAGCAGCTGGTGTAAGCTATGCATATTATTGCCGGCGAAAGAAGGGGCGCACAGCTTTTTGCGCCCAAAGGAATGGATACCCGTCCCACCCAGGCCAAGGTGAAAGAATCGCTTTTCAACATCATCCAGGTCTACGTTCCTCAGGCGCGCGTGCTGGATCTGTTTTCCGGCAGCGGCAATCTGGCTCTGGAAGCCATCAGCCGCGGCGCAGAAAATGCGGTTATGGTGGATATGGACCGGGAGGCTGCGGCATGCATCCGCCGCAATGTGGACAAGCTTCGCTATGGAGAATGTACCCGGCTGTACAAGTGTGACTGGCGGCAGGCTGTAAGCCAGATGAAGGCTGCCGGTGAAAAGCCTTTTGATCTGGTGTTTCTGGATCCGCCGTACCGCATGCTTGAACTGGGGGAGATGTGCGCCGCGCTTGCGGATGCACATTTGCTTGCACAGGACTGCATGATGGTGCTGGAACACCGAACAGGCGAATTTGACCGGCCGGATGGTCGTTTTGAAGAGTGGAAGGAGCGCACCTACGCCGATACGCAGATTCACTTCTATCTGTATTCGAACGATGCGGAGGGAGCTTAAACATGGAAAAAATCTGTGTTTTTCCAGGTAGTTTTGATCCTGTTACCATTGGTCATCTGGATTTGATTGAGCGTGCTGCTGGTTTGTTTGATCGGGTTGTTGTAGCTGTTTTGCACAATCCTGCAAAAAACGGCAGATTCACGGTCGAAAAAAGACTGGAACTGCTGGAAAAAGCCTGTGCTCATGTGCCAAATGTGAGCTTTGACCATTTTGAAGGCCTGCTGGTGGATTACATGCGTTCTGTTGGCGCGTGCATTGTGCTGCGGGGTCTGCGCGGCGTGCGTGATTTTGAAAGCGAATGCCAGATGGCACAGCTGAACCGCCAGATGGCGCCGGGCGTTGAAACGCTGTTTCTGCCGACTGATCCGGCGCATGCTCATATTAGTTCCAGCGCAGTTCGAGAGATCGGTCTCTTCGGCGGCGATGTGACCCCCTATGTGCCTGCTACTATTTCGGCAGACGTTGCGCGTCTGCTGTCCCCTCAGCCTGACCGTTAAGGAGGAGATCATTTTGCAACAGGATACTGTTTCTACCTTCCGCAAGAATCTGAATGATTTGCAGGAAGTAATGACCAATGCCAAGCGTATGCCGCTGAGCAATACCATGTGCATTGTGGACCGTGAGCGTATCATGTCCATTGCAGGCGCACTGGAAGCGGAACTGCCTGCTGCTTTTGCAGAATGCGAAAGTATTGTCAAAAATCAGATCAGCATTATCACCGAGGCGAACGAACGCGCTGAACAGACCAAGCAGAATGCTACCATGCGCGCCAATCAGTTTGTAAGCGACGCCCAGAATCAGGCTCAGCAGATGGTTGCGCAGGCGCAGCAGCAGGCTGCTGAAATGATGCAGAAAACGCAGCAGCAGGCCAATCAGATGATGCGCGAGGCGCAGGAACAGGCTGCGCGAATGGTTTCGGATGCCGAAAACCGTGCGCGTCAGCTTGTGAGCGAACAGGAGATCACCGCTCGTGCCAATATGGAGGCGGAAGATCTGCGCCAGTCCACACAGGAAGAAATTGAAAAACTGTATACGGATGTTTATCAGCATATTGATGAAATGCTGATGCAGCTGGATCGCAATATCAGCGAAAAACTGACCGATATCCGTATGACCCGTCAGCAGATCGACCAGAGCATGGGGCTGCGCTGAAAACAATCCGAAAGCCGATCCATCGTGAAAGATGGACCGGCTTTTTTTGTCATGGTTGAAATCCCTCAAAACGGCACAGACTAGGCCGGCAGAGGAGGGCGTGATATGGGCAGAGGAAAACGGGCAGTCCTGCTGGTGGCAGGAAGCGTTGCCGCGGCTTGTCTGCTGGCAGCAGCGCCGGTGAAAAACCGCGTTCTGGTACAAACGGAAGTAATCGAGCTGGGGGAACTGAAACAATCTCTCTGGCTGAACGGACAGGTGCGGTATATGCAGGAACACCCATACGTCAGCCTGAAAAACGGTACGGTAAGCGAGGTGCTCGTGCAGCCGGGAGAGCGCGTTGACAAGGGAGAACTTCTGATCAGACTGGATGTATCTGAGGAAGCACAGGCCCTGTCCGTGCTTTATGGAATGCAATATGAAAATAAACAGGCGCAAGCGTATCTGGAGGCTGCCGCTGTACCCTTTGGACTGTATGCATCGTCAGAACAGGAGCAGCTTCGAACACAGCTGCAGAAGATCATAGAATCCAGTCAGATTCGTGCAGCGAGCGACGGAGTAATGGAAGCAGTTTATGTCCGGCGGGGAGATACTGTGAACGCCGGCACTGTGCTTGGGGTGAGCAGGGGTATGCAAAAGGGGATTGTGCTTTCTGCACAAGCAGACTCGTTGAGCCCGCTGACTTCCGGCATGAAAGCATTTGTGCAAGGGGCCGGTCAGCAATTTGGCGCAGCCGTTTCTGCTGTTGAACCGGTGGGTGAAAACGGTTTACAGGCGATCTGGCTGCAGCCGGAAGAGGCATCTGTTTTGAACAACTTTGAGTACGGCGATACGCTGCATGCGGAAGTGGTAACTGGTGTGAATGCGCCGTGTGCACTGGTTCCATTGACTGCCTCAGATGCTGAAGGAGACATATGGATCGTGAAAGATGGCAGGCTCATCCGCGAAGCGTTCGAGTGGCAGGAATGCAGTCAGACACATGCGTGCGGCGATGCGGAATGGGCAGGCAGAAGGGTTGTGCTTTATCCGGAAATGTACGATTTGAAGGATGGAATGGCTGTTAGGGTGACAGAATGAAACGATATGATTTCTGGAAACTGAGTCTGCTGAATGTTTTTTCCGCGCCGCTCCGTTCCGGTTTGACGGTGCTTGGCTTTGCGATCGGCGTTGCTGCTGTTTTGGCTGTCCTTTCATTAGGAGCTGCCGGGAAAATGCAGGTGGAAAACGAGATGTCCAGGCTTGGTATTGATAAAGGCTGGATCACAGCTTCGGCAGAAAAACCTTTCTATCAGAATGAAGCGGAATGGCTGAAGTACAACACAGGCGTTTCGGCGCAGGAACTGATCTATGTACCCGCACAAATCGAAGGCGCAAAAGGGGTAAAACTGACGGTAACTGCGATCGGATGTGAGAAAGAATATTTGAAAGAAATCAAGCTGGAAGAGGGGAGAATGCCAAGAGCGTCCGAATGGCAGGAACATACGCCGGTTGTTTTGCTTGGAAAGGAAGCGGCCGAGCAGATCGGCGTGGAATGCGGAGAAATTGTGACCGTTGCACAAAAAGGATTTGAGATCTGCGGTATCGTTTTGAACGCTGAAAGTGTAAGCAGTGTGCCGCTTGAAAGTGCTGTTCTTCTGCCGGTTGATGCTTTGAGCACAATGACGAATGGCATTGTGCATGAACTGCAGATAACCAAAACGGAAAAGTTATCGCTGATTCAGGCAGAAAAGCTGGCCGTACGCGCCCTGAAAAACCAGGGACATGATGTGACTGCCGTGACCATGCAGGTGCAAATGGAAGCTGCATCCAGTGTATTGTCAACCTTTATCAGTGTCCTTGGATGGGTGGCTCTGATCTGTACGCTGACAGGCGGTATAGGCATTATGAACATATTGCTTGTCAGCATTCGCGACCGAAGGCGGGAAATCGGCGTGATGAAGTCAATGGGCGCATTGCCCAAACAGATTTGCGGTCTGTTTCTTCTGGAAGCGCTGTGTTATGCGGCATTGGGCGGCATTTTAGGCATTTTGCTGGGAATGGTACTGATTTATGCAGCCGGACGCAGCCTGGATTTGCAGGCGAAGGCACGATTTGGCGAGTGTTTAGCGCTTTTTGCAGGTTCTGTAGCAGCAGGCGCAGCGTTTGGCGTACTGCCTGCCTTGCGTGCGGCTATGCTTACATGTGTGGATGCGCTGCGGCAGGAATAGGCATGAAAACGGAGAATAAAGATATACATCTGGTTGCTTTTTGACCGCTGTGTACATCCTGTACAAAGAGTGGGGTCAATCTTGGTGGATTTGGCCAATTTCATTTTCTGAAAAAAACAGCTATAATACAGATAGTCAAATGCTGCATATCCATACGGGATGCAGTATACACAAATTAAGGAGGCTGTCTGCTATGGCAAGCGTATCCCTCAACCACATCTATAAGGTATACTCCGGCAACGTCACCGCTGTCAGCGATTTCTGCCTGGACATCGAAGACAAGGAATTCATCGTTCTCGTTGGCCCCTCTGGCTGCGGTAAGTCCACCACCCTGCGCATGGTTGCCGGTCTGGAAGAGATCTCCAGCGGCGAACTGTACATCGGCGACCGTCTGGTCAACGACGTTGCTCCCAAGGATCGCGACATCGCCATGGTTTTCCAGAACTACGCTCTGTATCCCCACATGACCGTGTTCGACAACATGGCTTTCGGTCTGAAGCTGCGCAAGACCCCCAAGGCTGAGATCAAGCAGCGCGTGGAAGAAGCTGCCAAGATCCTGGACATCAGCCACCTGCTGAACCGTAAGCCCAAGGCTCTGTCCGGCGGCCAGCGTCAGCGTGTTGCTCTGGGCCGTGCTATCGTTCGTGAGCCCAAGGTCTTCCTGTTCGACGAGCCTCTGTCCAACCTGGACGCCAAGCTGCGCGTTGCCATGCGTACTGAGATCACCAAGCTGCATCAGCGTCTGCAGACCACCTTCATCTATGTTACCCACGACCAGACCGAAGCTATGACCATGGCTTCCCGTATCGTGGTTATGAAGGACGGCTTCGTGCAGCAGGTTGACAGCCCCCAGAACCTGTACGATCATCCCGCCAACCTGTTCGTTGCCGGCTTCATCGGCAGCCCCCAGATGAACTTCTTCACCGTGAAGCTGGAGAAGGAAGGCAACGAAGTGGTCGCCAAGTTCGGCACCAACAAGATCACCGTGCCCCAGGCCAAGCTGGCTAAGTTCGTTGACGAATCCTACATCGGCAAGGAAGTCTACATGGGCATCCGTCCCGAGAACATCAACGATGATCCCGAAGTCGTCGCCGCTTCCAACGCTGTTGTTGAGTGCAACGTTGAAGTTACCGAGCTGATGGGCTCCGAGACCTACCTGTACCTGTCCACCTCCGGCAAGGACGAGAACATCATCGCTCGCGTTGATCCTCGCACCGCCAGCCGTGCCGGCCAGAAGATCAAGGTTGCCTTCGACGTGGCTCGCCTGCACTTCTTCGACAAGGAGACCGAGGCCACTCTGCTCAACCGCTAATTGATGGCTTTTTCAAGGGTCGCTTCCGTAAGGAAGCGACCCTTTTGCATATGCTTTTTATCAAAGGTTGAAATACTCTTTGATGTAATCCACAGTTTGTTGAGGCGTTTGGATGCTGGAGTCAATCCATAAGCCAATGCGTGGTGTTTCAGACATAAAGGTATTATAAAGCGGTTCGATTTCAAAACCTGTGTATCCTTTTTTGTTGCGCTTGGCTTCTCGATCGCGAATTGCGGAAACATTTGGACACAGCACGATGGTATGAACCGGATAGCCCTTTAATAGTTCAAGCATGTACGGTAATTCCGAACAATAATAGTTATCCTGAATGACGACAGAAAAACCGTTATCGAAGTATTTTTTCGCACACTCTGCAGTTAATAGATATCGCAGATGAAGTTGATTTACAGCTTCCGCAGAAGGATGCTCTGACATATCAGCTCTGCCAGTGATGATCATTTTTCGAAAAATATCGCCTCTCAAATGGACAGAAGGTTTCAATGTCGATGCCAGCATTTCAGAAATTGTAGATTTTCCGGATGCCATTAGCCCGGTAATTAGAAAAATATTTTTAGGCATAATGCTCCTTTGAAGTTGAAAAACAGCCCTGCTTAGACAGGGCTGTTTGCTCACTTACGCTGAATATAGTTGTCAATTGCTTTTGCGGCATTCTTGCCAGCGCCCATTGCCAGAATAACAGTAGCAGCGCCTGTTACAGCGTCGCCGCCGGCGTACACACCTTCGCGGCTGGTCAGACCATCGTCATTCTGTACAACGATGCAGCCGTGACGGTTGGTTTCCAGACCGGGAGTGGTATTGCGGATCAGCGGATTGGGGCTTGTGCCAATGGACATGATCATGGTATCCACATCCAACACAAACTCGCTGTTCTCCTTTACAATGGGGCGGCGGCGACCGGAAGCGTCGGGCTCGCCAAGCTCCATTTCCACACAGCGCACGCCGGACACGTTACCGTTTTCATCACCCAGCACTTCAATGGGATTGCACAGCGTCTTGAAGATGATGCCTTCTTCCTGCGCATGCTCCACTTCTTCGAGGCGGGCGGGCAGTTCCTGCATGCCGCGGCGGTATACAATGTACACTTCCTTCGCGCCCATGCGCTTGGCGCAGCGGGCAGCATCCATGGCCACGTTGCCGCCGCCCACAACAGCCACTTTTTCAGACTTCTTGATGGGAGTGGTACTGTTGGGGAGATATGCCTTCATCAGGTTGATGCGGGTCAGATATTCGTTTGCGCTGTACACGCCCTTGAGGCTCTCGCCGGGAATATTCATGAAGCGGGGGAGACCTGCGCCGCTGCCGATGAACAGGGCTTCATAGCCCATGTCAAACAGATCATCCACCGTCAGCGTTTTGCCGATGACGATGTTGCACTCAATGTTTACGCCCAGCTTGCGCAGGCCATCGATTTCCTGTGCCACAATGCTCTTGGGCAGACGGAATTCCGGAATACCATAGCTGAGAACGCCGCCAGCTACATGCAGAGCTTCGTAGACCGTTACGTCATAGCCCAGTTTGGCCAGATCACCAGCGCAGGTAAGACCGCTGGGGCCGGCGCCAATTACGGCTACCTTGTGCCCGTTGGATTCAGGCTTGGTTACTTCTGCAGTGGCATGTTCGCGGTGCCAGTCCGCCACAAAGCGTTCCAGACGGCCGATGCCAACGCTCTCTCCTTTGATGCCGCGCACGCATTTGCCTTCACACTGGCTTTCCTGCGGACATACGCGGCCGCAGACAGCAGGCAAAGAGGTGGAGCGGGAAAGCACTTCGTAAGCGCCTTCAAAGTTTTCCAGTGCGACCTGCTGAATGAAAGCGGGAATGTCCACACAAACAGGGCAGGCGGATACACAGGGCTTGTTTTTGCAGTTCAGACAGCGTTTGGCTTCATTCACTGCCATTTCTGCGGTGTAGCCGAGAGCGACTTCTTTGAAATTGCCATTGCGGATGCAGGGCTCCTGCGAAGGCATGGGGGTCTTTTTCGGATCCATATTCGGCATCTTATTCGACCTCCTTCTTCAGCAGATTACAGGATGCTTCGCGGGCATGCGCTTCAAATTCACGGTACATGCCGCTGCGGGCGATGGCCTCGTCAAAATCAACCAGATGACCGTCAAAGTCAGGGCCGTCCACGCAGGCGAATTTGGTTTCACCGCCAACGGTCAGGCGGCAGCCGCCGCACATGCCGGTGCCGTCCACCATGATGGGGTTCATGCTGACAACGGTTTTGACGCCGTACTTTTTGGTCACCTGACACACAAACTTCATCATGACAAGCGGGCCGATGGCGATTACTTCGTCATACTGGTTGCCTTCCTGAATCAGTTTTTCCAGTGCGGCGGTCACAAGGCCTTTTTCGCCATGGCTGCCGTCATCGGTCATCAGGCGCATTTCACTGCTGACCTTGCGGAAGTCGTCTTCCAGAATCACCAGGTCGCGATTGCGGAAACCGATAACGCTGTGCACTTCAGCGCCCAGACCGTGCAGCTTTTTGGCAACGGGATAGGCGATGGCACAGCCAACG
This sequence comes from Clostridia bacterium, assembly GCA_017547285.1. GTDB lineage: Bacteria > Bacillota > Clostridia > Christensenellales > Aristaeellaceae > Limiplasma. The sequence goes on from JAFYQB010000055.1 coordinate 74,568, forward strand.
CCGCCGCCAACGATGCACACTTTTTTCAGACCGTCGGTATGCGTGGCAACACCCAGGGGGCCGACAAGATCGTGCAGACAGTCGCCCTGTTCCAGCGTGTTCAGTTCCATGGTTCCGGCGCCTACAATCTGATAGATGATGGTCACACTACCTGCCTCACGGTCGAAATCAGCCACCGTGAGGGGAAGACGCTCGCTGTTTTCACCGGCGCGAAGGATGACAAACTGGCCGGGCTCCGCCTTGCGGGCAATCAGCGGAGCATGAATGGTCATGCGCACAACGGTCGGGTTGAGCGCTTTTTTGGAAACGATTTCAAACATGAATGGTTGAACTCCTTACTTGGATGCAATGCATTCGATTTCCACCAGACCGCCCTTGGGCAGAGCAGCGACCTGCACACAGCTGCGGGCGGGATAATCGCCGGCAAAGAACTGCTGATAAATGCTGTTTACCTTGGCGAAGTCGGCAAGGTCAGCCACAAAAACAGTGGTCTTGAGCACATTGGCGTAGGTCATACCAGCCTCTGCGAGGATTGCACCCAGATTTTTGAGCGCATATTCGGTCTGAGCTTCTACGCCCTGAGCCAGTTCGCCGGTTTCGGGAATGATACCCAGCTGACCGGAGGTAAACAGGAAGTCGCCCATCTGGATCGCCTGAGAGTAGGGGCCGATGGCGGCAGGAGCGGAAGCGGTATGGATGACGTTCTTCATTGTATGTAAACTCCTTTCCAGTTGAAAACAAAAATCATTTCTATTATAGCATGTATTTTGCTGTTCTGTAAAGAAACGGCTGCTTGAAATACAGAAGGAGGACATAGAAAAGTGGAAGTTTTGGCGGAACACTGCCAAATCCTTGACATTCAACGAGTTGCCCGTGTATAATTTATCTATCTGTGAATTTTCATGGATCACTGACGAACAGACGCGCCTGTGAACTGTTCGCAAAGGAAAATGTTTGCCTAATTGTTTTACGATAGAGAGGTAAGGAATCATGATTCAGAATCGCACCCATACCTGTGAAGAACTGCGTATCAGCGACTGCGGCAAGAAGGTTCGTATTGCCGGCTGGATGGAAAATGTACGCGAGGTTTCTGCGGCGCTGGCTTTTGTGGTTGTCCGTGACTTCTACGGCACCACCCAGGTCGTTATCGAGAATGAAGAGCAGATGGCGCTCATTCGTTCCCTCAACAAGGAAAGCACCATCGCTGTGGATGGCATCGTGCGTGAGCGCGACTCCAAGAACCCCAAGCAGGCTACCGGCGATATCGAAATCGTGCCTGAAAAGATTGAAGTGCTGGGCCGCTGCCGTTACAACGAACTGCCCTTCCAGATCAACCGTTCCCGTGAAGCCGATGAGACGCTGCGTCTCAAGTACCGCTATCTGGACCTGCGCA
>JAFYQB010000056.1 GCA_017547285.1 Clostridia bacterium
AAGCCCTTAAGCGGTGAGGTTGCCAGGAGAGGCGGAGCCTCTCCTGGCCCGCCGGAGGCCCCTCGTCATCAGCCCCGTTCCATTGCCAATTCGCCCTGAATGCGTTTGGTCAGTTTCTTCTTGACGAACAGGAAGCATACAAAGTGGCACAGCCCCGTTACCGTCCAGCTGACGGGATAGGACATGTACAGCGTTTCCAGCGTGTGGTGAGCGGCGAAGATGGTATAGACCCAGCCCACACGGAACACACACACGCCCACGATGGAAACGATCATCGGCACAAAGGAGTTGCCCATGCCGCGAAGACCGCCCACCATTACGTCCATCATACCGCACAGGAAGTACGGCAGCGCAATGCAGCTGATACGGACAAGGCCCATTTGGACCACCTGAGGATCCGTGGTATAAACACCCAGCAGCTGCCGGGCAAAAATCGTCACAACACCGCCCATGAACAGGCCGGCCGCCATAACGCACAGCTGGCACAGCAGCATAACGCGGCCCACGCGTTCCGGCTTTCGGGCGCCCACATTCTGGCTGGTGAAGGTAAGGCAGGAGGTGTAGATCGCATTCATAGCGGTGTACACAAAGCCTTCAATGTTGCCCGCCGCGCCGTTGCCCGCCATGACCGTGCTGCCGAAGGAGTTGATGGAGGACTGAATGAGCATGTTGGAAATGGAGAACATGGCGCTCTGGAGACCGGCAGGCAGGCCGATCTTGAGCAGACGAACCGCCATCTGAGGATTCAGCTTCAGCTTGTGCAGCTCCAGACGAATGACTGTGTGACTGCGCAGCAGGCAGAGGAGAACCAGAATACAGCTCATGATCTGGCTGGCAACCGTGGCCAGCGCAACGCCCGCCACGCCCATGTGGAAACCGACCACAAAGATCAGGTTCAGCACCACGTTTACCAGACCGCTCAGGATCAGGTAATACATGGGGCGCTTGGTATCGCCCACAGCGCGCAGGATGGCCGCGCCGAAGTTGAAAACAAGGTTAAAGATGGAACCGGCAAAAATAATGGTGATATACAGCGCGGATTGATCGATGACATCCGCGGGGCTGTCCATCAGCTCCAGCAGCGGCCGGCCGAACGCAATGCCCAGCACACTTACGACCACGCCGCAGATGGCCGAAACCACAATGGAGGTATGGATGGCATCGCTGATCTTTTTATGGTCGCCCGCACCGTACGACTGCGCCACCAGCACGCTCGCGCCCAGCGAGAAGCCCATGAAGAAGTTGATGATCAGACCGGTCAGCGAACCCGTGGAGCTGACCGCCGCCAGCGCGGTAGGGCCTGCAAAACGACCTACCACGATCACATCGGCAGCATTGTAGAGCAATTGCAGAATACCTGTAAAAATAAGCGGAACTGCAAAGCGGATGATCTTGCCAAGCAGTGGACCGTTGGTCATATCCATTTCATAGTGACGCTGCTTTCGCATATGGCTGTACCTCCTTGATACGGGATGTACGCATACAAACCCATTATGTACAGTTTACGCCTTCCAAGGAAGCAATGTCAAGGTTTGCAAAAGTATTTGCATTTTGCACTGTTTCAGACTATACTAAAAGCATCCTTTTTTATCTTTTTGCTAACAAAACAATACAACCTTTTTTCGGCAAAGAGGTGGCTGCTATGAATGAACGAATCCGCAAACTGACGGAACTTACGCTGCAGGGCAAAAACTATGCCCATCCCATCCCGACCAGCTATGACCGGCAGGATCTTTTTCTGCCCCGCCAGCAGAAGGAACCCAAGCGTCTCTGTGAATTTATTCTCAATCAGGAACCGGTATTGAGCGAATATTCCAGAATGACCGGCTTTTTCAACTGCGATGCTTCCGTGGTGGGCGATGCTTTCCGGCGGATGGGTCATGCCGCTTTTGATGAAGTGCGCCGGGATTTCTATCTCAAATCCATCGATAACCTGTCCACGTTTGAGTGGCAGCACGCAACTGCCGATTATCAGAAGGTGCTGGACAAAGGTCTGAAGGGGATCATTGAAGAGATCGAAGCCTCCATGCTTTTGCATACCGGCGAAGAAGAAACAGGTTTTCTGACAGCGCTGCGGGATGTGGCAAGTGCGCTGGTCGGCTGGGCGCATAAATGCTCGGAACGTGCAGCGACGCTTGCGCAGACGGTGGAAAACCCGGAATACAAACAAAATCTGTTTGCTCTGTCCGAAGCGCTGCTGCGCGTGCCGGAAAACAAGCCTTCCTCTTTTTACGAGGCGGTGCTGACCATCTACCTGTGCTTCTCCGCTGATCCGGACAGCGTGGGCACGCTGGACCGTTATCTGCGCCCCTTCTATGAGCACGATCTGCAAAACGGCGTGATCACCCGCGAGGATGCCAAGGAATATCTGCAGGAACTGTTTTTAATGCTGCAGGCTGCTACCAAGGCGACTTCCGCCAATTTTACGCGCGGCGGCGAATCGCATTTCTGCATTGGCGGTTATCTGCCGGACGGCCGCGACGGTTTTTGTGATCTTTCCAGACTGATTCTGGAATCTCTGCTGGAACTACCCACATGGATCCCGCAGGTCACGCTGCGCTGGACCGCCAAAATGTCCGGGGAAGACTTCCGCTATGTGCTGAACTGTGAACGCAATGATCCGCACAAGCGCATCGCCTTCCAGAACGATGAGAAACGCATCAAAGCCTATACGGAAATCTGCGGTTTCCCGTTTGAAAAGGCCGTCGGCTATACCACCGTAGGCTGCAACGAACCCGCTTTCCTCGGCGCCATCACCGGCAGCAACTCCAAAATCAATTTCCTGCGGTCTACGGAAACACTTTTCCATCGCAAGAGCGAACAGATCCTTCAGGCGGACACCTTCGAGGATTACTACGCGCTCTTCCTGCAGGAGCTGTTTGCCGATCTTGAAAAGGGCTACGCCTATGATGATCTGTACAACAAAGAGCGCGCCAAGGATATCAACTACCTGTCCAGCCTTTTCTTTAACGGCTGCATCGAAAAGGCCCGAAGCCTTACGCAGGGCGCGGGCGATATCGTGATCGCCTCCCCCATGTGCATCGGCATCCCCAACGTCATCGACTCGCTGATCATCGTCAAGCAGTTTGTGTATGATGAAAAGCTGATCACCATGCAGGAGCTGGTTTCAGCGCTGCAAAACAACTGGCAGGGTTATGAGGATCTGCAGCTCCTTCTGAAGAAAAAAGGCGACTTTTTCGGCAATGATACCGAGCGTTCCAACGCCATTGCCCAGCGGCTGTATCAGGACCTGTACGAGTTTTTGAAGGACAAGACCAATCTTTTCGGCTATCACTGGCTGATCGGCGATCTGGTAGGTTACAACATCCATCACAAGTGGTTCGGCGAGCAGACGCAGGCCACCCCGGACGGGCGCTGCAGCGGCGAGCCCCTTCAGTTTGGTCTGGGGCAGAGCGGCGGCAGGGACCGCAATGGTCTGGCAGCGCTGCTGAACGCCGTGGCCAGGATCGATCCCAACGGCATCGGCTGCGGATGCACCGTGACCAATCTGACCGTGGATGAGCAGCTGATCCGCAATGACGAATCCTTTGCCAAACTGGCGGACATGCTGGAAACTTATTTCCTGAACGGCGGCGTACATTTCCAGCTGACCTACGTATCCAGGCAGGATCTGCTCTGCGCCAAGGCCAATCCGGATGATTACCGCCATCTGCGCGTACGCGTGACTGGCTTTGCGGATTACTTTGTCAAGCTGCACGAAGCCATGCAGGATAACATCATTCAAAGAACCACGCAAAGCTGAGGTGCAGGCCATGGCAACAGCAACCCTCTTTGATATCGAACGCAATGCCTTTTCAGACGGTCCGGGCATCCGCACGACCGTTTTCTTCAAAGGCTGCAATCTGCGCTGCCTCTGGTGCCACAACCCGGAAAGCCAGCTCATGCCGCCGCAGATGATGTTTTATCAGGATCAGTGCACCAACTGCGGAAAATGCGCGCGGGTCTGTCCCCGTCAGCTGGATGGCTGCGATCTGTGCGGCAGGTGCGCCTTGTTCTGTGCAGCGGATGCGCGCAAGGTCTGCGGCAGGGAATATACCGTGGACGAAGTGCTTTCGGAGGTTCTCAAGGACAAAGCCTACTACGACCGTTCCGGCGGCGGCGTTACCTTCTCCGGCGGCGAATGCATGCTGCAAATCGATTTTCTGGCTGAAATGCTGCAAAAATGCAAAGAAAACGGCATCCACACCGCCGTGGATACCGCAGGTCATGTGCCGTTTGAGCATTTTGAAAGAATCCTGCCCTTCACCGATCTGTTCCTCTACGATCTGAAGCTGCCGGATTCCGAACAACACAGACAGTACACCGGTGTGGGCAATGAGCTGATCCTGACCAACCTGCAAAAACTGTTTCAGGCGGGGGCACATCTCTGGATCCGTATTCCCGTCATTCCCGGCGTGAACGATCAGCCGGAAACCATGCAGCAGATTAAAGATTGGCTTGATCAGAACGGCACGCCCGAAAAGATTGAGCTTCTGCCCTATCATGCCATGGGCGAAAACAAATACCGCGCACTGGGAAAACAGCCTCTCGTTTTTTCCGTGCCGGATGCCGAAACCATGACCCTTTTACGTTCCATTTTCAACTGAATCACTTTCCCGGCCAGAAGCAGCAGCTTCTGGCCGTTATTCAACCAGAAAGTACGATATGGAAAATTTCTTTACCAGATAATCATCTTTTCCTATTGCAATTCCACATCCAATATGGTATACTTCCCGCCGGTTAAAAAAATAACAATCTCCACAGGAGGAAACAAACCATGAAGAACCGCATTGTTGCAATCGTCATGGCGCTGATGATGCTGACCGCTTCCGTCGCGCTGGGCGAGGCTGTTCCTGCTGCTGTATCCGGCGACTTCACCGGCACTGCCAAGGGCTTTGGCGGCGACGTGAACGTGACCGTCACCCTGACCGAAGGCGTGATCACCAATGTGACCGCCGAAGGCGCTTCCGAGACCCAGGGCATCGGCTCTGTGGCCATCGAAAAGCTGCCCGCTGAGATCGCTGCCACCGGCTCCATCGCCGTTGACACCGTCGCTACCGCTACCATCACTTCCAACGCCATCATCGAGGCTGCCAAGGCTGCTCTGACCGCTGCCGGCGTGAACCCCGAAGACTACAATGTTGTGGTTGAAAAGGGCCAGGCCGAAGATGTAATCCGCAACGTTGACGTTGTGGTCGTGGGCGCTGGCGGCGCCGGCATGAGCGCTGCCATCACCGCTGCCGACGCCGGCAAGACCGTTGTGATCGTGGAGAGCCAGCCCATGGTCGGCGGCAACACCGTGCGCGCCACCGGCGGCATGAACGCTGCCAAGACTGCTCTGCAGGATACCAACACCTTCGGCGAGCAGGCCGGTCTGGAAAAGACCCTGAATTCCATCGAGACTTCCTGGGCCGACAACGCCGTTGTGGTCGAACTGGCCAACACCGTGAAGACTCAGTGGGAAGAGTATCAGAAGAACCCCACCGGCTACTTTGACTCCAAGGAGCTCATGGAGCTGGATACCATCATCGGCGGCAAGGGCCTGAACGACGCTACCCTGGTCAAGACCATGGTGGAAGGCACCGAGTCCGGCATCGAATGGCTGTCCTCCATCGGCGCTGACCTGACCAGCGTTGGTTCCTTCGGCGGCGCTTCCGTTAAGCGCATCCATCGCCCTGTGAATACCGAGGGCAAGACCGTTTCCGTTGGCTCCTACATCGTTCCCATTCTGGAAAAGAACGTGACCGAGCGCGGCATCGAGATCCTGTTTGAGACCACCGCTACCGAGATCCGCATGGAAAACGGCGCTGTGGCCGGCGTGAACGGCGTGACCGCTGACGGCGGCAACGTGATCGTAAACGCCAAGGCTGTTATTCTGGCCACCGGCGGTTTCGGCGCCAACCTGGAAATGGTTGCTGAGCTGAATCCCTCTCTGGACGGTTTCATGACCACCAACGCTGCCGGCCTGCAGGGTCAGGGCATTGCCATGGCTACCGCTGTGGGCGCTGCCACCGTTGATCTGGAGCAGATCCAGATCCATCCCACCGTTCAGGCTGACACCGCTGCCCTGATCACCGAGGGCCTGCGCGGCGACGGCGCTATCCTCGTAAACGCTGAGGGCAAGCGCTTCATCGATGAAGTTGGCACCCGTGACGTTGTTTCTGCTGCTGAGATCGCTCAGACCGGCTCCTACAGCTGGCTGATCGTTGACCAGAAGATGGTGGATGCTTCCAGCGTTATCGCCGGCTACATCACCAAGGGTCTGACCGTTTCCGGCAACACCTACGAAGAACTGGCCAACGCCATGGGCGTTGACGCCGCCAACTTCCCCGCCACCATGGAAGCCTGGAATGCCAACGTTGCTGCCAAGACCGACGCTGAGTTCGGCCGCACCAGCTTCGCCAATCCCCTCGACACCGCTCCCTTCTACGGTATCAAGGTCACCGCTGGCATCCACCACACCATGGGTGGTCTGAAGATCAACGAAAAGACCGAAGTCCTGACCGCTGAAGGCACCGCCATCCCCGGCCTGTTCGCTGCCGGCGAAGTGACCGGCGGCGTGCACGGCGCCAACCGTCTGGGCGGCAACGCCGTTTCCGACATCGTGGTCTTTGGCCGCATTGCCGGTACCAACGCCGCTGAATACGTAAAGTAAGCAGGGGCACACCTGCGGTGAGCAAATGTATCGGTACATTTGCCGTGCGCAGCACCACCGGCAACCCGTTCCGCGCTTTGCGCGGGGCGGGTTTTTTGTGTTTGGCGCTGGTATTAAGACCGCCGGGGCCAATACAGTGGCTCCGACCCGCTTAAATGATTGATTGCCCGGCGTTTGGGCAAACTTTATTTTCTGATCAGCGCATCTGCGGTACGACCAGAGCGTATCACATTCCAGTTCGAACAATGTTCATAGTATTACAAAGCGCACTTTGGCGCATACTGTTCTCATCACGTCAAGGGAGGTGAACGATATGGCCATGCCCAACCAGAACCAGAGCATCCTGTGCGATGTGACCAGCTGCCAGCACCACACCGAAAACGGTCGCTGCCGGCTGGACAGCATCAAGGTTGCTCCCCGCAGCCAGTGCCACTCCGGCAAGTGTGATGAGAGCGAGTGCTCCAGCTATCACGCCAAGTAAGCTGATTCCATGAAAAACCCCGAAGCCATTGCTGTCTGTCAGCCGTGACTTCGGGGTTTTCAATATGATTGAATCAGCGGGTTTCATCCACTGCGGGATCTTCGCCTGCTTCGTTCAGATAACGTTCAATGATAAAGCGCGGGCGGCGCTTGGTTTCGTTATAAATCTTGCCCACATATTCGCCGATGATGCCCAGCGACAAAAGCTGAATGCCGCCGATCATCCAGATGGAGGCAAGCGTGCTGGTCCAGCCCACCACCGTTTTGCCGGTGATCCAGCTGATCAGGGCATAGAGCAGCATAAAGAGGCTCACCACAAAAATGCCCAGACCCACGCTGGTGATCAGGCGCAGAGGCTTGACGGAGAAGCTGGTGATGCCGTCAATGGCAAAAGCCAGCATCTTCTTGAAGGGATATTTGCTCTCGCCGGCAAAGCGTTCGGAACGGTCGTAGGAAACGGTATCGCTCTGGAAGCCCACCAGCGGCGCAAGACCGCGCAGGAACAGGTTGACCTCGCCAAACTGGGCAAGGGCATTGAGCGCGCGGTTGCTCATCAGGCGGTAATCGGCGTGGTTGTAGGTGATATCCACCCCAAGGCCCTTCATCAGGCGGTAGAACATCAGCGCGGTCTCACGCTTGAAGAAAGTATCCGTCTCACGCTTATTGCGCACGCCGTACACCACATCGCAGCCTTCTGCATACTTTTCAATAAAACGATCCATGGCGTCCATATCGTCCTGCAGGTCAGCGTCCATGGAAATGGAAATATCGCAGCGGTTGCGCGCAGTCATCAAACCGGCCAGCAGCGCGTTCTGGTGCCCGCGGTTGCGGCTGAGCTTCACGCCTTCGAACATGGGATTTTCCCTGTGCAGCTGGCAAATCATTTCCCAGGTGCGGTCACGGCTGCCGTCATTGACCAGCAGCACGCGGCTGTCCGGGGTGATGAGCCCCTTCTTTTCCAGGGAAGCCATTTTTTCCACCAGACGGCGCGACGTTTCGGGCAGCACCTCTTCTTCGTTATAACAGGGAATGACGACCATCAGCTTATAAGCCATGGATTGTTTGCCTCCTTATTCGATGGTAAAAGCGGCGGAAAGCACCGTTACCGTTCTATCGTTCATATGGGCCTGGACGCGCACGCGGTACTCGCCCGGCGCAGCGGGCGTACCGTCCCGTAGCAGGCCGTCCCAGTAAAACACGCTGCCCGCAGGCTCGATCTGCAATGGGCGCGTGCCTTGCCGGTGGCTCAGCCGGTGCACGACCTGATCGTTTGCATCCACAATGGCCACACTCAGCGTGCACGGATAATCATGCCCGATGAAAATGGGCAGCTCCCGTCCGCCCTCACGTCGAAAGCTGCGCTGCACGCGGGCAGTCACGTTGATATCGCCGGCAGCAGGCGGCATGCAGATCACGCGGCCAGCATGAACTGTGATATCTTCCTCAATGGACACCAGCTGCACCAGCGCATAGCCGTATTCGCTGCCCAGCAGCTGGCCCAGATTGATAGCGCGGGTCTTGCGGCCCGGAGAGATCGCTCCCGGCTCATCGCCGTAAGCCGTAAAACGCTCCGCACCGTCATAAATCAGCTGGGCTTTGTCAAACTCCCACTTGCCGTTCTTCTGATACACAATCTGATACGCCACGCGCACCGGGCGGGTGGCAATGAACTCCAGGCTGATCTGCCTGGTATTCAGATCCAGCGTGGAGCCGGAGAAGGTTACATCCACAATGGGCGATCGGTCCATGCCTTCTGGCTGGGGCGCCGACGCGTCATAGCGGAAGATGACGGTATCATCCGACTGGGGATATACCTGCGGCGTGGACGCCGCATGATTGCTGAGCAGATAGCTGTACAGCTCGTTCAGCGTAACCGCTCCGTCCCGGTTCTGATCCGCCGGATAGCCGCCGGCAGCCGAAAGGCCGTACACAATGGCCTGCGTAAAGTAGAAGCCGCCCTGAGTCCCGCCTTCCGCGCTGGACCAGTACCAGCTTTCCTCCATGGCGCCGCTGGAGGCGATCACCTTGAACGTATCGCCCAGAAAATGCACCTTTTCCGGCGCGCTGCTCATGCCCTTGCCGATAAAAGCGCCGGAATGGCACGCATCCAGTATGAGCAGCTTCACGCCCTGAATCCCCTCAAACGCCGCTTCCAGCTGCGCCGGGGTAAGGCCGTTCTCGGTGATGCCGTCGCTCAAAAGCAGAACGGGCTCCTGTCCGTCTTCAAACACGCCGTGCGTGGACATGTACAGGCAGCTGATATCCGTTTCGTCCGCATCGGCAAAGGCCTGCTGCACAAGGGTGGCAAACGCCTGCGCATCCGTAACGGGATCTGCCGGAACCACGATGCTTTCCAGCTTCGTTTCCGCATTCTCCATCAGCTGCTGCATGGCCAGCACATTGTTTTGCGAGCTGGGGAAGGCGCTGGGGCGGGATACAAACTCATCCACGCCAATCAGCAGCGCGCGCGTCTGCGGTTGGGCAAGGGCGGGAATGCACAGGCTTAGCAGCCCGCACACCGCAAGCAGCAGGCGAAAAAACGCACGGCCTGCGTTCTGAAAACGACCACCCACGCGCGTTCCCCTCCCTCCTCTTGCAGCGCTGTACGCCCTATTGTACACCATTTACCGCTTTTCGTACAGTACAAAAGGCTGGAAGTTCACACTTGTTACAACCGTCCACCTGTGCCGGAACGTATGAAAACACCCGTTTCTCCGCACACTGTGCGTAACGAAAGGAGGGATCCCGCATGTTCGGCAAAAAGAAACAGCCGCCCGTCCGTCACGATATTCAGCGCCTGTGTGATTTTTCGCACCAGTCTGAAGAAAGCAATTCCGATGTTCTGGGCAGCTACACCGGCACGCCCAAGGATGGCGGCCAGCCCGTTCAGGACGCAGACGACCTCTAGCAGGGGCAGCGCCCCTGCACCCCGGACTGACCGCGTTTTACGCGGTCAGGGGTTTCGTTTTGCGTTTGGGGCTGCGGCAAAGACCGCCGGAGGCAATACAGTGCCTCCGGCTCACTTGTGTGCGCACGCTTTCCCTTGAAAAGGGGAGCTGTCTGCGAAGCAAACTGATGAGGCGGCTAAGCGACAGGTTCCTCCGTTTGCATCTGCTCCGGCACTTTTCATCTTCCTTTGGTCGAAGCGGGCGCACTTCAGCGCTATTTTTGCACAAAACCAGGTTCCCTTACACGCAGGAGCCTGGTTCGCTTTTATTCTGCTTCCACAACATCGCGCACAACCTGCATAAGACATTCGTCTACCTCTTCTACGCCGCATGCGGCTTCCGGCACGAACGGATTGTTCTTCACGCTTACGCCGCACAGCGTTTTCAGCCAGACGCAGGCGGTCAGATAACGACCGTACAGGTTCATGTGGAAACCATCGCGGCAGAGGGTTTGTCCGCCGTTTCGCGTGTCAAACACCGGCAGGCTTCGCGCTTTCTGGATCATATCACCGCAGGGAATGACCTCCAGACCGTACTTGTAAGCCATCATGTAATAGCACGAACGAATCCTTTCATACATTTCCTGCTGGCTGCGGCGGTAGCGCAGGAAAGCGCTGTGGGTGCTGGTATGCTCATACGCCCAGGTTTCGTGCAGCAGGATGCGCACGCCGGGACATTCCTTGCGGATGGTTTCCAGCAGCAGTCCAAGGAACGGCTCATAGCTTTCCAGCCAGCCGCTGTAGGGACTGGCCTGCTGGGTGATGACCGCATCCCACGGCTGCAGGCGGAGCATTTCCCGGATGCTCACCATGCGCCCGGTGGGCACGCCGTTGAGCTGCTCTTCATAGGCAGGCTCGTCGTTTTCCAGATTGAGCGCGTGTTTTTCCAGCGGACAGCCGCCGATATATAGGTTGTACACTTCCAGATCCACGCCCTGTGCAAGGGCGGTCTGATGCAGGTAAGTCGTCGCGTCTGTGGAAAAGCTGTTGCCGATCGCAAGAATCTTCATGGTTTCTCCTCCCCGGCGGATGCTGCGCCGATCAGCGGAATGGTCATGGCCACAATGGGCAGGAAGTAGCGGAAATAGTCGTTGACAGGGCTCAGCATGCACACGCCCAGCGAAAGCAGCGCCGGCAGAAAAGCGATCAGCCGCTTCCACTGTTTCTGGCGGCACAGGCTTATCGCCGCGCCCACCAGCAGCCAGGTGTAGCTGGCGCAGGCGTACAAAAGGCTCAGCAGGGGGATATGCCGCCAGCCTCGCGCAAACAGCGCAAGCATCCGGCGCACCGGCTCCATCGCGGCGATCTGCGTGGTATCCAGAAAGCGCGGATCGGGGCCGCGGCTGTCACCCAGCTCATAGGTTTCAAACACCAGCCGGTTGCCCGCCTGATCGTTGTAGGTTTCGCCTTCGATCTTGGGTGTAAAGGTGTAGTACCCAATATTGCCCGCAAAGAAGCTTTCCAGATAATCCAGCGGATATTTGGCAAGCATCTGAATCCAGGTCTCGCGGTAGCGGGCAAGCGCCGCCTTTTCCGCCTCTGCGCCCTGACCGTACTGCCGGAAGGTAAACTTCACGGGATCGCTGATCCACGGCTCGTAGAGTTCGGGCAGACGGGCAGCGTCCAGCACTACGTCGATTTCCGCATATTCTTCGGGCGTGACGGACTCCGCGTGGTCGCGCAGCACCCTCGCGCTCTGCTGGAAGCAAACGGAGTAGATGCCGCTGGCGGTTTCATCACGGATGCCCAGCGCAGGGATCAGCACATTGCTGAATGCCAGCGCCCCGGCGACCGCTCCGGCCAATGCAGGAATGATGCATTTTTTCGGTCTGGCGAAGACGCACAGCACAATGGCCGTAGGCAGCACCACATACAGACCGTTGGAGCGCAGCAGGCAGGCGAGGAGACCCCAGACGAACAGTTCGAGGGAGGTTTTCACCTCATCAGTCACCTTCGGTGACAGCTTCCCCTCAAGGGGAAGCCTTTGCCGGGCAGACTGCTTTGCCTTCCCCTTGAGGGGAAGGTGGCCCGCGAAGCGGGTCGGATGAGGTGAAACAGCTACTCTCAGCGCCGCCAGCACAAACAGCAGCATGCACGCCGTATACAGCGTATCCTTGCTGATGAACTGCGCATAACCCGCCCAGATGGGCGTTACGGCAAAAAACACCACCGCGCCCCAGCGCACCAGCCGGTTCACACCCATCTCCTTCAGCGCATGCACCGCGCGGGAAAGCGCATAGCTCAAAGCCAGCGTCTGCAGGGCGGTGAACAGCGCTGCGCCCAGATTATCGCTGCCGAACAGTCGGCCAATCCACACGCAGCTGCCCATCACCCAGGTGGTGAATACAGGGTGCCAGGTATCCATTTCGGTCTGCCCGAAGAACTGCGCCACCATCTCTCCCAGATCCCAGCAAACCGTTCCGGGGTAGAAGGCCAGCAGGTACGGCGACCAGCATACGATCAGTGTGAGCATCACGCACAGCACATCATGTTTGCATTCACGGACATCCTCCGCCCATGTGCGCTTTTTGAGTACGCCGCTTCGCAGCGAGTGATCCACCCAGCTCATGGCAGCCGCCATGGGCACCGCCTGACCCATGCTTTTCACAAGCGCCATCGCCAGCTGCACGGGCGAGGCCAGCATATCCCACTGGTCATAGGCAAACAGCATGCCGCCCAGCGTGTTCACCACGCCGAACACCACCGCAAACAGTGCGGTCAGCCAGTGCAGACGGACGGCTTTTTTGACAAACACATGGTAGTTGAGCAGACCAAAACACACCGCCAGCGCAGACCACAGATAGCTGGTGGCGGATGCGGGCAGTTCGCTCATGCCTGTATAGCCCGTCTGCCCGATGACAAAGCACAGTGCGCTCAGAATACCCAAAAGAAAACAGAAAGCCCCCCTGACGTATGTCCGGAGGGGGCTTGACTGGCTGAAAAGCTTCATTTTACTCTCCCTTGTCCTTGAGCAGACGGAGGATGTTGAGGTTGATCTCAAACAGCTGGCGGTGCTTTTTGGCCACGGTATCCAGCACAAAGCCGCATACCAGGAGCAGCAGCGCGCAAACGAACATTACCGTGCTCACGATCAGTGTGGGGAAACGCGGCACCAGTCCGGTAGCAAAGTATTCCACCAGCACCGGCACAAAACCGATCAGGCCGATCAGTGCGCACAGACCCGCAAAGATGCCGAAAAAGTTCAGCGGGCGGTATTCCTTGAACAGACGGGCGATGGTCTTGAGCACCTTGAAGCCGTCGGAGTAGGTATTGAGCTTGCTCACACTGTCCTCGGGGCGGTCGCGGTACTCCACGGGAATGGACTTGAGGCTCAGGTTCTTGTCCAGCGCGTGGATGGTCATTTCCGTCTCGATCTCAAAGCCCTTCGACAAAACCGGGAAGGACTTGACGAACTGGTAGCTGAACGCGCGGTAGCCGGTCATGATATCGCGGATATCGCCCTTAAAGAGCGTGTTCACCAACCCGCGCACCAGCTTGTTGCCCAGGTTGTGGAAGGGCCGCTTGTTCTCGGTAAAATAGGTTGCAGACAGACGGTCGCCCACCACCATGTCCACCTTTTTGTTCAGAACCAGGTCCACCATTTCGCGGGCGTTCTCGGCGGGATAGGTATCGTCGCCGTCGATCATCAGGTAGCAGTCGGCCTCGATCTCGCGGAACATGGTGCGGATCACATTGCCCTTGCCCTGACGGTACTCATAACGCACGATCGCGCCGGCCTCGCGGGCGATCTCATCGGTGCCGTCGGTGGAGTTGTTGTCATATACATAGATATCCGCCTCAGGCAGCGCGGCCCTGTAATCCTTGACTACCTTGGCGACGGTTTTGCTTTCATTATAGCAGGGAATCAGAACAGCGATTTTCATACGTACCTCCGGTGATTTTCGCTGCATTTATCTTACAATGCAGCAGGTGTTTTGTCAACGCGGCGTTTGCTGAAATACGCGTTTTACCGCTTCCAGATAGCCGTATCCGTGCAGATCATCCGGCTGCAGATAGCTGGATTCCGTCCATTCGTTCCAGCTGTTGATGGTAATCAGCCTTGGCTGCTGCGGATGGCGGTCCGCATAGTCCTTTGCCAGCCGCAGTGCGCGTTCAATATTCTCCGGCGTGCAGTTACGCAGAATGCCGGGCTTGAAATCCACATGGCGCGGGTTGTTGTCCCAGCCGAGGCTGACATGCGGGAAATACGGCATGCTGATCGTCGTTTCAAGCCGCTGCCATTCGGCGGCTACATCAGACAGCACATCCGCATAATCACGGTCAATATTGGTGAAATGCACATACTGATAATGCGAACAGCTGTCAAAGCCCACATCGCCGAATCGGCTGGCTGGAATATCCCTGCCGTTGTCCACGCCGCTGAGGTTGGTGGCGTTTTCATTCCACATGGTAAACTGCAGATGCAGCCCGGGAAGACCTGCCTTTACGCAGGCTTCGCGCATCCATTCAATGGCGCGGCGGGTATTCTCCACGCCGCCCAGCCCCTTGACCAGATTGGGCACATCGTAGATCATGAACACCGGTTTGCCGTCAATCGTATAGTAATTGGACTGGCAGAAGTACCGTTCGATCACGCGGCTCATGGCGCGTTCAAACTCCACCCGGTCCACACTGCCCTGCCACACCACCGTATCCATGTGGGAGTTGCGTTTGTCCCACAGGTAAGTAGCGTCGTGGTTAGCCCACATCAGATAGAATTTCATCTGCTGATTGTTGCGTGCTTTCAGGAAACCGTCGTTCAGGCAGTTTTCCAGAAACGGCCTGCGGTCGTACCAGTACCAGTCGTAGATGAACACGTTCACCCCGTGGCTGACGGCCGCCTCGATCTGCTGTTCCATCGCCGCAGGATCGGCTTCGTTCTGATAGCCCCATAGCGGCTTGCGCGGCCACTCATGGCCCGGAAATTTGGGCTGCGCCGCACGCACGGTCTGCCACTCGCCGATCCCTTCCGGCCAGAAAATCCGGCTGCGGGGTTCGTCACCCGTATAGGACGGCCACACATAGGCCGCTACATCGTAATGGCTCATGATTTCAGCGCCTTGATCCTTGCCATTTCGCGGGCGCGGCTGATCAGGATGCCGGCCAGATCGCCTTCCACCTTTTCGGGCGCTTTGCCCTTTTCAAAAATCACGCCCTCGCAGTACTCGCTGCCCTCGCCGCCGGCCATGCCGCCAGCCGCGCTCAGGCCGCCGCCCGCCAGACCGATATCCGCCTCGCGCGCTTCGCCGGGGCCGTTGACCACGCAGCCCATGACGGCAACCGTCATAGGTACACGGATGTCCGCCAGTTCCTTTTCCACACGCTTGGCAATGGCGGTTACGTCAATGCCGGTGCGGCCGCAGGTGGGACAGCTGACCACGTTCACAAAACTCTTGCGAAGTCCGACCGCGCGCAGGATATCAATGGCCGCGCCCGCCTCGGGAATGGGGCTGCCGGTGAGGGATACGCGAATGGTATCGCCAATGCCCTGCAAAAGCAGAGTGCCGATGCCGATGGCGCTCTTGATGTTGCCTGCGCCGGGCAGACCAGCCTCGGTTACGCCCACATGCAGGGGATAATCCGTCAGCTTGGCTGCCAGCTGGTAGGTTTCCACCGTCAGCGGCACGCTGGAGGCCTTCAGGCTGAGCACGATATCGTGGAAGCCCTCATTTTCCAGCAGCTTGGCGTGGTTGAGCGCGCTTTCCACCATGCCGCGGGCGGTCACGCCGCCTTCGCGGGCCAGAATTTCCTTATCAATGCTGCCGCTGTTCACGCCGATGCGGATAGGCACATGGTGCATTTTGGCGCAGTCGGCCACACGGCGCACGTTTTCCACACTGCCGATGTTGCCGGGGTTGATGCGCACCTTGGCAATGCCGCGCTCCATCGCGCCAATGGCCAGATCGTGACGGTAGTGGATATCCGCCACCAGCGGCACGGGCGATCCGTCAATGATCGTGGGCAGCGCATCCAGACAGGCCTCGTCATACACGCTCAGGCGCACAATATCGCAGCCTGCAGCCGCCAGTGCCTTGATCTGTGCAAGGGTCGCCTGCGCATCGCGGCTGTCTGTGTTGGTCATGCTTTGTACAGTAACCGGCGCACCGCCGCCAATGGGCGTTTGGCCGATGAAAAACGAACGGGTTTTACGCATGGAAAAGCAACCTCCTTCGGGATGTTCGCTTTCATTATACCACTGCCTGCGTCCTCCGTCCAGTTGAACCGCCGCCGGACGGCATGTATAATAGGGACAGAGGTGAAAACCATGATTTGGGAACAAAACGGCTACACCATTCGTCCGGCGCAGACAACGGACGCAGAATCCTATTATCAGGCTCTTTTTGATCCCCTCGATCCGGAGGTCGCCCGCCTGACCGGCAGCGCGGAGCATTATGCGAGGAATGTGGTCATTCCCTTTTTCCTGCGCTGCATTGCGGATGAAACCCGGCACGATTTTCTGATTCTGAACCCCGAAGGCCGCATCATCGGCGAAAGCGTCATCAACGAACCGGATCCAGCAGACAACAGCGCAAACTATCGCATTGCCATCACCGGCGCGGAAAACCGAAACCGCGGCATCGGCACATGGGCGCTTACCTGTGCCTGCGCATTCGCCTTTGAAAACCTGCGCCTCAGCCGCCTGACGCTGGGCGTTCTGGACTGCAATTCCCGTGCGCAGCACATCTACCGGAAATGCGGTTTTGAGCCCTTCGACCGGGACGGAAACGAGATTCTGATGGAGCTCACACATCAGAAATGGCTTACTTTGCGCTGAATACATCAAAAAGCCAGTCCTGTCAAAGTTCTTCATTGACAGCGCGGAAAAAAGTGCATATCATGATAAACGGAAGATTTTTGATTTCGCCGAAAGGAGGAGCCCATCGTGGACGCGGACCCGTACAGTAACAACACGAACAACTTCACAGGCTCCGGGCGGAAGAAGAATGCAGCCTCTCAGCGCACGAACTGAGGCGGCCGATCATGTATATCTACCTGCCCGGAAGCATTGCTGTGCCACAGCAACCGAAAGGCAGGTTTTTGTTTTGAAGCGTATTTATCTGACCGCAGACGACCATCTGACCGAGATCAAAACGCTGGAAAAGGGCTGCTGGGTTCATTTGCAGAACCCCACCCGAGAGGAGATCGACGGTCTGAACGCCCGTTTTCATCTGGATCCCACCTATCTGCAGGCCGCGCTGGACGAGGAAGAATCCGCCCGCATCGAGCGTGACGGCGACCAGACGCTGATCATTGTGGACATTCCCTACATTGACGACGGCGAGACCGGCGCCGCCTACACCACCATCCCTATGGGTATTGTGATCGTGGACGATGTGATCATCACCGTATCCACCCGCGAATCCACCGTCATTACCGATTTTACCGAGGAGCGCATCCGCGGTTTCTGGACGTTCAAGCGCACGCGCTTCCTTTTGCAGATTCTGCAGCGCACTGCCTCCCGTTATCTTACTTATCTGAAGCAGATCGATAAATCCAGCCAGTTCATTCAGAAACGTCTGGAAAAGGACATGCGCAATCAGGATCTGCTGCAGATGATGAAACTGGAAAAATCGCTGGTGTTCTTTTCCACCTCCCTCAAGGGCAATGAGATGGTCATGGAGCGCATGCTCCGCACCGAAATGCTGCGCAAATACCCCGAGGACGGCGAGCTGCTGGAGGACGTCATCATCGAAAACAAGCAGGCCATGGAAATGTGTTCCATTTACCGCAACATTATTTCCAGCACCATGGACGCCTTTGCTTCCATTATTTCCAACAATCTGAACATCGTCATGAAGGTGCTGACTTCTCTGACAGTCGTTCTTTCCATTCCCACGCTGTTTGCCTCCCTGTGGGGCATGAATGTGGGCGTGCCGTTCCAGAACAATCCTTTTGGTTTCTGGATCGTAATTGCCATTACGGTGGTGGCCAGCCTTGCGGCTTTTGTAGCCCTGTGGAAGAGGAAGATGTTTTAACGCGGCGGTCAGATTGTTGCAAGCACTGCCGGTGCTTGCGCAGTTCTCTTTGAAGGAGCTTGCGTGCTCAGCTTGATGCAAGCACTGCCGGTGCTTGCGCGGTTCTCTTCGATGGAACTTGCGTGCTCAGTCTGATGCAAGCACTGCCGGTGCTTGCGCGGTTCTCTTCCGCTCCGCTCGGGCCAGAGGATCAGGGGGGATTTCGATTTCCCCCCTTAGATCCTCTGGACTCCTGTATCCCCCTTAAAACGACCAGGGGCATGGCCCCTG
>JAFYQB010000057.1 GCA_017547285.1 Clostridia bacterium
AGCGGGTGCCCAGTGGGCACAACGGCGTAGCCGTTAGCAAACCGGAGGAGTCAACCGAAACGAGCAGACGTTACGGCAGTAACGTCTGCGACGATTGAGGTTGCGGGTCTGCGGCCCTCCGACGCCTCCCAATGGGTTTATTGACAAACTGAAACCCGGTTCCTGCGGGAACCGGGTTTTTGAACTTATTTGGCGCGGTGCTTAAAGTAGATAAGCACGCCGCAGACGGCCAGCAGAATGACTGTGCTGATCAGCTGACCGGCGGGGAAGGGGAGGCCGTTGAGCCGGTCTTCGGCAAGGGAACCAAAGAAAGCAAACGCCTCAACCACGGCGGCAATGAGGAAGAGGGGCCAGGGATTTTTCTTTTTCAGAAGGGCCCATACGGTCAAAGCAATCGTCAAACAATGATAACCCAGAAAATAAGCAACGTTTACCATCTGCATTTCTCCTTCTCTGCGGGCCGTCAGGCTTCGGCAGTGGTTTCTTTTTCCGCGGTCTGCGTCATGCTGTCCACCAGAATGTTCAGACGCTCCACAAACTGCGTTTCATCTTCGTCGGAATAGCCGGTAAACAGCACTTCCTCGATCTGATCCTCGTTAAAGCAAAGCAGCATGTTGGCCTTGATAAAGCCCTGCGGGTACAGACAGGCCAGATAATCGTACATTTTGCCATTGGCGCCGGCCTTTTGTGCGCGGCCGTAGATCATCATTTTTTTGGAGCCGCCCTTGAGGCGGACGATGCTGCCCAGCGGAAGATAGTTTTTCATACGAATACGCTCCTTTATTCAGTATCAGGCGCCCAGCCAGCTCAGACCGGCGCTGAACAGATTGCTCACGCCATCCGTCACGGCGCTGACGCCGTCGGAAATGGTATCGGTAATGTTGTTGACAAACGCTGCGCCGCTGTCGACCACGTTGCTCACGAACTCCGCGCCGCTGTCAACCACGTTGCTCACGAATTCCACGCCGCTGTCAACCACGTCGCCGGCAAAGTCCACCACGGATTCCACGCCCTGCTGGATCATATCCGCACCGGTCTGGGCGATGTCGCCCAGCGTGGAGATCACTTCCTGCGCAAACTGCACGCCCTCCTGAATGCCGGTGTAAGCGGCGTAGATGGCGTCGTTCACGTACTGGGATACAGGCTGGCCGCCAACCTCAAGACCCATGAGGGCGTCAATGCCCATGGTGGCCGCTGCGTTGCACACCGGGTAGAGCACGGGGGCAAGGGCGGCAGCTACGCCCTGCAGGCCGGGGATCGCCGCGATGGCGCCGGTGATCGCGGTGGCGGCTGCATTGCCCACGACTGCGCCGCCGACGATGGTGAGAGCGCTGGTAATGGAGTTGCCGATGGCATTGCAGACGATGCGGTCGGCGGGAAGGCCGCTTTCAATATCGGAGGCCACGCCGGTCGCCACCTTCAGCAGGAAGGCAGCCACGGACAGACCGGACATTTTGCCAAACATCGCGTCGGTGGCGGAGCTGGAAAGGAGCTCTGCCAGGCTCATGTTGCTCATCGCGATCACGGACGCGGGCAGAGCGCTGCCGCCCAGCGCGCGCAGCGCCGCCATGATGCCCTGAAAGATCTTCTGGCCGTCGTCGCCCATGGACAGAAGCTTCTGCAGGAAATCCATCATACCGGAAATAAAATTGTTCTTTTCGGCTTCTGCCGCGCCGCCGTCCGCCGCAGCGCCGCTGCCGGTGGTCTGGTGGTTGGAGGCTTCGCCCTGCTCCACGCCTTCAAAACGGGCGATCAGCGCGCGCTCGTTGGCGGTGAACATTTCGGAGGTGTTTCTGACGGCACCGGCCAGACGGGAGGATTCTTCCGTGCAGACCCGCATGGCGCGCACGCAGTTGTTCAGAACGGTTTTGACGGGGCCGCCGCTGATGATAACGCCGGACTGACGGCTGCCCAGAGAAATATTAACCGCTACTTCGGAGCCGGACGCCCGGTCGATGCGCCCCATAACGGAATTGACCGCGCCCACCTGCTGCTGCAGTTCGGAGCGGAGAGAGTTGAGTTTGGTTACAATATCGCTCAGTGTTTCGGTGGAAACACGGATCATATCATTGCTGGCCATGAAAACGCCCGTCCCTTCTGATGTTTCTAGGTGCGTTGTGTGATTGGACAGTCTGATTATATATGCAAAGCCCCTGTGAAGCAAGACGGTCTGACAAAATGCACGTTTTTGGGCATCAAATGCAAAATGCCTTCCTGGAGGGACCGCAGCGCATTTTGATACGGCTGAAAACCATCATGAATTGACTTTTTGGTCTGCGCTTTGTATAATAAAGAGGATTCACCATCTGAATTTCAGGTGTATATTCGTTCATAACATAACAGAAGAAAAACCGGCTGTTCAGCGGGTTTTCGGGGAGGATGCTGCCCATGAGCGATCGTATTTCCATTCGCCATGCACTCAAAAAGTACGGTGACAATGTGATCATTCCGGATCTGAATCTGGAAATCAAAAAAGGCGAGTTTTTTACGCTGCTGGGTCCCTCCGGCTGCGGCAAGACTACGCTTCTGCGCATGATCGCGGGCTTTAACAGCATTGAGGGCGGCGAGTTCTATTTTAACGATACCCTCATCAACAATCTGGATCCCGCCAAGCGCAACATTGGCATGGTGTTCCAGAACTATGCCATTTTCCCGCACATGACGGTGCGCAAGAACGTGGAATTCGGCCTTAAAAACCGCAAGCTCAGCAAGGAACAGATCAAGGCGCAGACCGACAAGTTCATGAAGCTGATGCACGTGGACGAGTACGCCGACCGTCTGCCGGAACGCCTGTCCGGCGGTCAGCAGCAGCGTGTGGCGCTGGCCCGTGCGCTGTGCATCGAGCCGGATGTTCTGCTTTTTGACGAGCCGCTGTCCAACCTGGACGCCAAGCTGCGCGTGGAAATGCGCACAGTCATCAAGAACATTCAGCACAATGTGGGCATCACCACCGTGTATGTGACCCATGACCAGGAGGAGGCCATGGCTGTTTCCGACCGCATCGCCGTTATGAACGCGGGCGTGATCCAGCATGTAGGCACCCCCAAGAACATCTACCAGCGCCCCGCCAACCTGTTTGTATCCACCTTCATTGGCCGTTCCAATGTGATGAACGCCAGGCTGGAAGTGGAAGGCGGCAGGTGCATGCTCGTTACCCCCAGCGGCTACAGAACGGAAATGACCAATGTGCTGCCCCAGCACCAGAAGACGCAGGACATTGTGATGTCCGTGCGCCCTGAGGAGCTGCTGCTCAACCGTGATACCGGCGCCGATGGCATTTCCGCCGTTGTGGAGGACTGCGTGTTCCTGGGCCTGATGACTCACTACTTCGTGAAGCTGGAATCCGGCGAGGATGCGGAGATCATTCAGGAATCCTCCATCGACTCCATCATCGAACCCGGCACCCGCATCAAGCTGACCATCAACACCGAAAAGGTCAACATCTTCACGGCTGACGGCTCCGCCAACATGCTGACCGGCGTGAAGAACGACTGCGCCTGCTGAGGAGGCCGAGGATGAAAACAAGAAAGTATGATGAATGGATCTTTGTATCCATCCTGCTGCTGGTTTTGTTCGTGGTGTTCCTGGTCATTCCGCTGGCGGGCCTGCTTCGTCAGTCCATGTACAACAGCGACGGCGTGCTGACCTGGGAAAACTTCAAACGCTTCTTTACCTATACAAACGGCTATTACCTGAAACCCCTTGGCAACAGCGTGAAGGTGACGGTCGCCACCACGCTGGTATCACTGCTTTTGGGCATACCGCTGGCGTATTTCTACTCCTTTTATCAAATCCGCGGCGCGAAGGTGCTGTTTGTGGTATCCATCCTGTGCAGCATGTCAGCGCCCTTTATCGGCGCGTATTCGTGGGTGCTGCTGCTGGGCCGCAGCGGTGCGATCACCAAGTTCCTGTCCGCGCTTCTGGGCGTCAAAATGCCGTCCATTTACGGCTTCGGCGGCATTTTGCTGGTGCAGTCGCTCAAGTTCTTCCCGCTGGTGTTCATCTACATGAACGGCGCGTTCAAGAACATCGACAACACGCTCATGGAAGCCTCGGCCAATATGGGCTGCACGGGCTTCAGGCGGCTGATCCGCATTGTGCTGGCGCTGTCCATGCCCACCATTCTGGCCGCCGCGCTGATGGTGTTCATGCAGGCTTTTGCCGATTTCGGCACGCCCATGCTGATCGGCGAGGGCTACCAGACCTTCCCGGTCATGATCTACAACGCCTACCTTGGCGAAGGCGGCGCAAACCGCAACTTTGCCGCTGCGCTGGCTGTGGTGGCGATTGTGATCACCGCCATCGTATTCATCTTCCAGAAGTGGGCCACCAGCCGCTTCAAGTTCTCCATGAACGCCCTGCACCCTGTGGAAAAGAAAAAGGCCAAAGGCGCAGGCGGGGTGCTCATGCACCTGTACTGCTACGGACTGGTCGGGCTGGCCTTCATGCCCCAGCTGTACATCATCTACCTGTCCTTCTGCAACTACAAGGGCTCCATCCGTCAGCCCGGCTACGGCTTCGGCAACTATAAGCAGGCCGCCAAAAAGCTGCTGGAACGCTCCATCAACAACACCGCTATCATGGGCGTCATGGCGCTGATCATCATCGTGATCATCGCGGTGCTCATCGCCTACCTGGTGGTGCGCCGCTCCAGTGTGCTCAACAACACCATCGATACCATCTCCATGCTGCCCTACATCATGCCCGGCGCGGTCGTGGGTCTGAGCCTGCTGCTGGCGTTTGGCAAAAAGCCCTTCGCGCTGACCGGTACCTTTGCCATCATGGTGATATCCTTCGTCATCCGAAGGCTGCCGTATACCATCCGTTCGGCCACGGCCACGCTGATGCAGATCTCGCCCAGCATTGAGGAAGCCTCCATCTCTCTGGGCGCTTCGAAGGCCAAGACCTTCGCCAAGATCACCGTGCCCATGATGGCCAACGGCATCCTCTCCGGCGCGATTCTGAGCTGGGTGGCCATCGTGACCGAGCTTTCCAGCTCCATCATCCTCTACAGCAACAAGTCCATCACGCTCACCATGTCCACCTATCTGGCCATTCTGCGCGGCAACGACGGCATCGCCGCCGCCTTTGCGGCCATCCTGACGGTCGTGACCACGCTTTCGCTGGTTCTGTACCTGAAGGTGAGCAAATCCGAGGATGTGCGCCTGTAACCCCGATTTTATTGCGGCGGAATCCGCAATGAAAATAAAACAAAAAGGAGAATGACCCCATGAAGAAACTCGTCTCTCTGGTCCTGGCCCTGATGATGACCCTGACCGCCTGCGCTGCTTTCGCCGCCGAGGGCGAAGTACAGCTGTACTCCACCATGACCGAAGCCGACCTCGACGCTCTGATCACCTGCTTCAACGAAGTGTATCCCGACATCGAAGTCATCGTAACCAACGGCTCTGCCGGCGAACTGACCACCCGTATTGCCGGTGAGGCCGGCAACCCCCAGGGCGACC
Organism: Clostridia bacterium; assembly: GCA_017547285.1. Lineage (GTDB taxonomy): Bacteria > Bacillota > Clostridia > Christensenellales > Aristaeellaceae > Limiplasma. The sequence continues at coordinate 5,466 of JAFYQB010000057.1, forward strand.
TGGTCTGGGGCGGCATGGCTGACAGCGACGGCCAGGCCTACGCCGACATCTTCGAAGCCTGGGTTTCCGAGTATGACGCCCAGAACATCGAAGGCTACACCACCCCCAACGGTCTGTACTCCATGGACCACCTGTCCACCGTTGTTTTCGTTGTAAACGAAGAACTGGAAGCCGAACTGGGCCTGAAGATCGAAAGCTACGAAGATCTGCTGGATCCCAAGCTGCAGGGCAAGATCGCTACCGCTGACCCCAACAGCTCTTCTTCTGCCTGGAACAACCTGTCCAACATCATGGCCGTGTACGGCGCTGACAGCGAAGCTGCCTGGGACTACATTGCCAAGCTCATGCCCAACCTGGTCATCCTGGGCTCCTCCTCCGGCGTGTTCAAGAACACCCAGGCCGGCGAGTACGTTGTGGGTCTGACCTATGAAGACGGCGCTGTGGGTCTGGTTCGCGACGGCGCTACCAACATCCGCCTGCAGTACCCCACCAACGGCACCTCCGCTTCCGCTTTCGGCTGCGCGCTGATCAAGGGCGGCCCCAACCCCGAGAACGCCAAGCTGTTCATCGACTTCATCTGCTCCGCCGAAGGCCAGACCGCTCTGGCTGCCTACCAGCAGGGCACTCTGCGCTACACCAACGCCGGTTATGAAGTTCCCGCTGATGCCTGGCTGAAGCCCTCCAGCGAGATCACCTGGGTGGTTCGCGACGTGAAGTACCTGACCGAAAACAAGCCCGCGATCCTGGACCACTGGAACGCTCTGTGGGCTGAGGTTGTCAAGTAAATCGCCAATCGTCGGAAAAGCTCGCCTTCGGCGATCTTTTCCGACGGGATTAAGGAAACCTTGCTGCGCAAGGCTTCCGTTTCTGACGCGCATGTCGTCAGAAACGGATTTGAAGTCGGAGGGTTTTGACCCTCCGACACCTCCTGTGAGGTTTACCGCTAACGCTGAGGCAGCCCATCAACGGCTGCCTCTTTTCATGGAGGAACGACTATGGATTTTGAACAACTCCTCAAGGGCCGCGACTGTGAATGCGGCATGCGGCACGACTGCAGCATCCGCCACATTGTGATCGGCCGCGACGCGAACCAGAAACTTGGCTCTCTGCTGGGCGATTACCGCCGCATTCTGCTGGCCGCGGATACCAACACCTACGCCGCCTGCGGCGACGTCATCCGTCAGCAGGTGGGCGAAAAGCTGGAAAATCTGCTCATCTACCAGCGCGACGGTCTGCTCATTCCCAACGAAGAAGCGGTGGGGGAAATGCAGGCGCTGCTCACCCCGGAAACCGACCTGATCATCGGCATCGGCTCCGGCGTGATCCAGGACATCTGCAAGTATGTATCCCATCAGGCCAAACTGCCCTATTACATCGTGGCTACCGCTCCCTCCATGGACGGCTATGCTTCTGTGGGCGCGGCCATGATCATGGGCGGCATGAAGGTCACCTATTCCGCGCATGTGCCGACTGCCATCATCGGTGATATCGATATCCTCAAGGATGCGCCCATGGAGATGATCCAGTCCGGCTACGGCGATATTCTGGGCAAATATTCCTGCCTGAACGACTGGAAACTGGCGCGCATTGTGCGTGGCGAGTATTTCTGCCAGTACGTATACGACCTGACCATGGACATGGTGGTTAAGACCCGTGATCTGGGGCCTGCGCTGCTCAGCCGCGATGCGGAAGCGGTAGGCACCCTGATGGAAGCGCTGGTGGGCGTGGGCATCGCGATGGCGTTCGTGGGCAACTCCCGCCCGGCCTCCGGCAGCGAGCATCATCTGAGCCATTTCTTTGAAATCGTGGGCATTCTGAACGACGAGCCCTACTTTATGCATGGCACGGACGTGGTGTATTCCACCGTGTACACCCAGCGCATCCGCGAGCAGCTGATCGCCCTTGGCGCTCCCGCCGCCCGCGAACTGCCCTCTCAGGAAGCGCGCGAAGAGCAGATCCGCACCATTTACACTTCCATCGCGGACAGCGTGATCGCTTTGCAGAACAAAATGGGCTGGTACAATGAGGACCGTCTGCCTGTGTACGCCGAACGCTGGAACGAGATCGTGGACGTGCTTAAAGAAGCGCCCTCCTGCGAGGAAATGCAGGGGTATCTGAAGCGTGTGGATCTGGATATCGCCCGTTTTGACGAGCTGTACGGCGCGGAAAAGATCGGCCATGCGCTGCGCTTTGCCAAGGATCTGAAAGACCGCTTTACGGTGCTCTGGCTCTATTACGACCTGCTGGCGTGAGGTGCAGACATGGATAAAAGCAAAATCAAAGTCATTGCCATGGATCTGGATGGAACGCTGACCCAGCACAAGCAGCATCTTTCGCCCGAAGCGCGGGCCACACTGGTGGCGCTGGGACAGAAGTACAAGCTGCTGATGGTGGGCGCGGGTCAGGTGCAGCGCATTTTCAACCAGATGGAGAAGTTCCCGGTGGATATCATCGGCAACTATGGATTGCAGTACGCCGTGTACAACCCTGAAACCGGGGAGATGGACACCAAACGCGACCTGCAGCTGCCCTTGGACGACTGCGAAGAGATCGAACAGAAGGTGACCGCCCTGCGCGAAAAGCACGGCTTTACCACCTTTGCCGGCGATAATGTGGAATATCACCCCTCCGGCTGTCTGACCTTCCCGATTCTGGGTACCAAAGCGCAGCAGGCCGACAAGCTGGCTTTTGACCCCGACCGCGTGAAGCGCCGCAAAATCTACGCCGAGGTTTGCGAAGCCTTCAGCGATTACTGTGTGTTCGTAGGCGGCTCCTCCTCCTTTGATATGGCGCCCAAGCCCTACAACAAGTTCTATGCGCTGGACCTGTACTGCAGGGAGAATGGTCTGGAGCACGAAAACGTGCTCTTTATCGGTGACGACTACGGCACCGGCGGCAACGATGAATCCGTGTATCTGAGCGATATCCCCTTCCTTTGCGTGGATGATTACACCACCTTCCCTGCACTGGTCAAGCCGCTGCTGGATTAAACAAAAAGCCGTGTGAAGCACGAACGCTTCACACGGCTTTGGATTTGTAATCAGGCCATTCTGGCGGCATGCCTGCGGTATTTGCGGCTGCGGATCAGAAAGCACACGCGGTAATAAACGGTGATATAGAGCAGGAACAGGCCGATGACTCCCAGCGGATACAGCACGGGGTTTCCGTCCACCAGATTGTAGAGGATATCATACGGCGTGCCGTCGCCCTGCGTCAGGAACATGTAGTTGCAGGGGTTTACCTGGTTGACCAGGTACGCCGCCGTACAGAAGCCCAGCAGAATCAGGAATGTGAGATGGACGTTTTCCTTCTTCAGACTGCCCATGCCCGAGATCAGAATATACAGCGAAGCAAAACCGGACATGGTGTGCGTGATGCCGGAGGCAACGTTATCCAGCCCCAGAACAGGGTAGCAGGAATAGTTGTTGCCTGCGCAGTACGTACCCAGAATGGCGCCCAGCAGGCCGAAGATGCACACAAAATCCAGCGCAGCTTCGCGCAGCCGGCCGTGCGAGAAGGCGGCGAGGGGAATGGCGATCAGCTGAACGCTGCACAGAAACAGGGGCAGCATGTTCAGCCAGCCCATTGGATTGTGGCTGCGCCAGCAGATCAGAATGATTTTGGTCAGTTCCACAGCATTGATGGCTGCGGCAGTCGTGACCAGCACGCGGTTCTTTTCCTGCGCGGGTCTGCCGCGCATGCGCAGTCCGTACACAAAAGCCAGCACAGCCATCAGTACATTCAGGATGGTTACAAACAACAGATGCTGCCAGGACATAAAGCCCTCTGCTTCGCGTGCGTAGCCGCCAAAGCCGATGAACTCTTTCAGGATATCCACTTGATTCACCTTTCTTTTTTCATCAAAAAAGCTCTCCGCTTGAGCGAAGAGCTTTTGGTGCGGGAAACAGGACTTGAACCTGCATGTCCGTGAGAACACATGAACCTGAATCATGCGCGTCTGCCAATTCCGCCATTCCCGCAGATTGCCTTCGCGGCGGAGCGAAGGACTTTTGGTGGGCAGGGGTGGATTCGAACCACCGAAGTCTGTGACGGCAGATTTACAGTCTGCTCCCTTTGGCCACTCGGGAACCTACCCATGAAAATTTTCCATGATCCTGGAAAGTGGAGCCGGTGAAGGGACTTGAACCCCCAACCTGCTGATTACAAATCAGCTGCTCTGCCAATTGAGCTACACCGGCAAGTATG
>JAFYQB010000005.1 GCA_017547285.1 Clostridia bacterium
CCAATGGTCGCCCCTATGGAAAGCGGGGCAAGCCCGGCGCGCAGTCCCTCCGCACGCTTCCCCTTCCAGGGGAAGCTGTCATCCGCAGGATGACTGATGAGGTGCTCCCAGCGTCAACCCGCTCACACCTCATTCCTGCAAACTGCTTATTCCACAGTCGCCAGAATATCGCTCTGACGAACAATGATCAGTTCCTTGCCGTCAATCTTCACTTCGGTGCCGGCGTACTTGGAATAAATCACCTTATCGCCAACGTTCACAACCATCTTGACTTCCTTGCCGTCCACCAGACCGCCGGGGCCAACGGCCAGTACTTCGGCCATCAGGGGCTTTTCCTTGGCGGTGCCGGTCAGCAGGATGCCGCTCTTGGTGGTTTCTTCCACTTCCACATTCTTGATGACCACACGGTCGCCCAAAGGCTTCACGTTCATGTCTGTATCCTCCCTATGATTGATTGGTATATTCGTTCTGTTAGCACTCGGTTAAATGGAGTGCTAACAACTGGTTCCTACTATAAGCCATTTCATGCCAAGTGTCAAGCATTCGTGTAAATTTTCGCTTTTTGTTCACAGTTCCTCAAAAGACATGGTACAATAGGAACAAACGAAAGGAGGAATGCGCCGGATGACGCTTTCCCATTCTCAGCTGCTGCTTGACTGGTATGACCGCGTAAAGCGTGATCTGCCCTGGCGGCGCACCCAAAACCCTTATCGCATCTGGCTTTCGGAGATCATGCTGCAGCAAACCCGCGTTGAAACGGTAAAGGGCTACTACGCCCGTTTTCTGGACTGGTTTCCAACCGTGGCAGATCTGGCAAACGCGCCGCAGGAGCAGGTACTCAAAGCGTGGGAAGGGCTGGGCTACTACAGTCGCGCCCGCAACCTGCAGAAGGCTGCGCAAACCATCATGAACAAACACGGCGGCGTTTTCCCTTCCAACTACGAACGAATCCTTGCGCTGCCCGGCATCGGCCCCTACACAGCAGGTGCGATCGGCAGCATCGCCTTCGGCCTGCGCGAACCGGCAGTGGACGGTAATGTATACCGCGTGGCAAGCCGCTTTTTCGGCATTCGCGAGGATATAGGCATCCCTCGCGTTCAAAAGGAAATTCAAAAGCTGGTTAAAGACAGCATTCCTGCCGACCGGCCGGGCGATTACAACCAGGCGCTTATGGAACTGGGCGCAACGCACTGCTGCCCCGGCACGCCCGCATGCGATCTGTGCCCGTGGAACCAGCTTTGCGACGCCTGCCTTGAGGGCGATGCGGATGTGCTGCCCATCCACGAAAAAAAGAAACCGCCCAAGCAGGTGGAGGTGGCCGTGTGCCTGCTTACGCACGAGAACCGCATCTATGTCACTCGCCGACAGGAGCGTATGCTGAACGGGCTGTACGTATTCCACCTGATTGAGGAAGAAACCCAGCCACACCGGGTGCAGCAGATGCTTTGTGAAAGCGGCTTCTCTGCGCAATTCATCGCCGATTTGGGTGAAGCGCGGCACGTATTCACCCACCGCGTATGGAATATGCGCATCCTGCATTTTGAATTAACTCAGTTGCCGGCAGATGTACAGATGGTCGATCTGGAGCAAATGAACCAGCTTCCTTTTCCCACCGCTGTCAAAACAGCGGTACAGGAGGCCCGAAAGCTGTTGGGAGGGCATACAGCATGAAACTGACCAAGGTACACCACGTTGCCGTCATCGGCAGCGATTATGAAACATCCCGTCATTTCTATGTGGATGTGCTGGGCTTTCAGGTACTGCGCGAGGTCTACCGCGAGGAACGCGGCGACTGGATGCTGAACCTGAAGCTGGATGATCTGGAAATCGAACTCTTTATTATGAAGGATCATCCCAAACGCCCCAGCTATCCCGAAGCATACGGACTGCGCCATCTGGCCTTCCGCGTAGACAGCGTGGAGGATACCGTGCGAGAGCTGAACGCCAACGGCATCCAAACCGAGCCCATCCGAACAGACGCTTACACCGGTGAAAAGATGACCTTCTTCAGTGACCCGGACGGCTTGCCGCTGGAACTGCATGAATAGCCAAAGAGACGGAGCGAACTCCGTCTCTTTTTTGCTGTCAAAAAATTCACCGTTCGCGTTCCCAATCGATCAGAAGACCGGTTTCTGCGTCGATCGTAAAGTCATACTTTACGCCTTCAGCGATCAGTTCGCCTTCATATTCCCTGCGGCCATCGTCACGGTCGGTTTCAAACTCCACAATGCGGCCGTTTGCCACCTTGGAAAGCGCAAGCGTTTTGGCTTCATCCACTGTAAGCGCACCCGCTGTGCGTGCAGGTACAGCGCCGTTAAGTCTGATTTCCACTTTCCACACTTCAAGCGTTTCGGGATGCACCTCTACCTTCCAGCCAATACCGTCGGGCGTGGAAAAATGATATTCCATTAGCCCATCGTCTTTTCCGTTGCGCAGGAGTTCGGCATTTTCCGGAACGACGGAACGAGCAGCCGTCTCAGCCGACGGTTGTTCTGCCAGCGCGCCAAAGGCTGCCGCAAGCAGTGCGATGATCATAAACAGGGCGGTCAATCGTTTCATTTCGTTCGCTCCTTTCGGGGTTTTGATTATGATATACCCGATCAGCAAACGAACGAAACAACTTTTTCCTGCAATTCCCATACACATCATATCGCCGGGAATACAAAACCGGCTGCGCAAAAGCGCAGCCGGAACACGGGTCAAGGGTAAAACCCTTGCGGGATCCAAGGGCAGCGTCCTTGGCCGCCGGAGGCCTCGTTCCCTTAATACTCAGCGCTGCCGGTGGTACGGGGGAAGGGCAGCACGTCGCGGATGTTGGACATGCCGGTAAGGTACATAATCAGACGCTCAAAGCCCAGACCGAAGCCCGCATGGGGGTTGGTGCCGAAGCGGCGGGTATCGAGGTAGTAACCGTAATCCTCTTCCTTCATGCCGCACTCGGCAATGCGGTTCTTCAGCACATCCAGACGTTCCTCACGCTGGCTGCCGCCGATCAGCTCGCCCACGCCGGGCACCAGCAGGTCGGCCGCGGCAACGGTCTTGTTGTCGTCGTTCAGGCGCATGTAGAAAGCCTTGATTTCCTTGGGATAGTTATACACGAACACAGGCTTGCCGAAATGCTTTTCGCTCAGATAGCGCTCATGCTCAGTCTGCAGGTCAACGCCCCATTCCACGGGATAGTCGAACTTCTGGCCGCTGGCCTTGAGGATATCAATGGCTTCGGTGTAGGAGCAGCGGGCAAAGTCGCTGTTCACAATGGCGGTCAGACGGTCGATGAGGCCCTTCTCCACAAAATTATTGAGGAAAGCCATCTCTTCGGGCGCTTCAGCCAGCACATGACCGATCACATACTTGAGCATGCTTTCGGCCAGTTCCATATCATCAAACAGATCAGCGAAGGCGATCTCAGGCTCGATCATCCAGAATTCGGCAGCGTGACGGGGAGTGTAGCTCTTTTCGGCGCGGAAGGTGGGGCCGAAGGTGTACACGTTGCGGAAAGCCATGCAGAAGGTTTCCACATTCAGCTGACCGGAAACAGTCAGGCTGGTCTGCTTGCCGAAGAAGTCTTCTGCATAGTTCACATCGCCCTTGTCAGTCTTGGGCACGTTTTCCAGGGGCAGGGTGGTTACCTGGAACATTTCGCCGGCACCTTCACAGTCGCTGGTGGTGATCAGCGGAGTGTGCACATATACGAAGCCGCGCTCCGCAAAGAAGGCGTGCAGAAGCTGTGCCGCCAGAGAACGGATGCGGAACACCGCGTAGAAGGTGTTGGTGCGGGGGCGCAGATGCGCGATGGTGCGCAGGTATTCAAAGGTGTGGCGCTTCTTCTGCAGGGGGAAGCTGGGGTCGCACATACCCAGCACTTCCACCTTGGTGGCCTTCAGCTCAAAGGGCTGCTTGGCGCCAGGGGTCAGAACCAGCTCGCCGGTGGCACGGATGGCGCTGCCCAGCGTGGTCTTGACAACCTCGGAGAAGTTATCAGTCATGCCGTCTTCCAGCACAATCTGCAGGTTCTTGAAATAAGTGCCGTCGTTGACTTCGATGAAGCCGAAGGCCTTGCTGTCGCGCACGGTGCGCACCCAGCCGGAGACGGTGCATTCCTTGATGCTTTCCGTCGGGATATCAGTAAAAAGTTTCCGAATGCTCATATCCGCCATTGGATATGCCCTCCTTTAATCAAACAGCGAGGCTGAAAAACAACCTTCGCCTATCATACACCAAAACATACACTTTCTGCAAGCGCAACCCACAGAAAATACATTCTTCCTCAGACACCCGTTATTCGTTGTTCCCGGCGCCCGCAATGAGCGCATTGAGGCGGCGGTCCATTTCCTTGGCAGCGCTGTAACCCATGCGCTTGAGGCTGTGGTTGCGGGCGGCAACCTCCACGATGATGGCAAGGTTACGACCGGGGCGCACGGGCATAACCTGATAAGGCACCTTAACGTCCAGAATGGTGGTATGCTCCTCGTTCAGGCCCAGGCGGTCATATTCCTTCTTGCTGTCCCAGTGCTCCAGATGGATGACCATGTCAATGGACTTGGAACGGATGACCGCACCGATGCCGTACATGGCGCGGATATCAATCAAACCGATACCGCGAATTTCCATGAAGTGGCGCACCATTTCCGGGCATTCGCCCACCAGACGGTTTTCCGCCACGCGGCAGATATCCACCACATCGTCCGCACAGAGCTGATGACCGCGGCGCACCAGTTCCAAAGCTACCTCGCTCTTGCCCACACCGCTTTCGCCGGTAATGAGAATACCCACGCCGTGCACATCCACCAGCACGCCGTGCCGGGTCACATGGGGCGCAAGTTCACGGTTAAGGTAGTTGATGGCCAGGAAAGAGAAGCGCGTAGTCTGCTCACGGCTGCGCAGAACGGGAATATTCTGACGGGTAGCAATCTCCAGCATTTCTCTGGGCACCTGCATTCCCCAACAGACCACAATGCATGGCATGGGATAGCTCAGGTACTTTTCCAGTACCTCCAGACGCTTGTCCGGCATGAGCGTTTCCAGATAGGTCATTTCCACCTTGCCGATCACCTGGGGCCGCTCATAGGCAAAATACTCATAAAAATTGCAAAACTGCATACCCGGACGATTGATATCCGAAACGTTGATGTCCATTTCGTCCACATCAACCCGATTGAGAATCTCCAGATTCAGCTTCTGGCAAAAATCCTTAAGCTTGATCATCTTGTGTTCTCCTTACAGTACGTATTCCTCGAGGAAGTGCGCAAGGCCGTCCTCTGCATTGGTGCGGCATACATACGCTGCCGACTCCTTCAGTTCCTGCCGTGCATTGCCCATGGCCACGCTGTGAGGCGTAAACTGAATGAGCGTCAGATCGTTCAGATTGTCGCCAAACGCAACAGTCTTTTCCGGCAGGATATCGCCCCGCATGGCAGCCAGACGATGAAGCGCTTCTCCCTTGGAGGCGCCAAGCGGCTCAGTTTCCAGAAAATTGACCTCGCTAACCGTGAAGATTGCGCGGCCTTCGTATTCACGGCTCATGATGGGCAGCATCTTTTCCACCAGTGCAGGTTCGCCGATGGACAGAATTTTGGGCGTGCGGAATGTAAGAAACTTCGTCAGGTCGCCCACTTCTTCGCCGCGCAAGCCGCTGGAACGCTTGTAGTTTTCGCTGGCCGTGCATTCCTTCGCGTAGTAGAACGCATCATCGCCGTACACCTGCACATGAAAGCCTGCGCCAGCCAGTCTGGCAATCAGCTCTTTGGACAGATCCAGATCAATGGTCAGCTGTTCAATCAGCTGATGATCGGGGCTTACAATTTCCGATCCGTTGCCGCCGATGTATGGCATGCCGGTATTCAGCCGTTCCACATGCGGCCGCATGCTGGCTCGGGTGCGCCCGCTGGCGGGAATCAGGCGGATGCCCTTTTGTTTGCAGGCTTCCAGCACCTCCATCGTGTAATCGCTGATCACCCGTTGGGGATTCAGCAGCGTGCCGTCCATATCGGTTACGATGGTATCAATGTTCAGCCGCACGCTCATCAATCCCCCTTTCTTCTGGTACGGAAAAATTCTTTCAGCAGACGGGAGGATTCCTCCTCCAAAAGTCCGCCGATGCACGGAACGCGGTGATAGAATGCCGGATCGCCGGTAAGCGCATACACGCTTTCGCAGCAGCCCTGCCGTTCATCCCGCGCACCGAAGTAACATTGTTTCAGACAAGCCATCACCATGGCGCCCGCGCACATGGGACAGGGTTCCAGCGTTACGTACAGCGTACACTGGCCGAGCCGTCTGCCGCCCATTTTCCGGGCCGCCTCACGGATGGCCAGCACTTCCGCATGCGCGGTAGGATCGCCTGTCGCTTCACGCAGGTTGTGCGCACGGGCGATGATTTCGCCGTTCAGCGCAACGACCGCTCCCACAGGGATCTCGCCCCTGGCAAAGGCAAGCTGTGCTTCCGCGACGGCCTCGCGCATCAGCTCTTCATGCGTCATACAGCCGCCTTCTTCTGCGCGTCGCGATTCACCTGATCAGCCTCGCGGAAGGTAGGCACCACATCACGCAGGCATGCAAGCATATCGCCTCTGTTTTCCATACAGCGCTGCAGCCTGGTCAGCATGCTGTCAAGCTCCTCCATGCTGATCACTTCGGGTTTGGCAATGAAGATCTTTTCATTTTCTGTTTTGGCAATGCCCTCGCCCGCCAGCAGCAGTTCTTCGTACAGCTTTTCACCGGGACGCAGGCCGGTATACACAATATCCACCTTGCGGCCATCGCGGGGCGCGTACAGCTGGATCATGCGTTCCGCAAGCTCCCGGATACGGACAGGCAGGCCCATATCCAGCACGAACAGTTCGCCGCCCCTGGCAATGGAAGCGGCCTGCAGAACCAGGCTGGCAGCCTCGGGGATGGTCATGAAATAGCGGATGATATCCGGATGCGTAAGAGTCACCGGACCGCCGGAGCGGATCTGCCGTTCAAACAGCGGCACTACGCTGCCGTGGGAGCCCAGCACATTGCCGAAGCGTACGGCCGTAAACTCAGTATCCGTACTGGCGTTGAGCGCCTCGATGATCATTTCGGCCACCCGTTTGGTAGCGCCCATCACGTTGGTGGGGTTTACCGCTTTATCGGTGGAAATCAGCACAAAACGCTCCACCTTGTGCTTTACAGCAGTCTGCGCAGTCAGGTAAGTGCCGAACACATTGTTCTTGACCGCCTGCTCCGGGCAATCCTCCATCAGAGGCACGTGTTTGTGGGCGGCGGCATGCAGCACCACCTGGGGATGATATTTGCCGAACACTTCATCCAGCCGCTGCTCGTCACGCACGCTGCCCACGCACAGAATCAGCCGTTCGCTGAGTTCCGGGCCGTAAGCCAGTCTGAGTTCGCTGGCCAGATCATACATATAGTTTTCGCTGATATCATACAGAACGATTCGCGCTGGTCTGAGGGGCAGCAGCTTGCGGCACAGTTCGCTGCCGATGGAACCGCCGCCGCCGGTGATCAGCACCGTTTTATCACGGAAAAAATCCGCGACCGGAGTCATATCCAGCTGTTCCTCAGGACGGCCCAGCAGATCGTTGATGTTGATGTCGCGCACCTGTGCCGTATTTCCGTCGCCCCGCACATCCTGCAGGGGATTTACGCGGCGTACGCGGCAGCCGGTGGCAAGACACTTTTCGATCAGGGGCTTCAGGTCGCCGTTGGGAGTAGCGATGGCAATGATGATCTCATCCACGCTGTAATCGCTGGCCAGCTTGAGGATATTGCCGCTGCCCCGCACAACAGGCACGCCGCTCAGCTGACTGCCGGTGCGGGTGCGGTCGTCATCCACCACGATTACGGGCGCGCAGCGGCCGTAGTTGCCGCGCTGCATCTCGTGCACAACGCTGGCGCCCGCCCAGCCCGCGCCCACGACCATTACGCGGCGCAGCTCGTTTTTATCCGAACGGAGAATGGAAAAACGTTCCCGCATCACCAGCGAACGGTACAGGAGCCTGGATCCGCCCACCGCTCCGATTACTGCCAGCCAGTGAAGCAGATAGACCATCCTGTGCAGGCGGAACAGATTATCCGGCTGCACGAACAGATTGGCGGTAAGCGAGAAGCCATAGGTAAGGGCAGTGGCCGCAAAGGAGGCCGCCGCAATGCGAAGGATATCGCTTGCGCTGGCATACTGCCACATGGTGCGGTACAGGCCGGCCAGGTAAAACACCAGCAGAAACAGCACCGTCATGGCCGGCGCCAGACGGAACGAATTGGCAAAAAAGGCCAGAGACATATCTGTGGAATACCGCACAACCTGCGCAACCAAAAGCGCAGCGTTTACCAGCACAGCGTCCAGCGCAAGCCATGCAGCCATGCGGGCGGATTTTGAAAGCCTGTTTGGGATCAGCTTCACAAGGGAGCCCTCCTGAAAATACGTAGTCATTCTTTATTATACCACAGAAACCGTCAGATGCAAGGAAAGACCCGCGGCGTTTATTGTCAACGATGGCGGAAAGTGATATAATGGCTTTACAAACCGTTTCACGAAATGAAGGTGCATATCATGGATATCCGCAAAGAAGCGCTTCAGAAGCATTACGAATGGGCGGGCAAGCTGGAAGTGACCGCGCGTGCACGCGTGCAGGACCGCGAAAGCCTGTCGTTGGCATATACCCCCGGCGTAGCCGAACCCTGTCTGGAGATCCAGCGCGACATCAACAAATCCTACGAACTGACCCGCCGCCACAACCTGGTAGCGGTGATCACAGACGGCACGGCGGTGCTTGGTCTGGGTGATATCGGCCCCGAGGCGGGCATGCCCGTCATGGAAGGCAAATGCTTGCTTTTCAAGGAATTTGCCGATGTAGACGCTTTCCCTCTCTGTATCAGGAGCAAAGACGTGGACGAGATCGTCCGTACTGTATACTTGCTTTCCGGCAGTTTTGGCGGCATCAATCTGGAAGACATCGCCGCTCCGCGCTGTTTTGAAATCGAGCGCAGGCTGAAAGAAATCTGTGATATTCCTGTTTTCCACGATGATCAGCACGGCACCGCTGTCGTTGTCGCCGCCGCGCTCATCAATGCAGTCAAGGTAGTCGGCAAGAAGCTCAGCGAGATCACCTGTGTGATCAACGGCGCAGGCAGCGCCGGCATAGCCATCGGCAGACACCTGATGCGTCTTGGCATCGGTGAACTGATCATGGCCGACCGCGCAGGCGTGATTGTGGAAGGCATGGATGGCCTTACCTCCGCACAGGCAGAAATGAGCCGCATCACCAACCGTCGCCGCGTGACCGGCGCGCTGGCTGACGCATTGAAAGGGGCAGACGTATTCATCGGCGTGAGCGCTCCCAACATCGTATCGGCCGAAATGATTTCCTCCATGGCGCCGGGCGCCATCGTGTTCCCCATGGCCAACCCTGTGCCGGAAATTATGCCGGATGAAGCAATCCGCGGCGGCGCTGCTGTCGTTGGCACCGGCCGCAGCGATTACGATAACCAGATCAACAACGTGCTGGCTTTCCCCGGCATTTTCCGCGGTGCGCTGGATGTTCGCGCCTCTAATATCAACGATGAAATGAAAATGGCCGCTTCCTATGCCATCGCCTCCCTGGTCTCGGACGAGGAACTTTCTCCTTCCTATATTATTCCGCAGGCGTTTGACAAGCGCGTAGGCCCTGCCGTTGCCAAGGCGGTGGCCGAGGCTGCGGTAAAGACAGGCGTAGCAAGGAAGTAACGGCGAGACGCCCTGACGGATGTGGTGAATCTGTTTGTCCAGCGAATGAATGAGCGGCTTTTTCACCTCATCAGTCACCTGCTGGGACAGCTTCCCCTCAAGGGGAAGCCCAGCTTGTCGATAAACCCATTGGGAGGCGTCGGAGGGCCGCAGCCCTCCGACTCTTGTTCTGAAGCTGAC
>JAFYQB010000058.1 GCA_017547285.1 Clostridia bacterium
CCACTGGGCACCCGCTCACCTCCGTCCCCTCCGACTCTTGTTCCGAAGCTGACGACATGTGCGTCAGCTTCGGAAGCCTTGCGCAGCAAGGCTTTCCTTACACCGTTTGCCGCCCGGCGAGCCGTCAGGCGAGTAGGCAAATGGTGCATTCTTCGGCGGAAAAGATCGCGTCAGCGAGCTTTTTCGACGGCCTGAAAGGCTCCTGTCTACAGCGGACAGGAGCCTTGCTTTTACAGTTTCTTCACGAATTTCAGCAGTTCTCTCATATACGGGAATTCGCCGTTTTCATCCACCCGGCTGGAACCGGCGCAGTGGCCGCCGGGCAGCATCACGCTTTCCACAACGGCGTCCGGCTGGAAACGCTTGAGACTTTTGTGCATCAGAATGTTCTGTTCCGGACGGCAGGGGAAATCATTTTCGTAATAAATGATCAGCAGCGGCTTTTCCAGCCGGTTCATGCAGGCATAATAGAGCGGCGCGGCGTCATCCAGCCGTTCCAGACGGGTATCCAGGCCGCGTTCGCGCAGCACGTGGTAATGCACCGTCTGCTGAGCACTGTCGGACACATAGGCCAGAATGCCGTCCGTGTCCACGCCGTAGTTGCCAAACCAGGCAGGATTCATGCACAGCATCATGGTCAGGTATGCGCCTGCGGACTGGCCGGTGATGATCATCCGCCCGCTGGCGTTCAGCTCCGGCAGGCGCTTCTGCACATGCCTGACGGACTGCGCCGCATCTGCGATGAATTCCGGGTAGCGCGCGGTGGGGTACATGCTGTATTCCACGGAAACAAAGGCATAGCCTGCGCTGACGGCCTGCTGCGCCAGCGCCGCGCCGGCCTTGCGGTCGCCGGATTCCATACCGCCGCCGTGAAACCAGATGATGGTGTCAAAGCCGTCTTCATCCGGCAGGTACCAGTCCAGAAGCTGACAGGGTTTGGGGGCGTAGCGTTCGTCCATGATGGTGCGCATTGCGATCGGCTCCTTTCAGTGCATCAAAGGGGGAATGATCAGCGGCCTCTGACCGCCTCGATGGCGCGGGCAGGGCACATTTCCTGACAGCAGAAGCAGGAGATGCAGCCTTTGCGCTGGATGACGGCCTTGCGGTTCACGATCTGAATGATGTGTTCGGGGCAGGATTCGGCGCATTTGCCGCAGCCGATGCAGCGGTCGGGGATCAGCTTGGGATAGGCGCGCTTGCGTCCAAAGAAGTGGTGGAACAGTCCGTTGAAGGTGAACAGCTTTTCCTTGCCGATGATGGCGTCCGGCAGCTGGAAGGGGGGATCGGCAGGGGTGAGCTCATCGCCGCAAAGAACAACCGACCCATCGGACAGACCGCGCCTGCGCGCTGCCTGAATGACCGGCGCCATGCTCAGCGGCAGCCCCATGAGCTGCGCGCCGACTTCATCCGCCGCATAGGGCGAGCGGGAGCAGAGGGTGAAGCCCATATGGCGCACGGTGCCGCCGCCGGGTCCGTTGCCCTCCATGCAGTCGATGGCGTCAATGAAGGTAAGATCGGGCTTCACGGTTTCGCACAGATCCACAAGCATGTCGCTGAAGCCGTCCAGCGTGGGCCGTTTGGCATGCCATTCGGGCTTCTGCAGGCCGGGAATGCAGCCGAACAGGTTTTTCACGCCTGCGCTCATCACGGTCAGGCCGTGGGTTTTCAGACGGGCGACGTCAATGATATAATCGGCCTCCAGCACAGGTGTGAGCAGGTGGAAGCCGTTCTTTTCACGGGAAGAACAGTCCTCGCTGAGGGTCAGAACGTCCGCAAGCTCCGTCAGCTTACAGGCTGCATACACCTTGCGCAGCGCGGCGGGCGTATACAGACCGCTGGGACTGTCCGCAAGGGTGATGTGCTCAATGCCGTGTGCGCGCAGCCATTTGGCGATGGCGCGCAGAATGGCCGGGTGGCTGGTGACTGCCGTGGCAGGATCGCGCCCGGTGAGCAGATTGGGCTTCAGCAGCACCTTCATGCCGGGCTTCAGGTCATCCGCCGCACGGAGGGCTTCAAAGTGCGCGGCGATCACACGGTCGAGCAGAACTTCATCGTAACTTGCCGATTTCTGAACGGATACAATGGGCATGGCATACGCCTCCTTCAGGGAATCAGAAATGATCCCAGAATGCTTCGAATTCTTCGTTTGTCAGTTCGCCGCCGCTTACGTACATCACATAATTTTCACCGCGCCATGTGTAGCGGACGGCGCTGGGCAGATAGCCGCCCCGGCGGTAAAAGGCCATGCGGCGGATGCGCTGGGCATTGTTGGCAGCGCCGGGAATCTCATCCTCCAGATCGGCCAGAATGCGCGCGGACGGCTTGAGGGCGCGGATCAGGCGAAGCGCTTCGGAACCCAGCCCACGGCCGCGCAGATCGTCCTCCATGGCCAAATAGAGAATGTGGGTCTGAGCAAAGACACAAATCCGGCAAAACGGCCTTCATGCACAAAAGCCAGCATTTCGTGCGCGCTGCCGAAAACGGTGAACAGATCCTTCAGCTCGCGGCGTTCGTTGGCGGGAAAAGAGCGTTCGTACAAAGACCGCAGCGCCGGAAGGTACGGGGAAGTTGCGTCAATGGTGAGCGCCTGCATCGCTGCCTCTCAAGATGTTTTCCAGCGCAAGCAGTGCGTTTTCGGCGCAGTTGTCCTGCGGAATGTGGCCCTGCTTGATGCGGTAGTCCAGATCCATCAGGTAATCATAGGCTTCGCGCAGCTTTTTGCGGCTGAAGCGGCGTGCCTGCTGCTGCGTTCGGTTCACGGAAAAGGGAGGAATGCCCAGCAGCTGCGCCTGCGCGTTGGCGGGCGTGCGCTCGTCCAGCAGGCAGCGCATATGGTAGAGAATGCGGTACTGCCTGAGCAGCATGGCCAGGATCATCATGCGCTGTTCGCCTGCGCGGATCATGTCGCGCAGAAGGGCAAAAGTGGTATCAATGTTCCCGGCCACCTGCGCATCCACCATCTGGAAGACCGTGCATTCGGTGGAACGGGTGCAGATGGCGTCAATGTCCTCTGCCGTTACCACTTCGCGGGCGTCCAGATAGCTGGCCAGCTTTTCCATTTCCTGACGGAGCAAAGCCGCGTCACGGCCTACGGTAAACACCAGCCGTCCGGCGTTTTCGCTGTCCAGCTGCTTGCCCATGCGGCGCATGGTTTTGCGCGCCCAGTCGGCGCACTCCGCATCGTTCATGGGCGAAAAATCCACGATCGCGTTTTTCTTTTTCAGCAGGGTGTAAAGCTTTTTGCGCCCGTCCGCCTTGCCCTTGACATAGAATACGATGCAGGTGGAGGGGGAAATGTGCGCCAGATACTCCGTAATGGCTTCGGCCTTGTTTTCGTCCTCGCTCTTGCGGCCGGAGGTGATGAGCGAACATTCCCTGACCACCACAATGCGCTTTTCACCCATAAAAGGCAGCGTTTCGGCTGCGGCGATCAGCGAATCGGGATCGGGGTCATTGAGTTCGGTCAGGTTCATTTCTTCCAACCCGGCAGGCAGCAGTTTGGCATACAGCTGCTTCAGCGCGGACTGCTTGATGTATTCTTCATTGCCCTCAAACAGGTAGCATTCGCCGATGTTTCCGGCTTTGAGAACGTCGAAGAAAGCGGTATGATTCATGGAAAAGTCCTTTCTTTGTAAGGCGTAATGAGCAGCTGTCCGTTTCGAACGCTCAGGGTGATATCGCCGCATTCGTCGGTGCGGAAGAACGCAATGCCGCGTTCCGCAAAGCGTTCGAGCGTTTCGGCGGATGGCAGCGCGCGATCGCCGCCGGATACGGTGAGCAGCGCATAAGCAGGATCCACAAAATCCAGAAAATCATCCAGACTGCTGTCGCGGCTTCCGTGATGCGCGGTTTTGAGCACATCTGCCGGTACGGCGGCATAACGCTCATAGGAACCGGACAGGTCGCCGGGGTTGAGCAGCGTAAAACCATCCAGATCAATAGACAGAACCAGCGAATAGTCGTTGGCGTCATGCCCGGAACGCACGGTATCGGCTTCCGGCCACAGGACGCGGATCGTGCTTCTATTGTAGCGCAGCTCGCCGCCGCTTGCAAGCGCGGCAAGCGGGATATCCTGCGATAAAAGCAGATCGTACACAGAAAGCGCGTCTTCATCCAGCTGTTGCCCTTCGGCGTTCACGGGCAGATAAATCTGATGGATGGGAATGCCGCTGGCGATCAGCGCAGGCACGCCGCCCGCATGATCCATGTGCAGATGGGTCAGGATGAGCGCATCCACTTCTCGGTTTTCACAGCGCAGATAATCGATCACGGCAGAACCATCCGCGCCGGTATCGATCACAATGGTTTTGCTGCCATCCAGAAGCAGCGCGGCGTCCGCCTGACCGACATCCAGCTGAATGTAGCGCAGCTCAGCGGGCCGCTGCAAAGCCCAGCCGCCAATCGTGACGGCCACGGTCAGCAAGGCTGCCGTGACACGTGTGCGCAGGCTGCCGGGCACCCGGCGAGAAAGCATTACGAGCGCTGTGCCCAGTCCAATACACGCCAGCACCGGCGGCGCAGCGGTGCGGATGGAAGCATACGGCCATCGGGAAAACAGCTCCACCAGCCGCAAAAGCAGATCCGTCGCTGCCGAGGCCGCGCTGCCGACCGCCGTACCGATCAGCGGGAACAGCGAACAGATCAGCGCGGCAATGTATACAGGTACCAGAACGCTGCTCACCAGCGGCACGATGAGCAGATTGATGAAAATGCCGTACAGCGGTAACTGCTGGAAATACCGCATGGTGGGCAAAAACACGCCCAGCTGCGCCGTGACCGAAAGGACCAGCAGCGATTTCACCTGCGTCTGCAGCCATGCAAAGAACGCCTTGGGCGTACGCCGTTTGATGTTCACCTTCGGCTGCGGCCACAGGTGATCCAGCCATTCCAGCAGCGGGCGGGCATACAGAATGATTCCCAGCATGGCGCAGAAGGACAGCACAAAACCGGCAGAAAGCGCGCTCAGCGGATCCATGACCAGCACTGTAAGCATGGCGGCGCAGAGCGTGGTGATCCGGTCGCCGCGCCGGCGGAACAGCCGACCCAGAGAGGCGCACACCAGCATTACCGCCGCACGGACCGAAGCGGCAGAAAAACCGGTCAGTGCGCAGTAATCCAACAGGAAGAATGCCAGAAGAAGCAGCTTGTTTCGCCGCTTCAGGCCGAAACGGTCCAGAAACAGCATCAGCATGCCGCCCACAAGCCCCACATGCAGGCCGGATACGCTCATCACATGAGCGATGCCCAGATCGCTGAAAGCGGCGTATTCATCCTCTGTCAGGCCGCTTCGCTCGCCAAACAGCAGCGCCATGGCAATGCGCCCGTTCGGCCCCATGATGCGTTCAAAGGCGGAGGCGAACACCTGCCGGGCGCGGTGAGCCGCATCCTTCACAGGCGCTGAAGCGGCGTCGTTGAAAACGGTGATCTCATCGTAAATGGAAAGCCCGAACCGATACCCATGCTGGCGCATCCAGAGCCTGAAATCCATACGGGGTTCGCCGCTCTTGCCGGACGGATGATAGACATAGCCCTCAAAACAGACTTCCGCGCCGTCAAACAGAACAGGCAGCGCTTCGGCATAACGCAGGGTGCAGTAGGCCTTGCCGGATACGGTTTCGCCGTCCAGCGTGATATCCCCCAGCACAAAAGTCAGCCGGCCGGCGCCGGACTGCGCAGCGTCCCCGTACACAGAACCGGTTACCTGATACCTTCCAGTATCAGGCATGGACACCTCCAGCGCAGCGTGCGCGTGCAAAGACCCCAGCGCAAAGCAGAGAACGGCAAGTCCCGCCGCAGCGCACAGACCGTCCCTGCGCAGCAGCCATGCAAGCAGCGCACCGGTTCCCGCCAGTGCCCAAAGCCAGAAACCGCCGGAAACACTGCTGACAGTTACACAGCCAATCAGAAAGAAAAACGCAACCACCAGAAGCAGGTGGCTGCGTTTGGGAGCCGTCTCAGCAGAAAAATCGTTCTTTGGACGGCAGCTGTTCATATTACTTTTCAATCAGGCACACTGCATGCGCCGTAATGCCCAGCCCTTCGCCTTCGTAGCTGAGCTTTTCGGTGGTGGTGGCCTTTACGTTGATCTGATCCACATCCACACCGATGGCCTGCGCCAGACGCTCGCGCATCTGTTCGATGAAAGGCCGCAGCTTGGGCTTCTGCGCCACGATGGTTACATCCGCATTGCCAAGCTTATACCCCTTTTCGGCAAGCTTCGCGCAAACCACCTTGAGCAGCTCAATGGAATCCGCACCTTTGTACTGCATATCGGTATCCGGGAACAGCTTGCCGATATCGCCCATGGCCGCCGCGCCCAGCATGGCGTCCATCAGCGCATGGGTGGCTACATCCGCATCGCTGTGACCCAAAAGGCCCAGATGATAAGGCACCTCCACGCCGCACAGGATCAGCTTGCGATCCTCCACCAGACGGTGTACATCCATGCCGTGTCCTACGCGAATCATTCGGGATCCTCCTCGTCAGCGCGAATTTGCAGAATGACCTCTGCCAGTTCCAGATCGGTGGGGGTGGTGAGCTTCAGGTTTTCACGGTCGCCTTCGCTCAGGTACACGGGAATGCCCGCATGCTCCAGAAGCGACGCATCGTCCGTGCCCAGAAAACCGTCTTCGTTGGCTTTTTCATGCGCCGCCATGATTACATCCATGCGGAAGCTCTGCGGCGTCTGAATGGCATACAGCGAAGCGCGATCCGGCGTTTCCTGTACCAGCCCATCCGCCGCAGCCCGCTTGATGGTATCCACCACAGGAATCGCAGCCACGCCGCTGCCGTGCTGTTCCACGGATTCCAGCGCGCGGCGGATGACCTGATCCGTGACCAGCGCGCGTGCGCCATCGTGAATCAGCACATACTCGGCGTCCTGCGGCAGGGCTTTCAGACCGTTGTATACGGAGTACTGACGCTCACTTCCGCCCGGCACAACAGCCTTCACAAACCGCCCCATGCCGTACTTGGCCAAGATGGCCTGCATATCCTCCACCTCGTCCGCAGCGGCCACCACCACCGCGCCCGCGCAGAAACCCGTGAACGGGGCGATGGCGCGCACGATGGCCGGAATGCCGCGCAGGGGCAGAAAAACCTTGTTCAAATCGCTCTTCATGCGCCGGCCGCTGCCGCCGCCCAGAATGATGGCGTAATTGCTCATGGAATTACTCCTCGCCGCGCTCGGCTTTGGTCTGCGCGTCCTCTTCCAGCACTTCGTACATGTCGGCGGCGCCTTCCTTGCGCACGACTTCCTTGATGCTTACAATACGGTAACGCCCCACACGGCTGCCGAAGCGGATTTCCAGCACGTCGTTTTCCTTGACCTCCGCGCCGGGCTTGGCCACCTTGCCGTTGAGCGATACGCGCCCGCCGCTGCATGCCTCGTTGGCCACCGTGCGGCGCTTGATGATACGGGAAACCTTCAAAAATTTATCCAGACGCATATGGGTAAAACTCCTTTTTTACGGGGGGGCCTCCGGCGGGCAGGGGCAGTGCCCCTGCACCCCAGATTGCGGCCATGAAATGGCCGCAAGGGTTGATTGTATGTGCTTGGGGTTGCCACTAAGACCGCCGGAGGTCAAACAACGACCTCCGGCTCGCTTGCGCGAGATACCCTTCGGTTGAAAGTAATGTTAGCGAGGAACACGAAGGCAGGATGAATCCCACCCCTACAGAGGCGATACAATCGCTCTGTTCCGGGGTCCATGGGCCGCAGCCCCTGGTTGGGGAGGGGGTAAGAGATTCCTAAGAGCCCAGGGGGAACCTCAACGTTCCCCCTGGTTCTTAGGCCCTAGCGGAGCGGGCCGCTCGCACGCGCAACATACAAAGGTATGCGCAATTTACTTCTGCACATACTCTTCAATCAGCCGCAGCGTATTCTCCACGCCCTTCACATGACTGCGTTCGTAGCCGTGGGAAGCATACACGCCCGCACCGATCAGCGCGTAGCGGATGTCCATGCCGCTGCGCAGCGCCGTACCGGCGTCCGAGCCATAATACGGATAAATATCCACCGCGTAATCGATGCCGCTTTCTTTGGAAATGGCGATCAGCTCGCTGGTCATGGCGTAGTCATAGGGGCCGCCGGAGTCCTTGGCGCAGATGCTGACCTGCATTTCGGTGCAGTTGATGTCATCACCCACGCAGCCCATATCCACCACCAGCAGATCCTCGGTATCCTGCGGAAGTCCCGTGGACGCGCCGTGGCCCACTTCCTCGTACACGGAGAAGAAAATGGTGGTCTTGCGGGCAAGAGTGATCTCCTTGTCGGCAACGCCTTTGGCCAGCGCCAGCAGCATGCCTGCGGAAAGTTTGTCATCCAGGAAACGGCTGCGGATGTAGCCGCTCTCGGTCACGCGGGCGCGGGGATCCAGGCAGATGAAATCGCCCGGGGCAATGCCCAGCGCTTCCACATCCGCCTTGTTGGATACGTTTTCATCCAGCAGCACTTCCAGCGTGGTGTCGTCACGCTTGCTCTCGTTCATGTCGTGGTTGACGTGGGTGGAGGCATTGCGCAGCTGCACAACGCCGCTGTACTGCTTGCCTTCACGGGTGATCACGGTCACATTTTCGGTTTCTACCGCCTGATAGGCAGGGCCGCCCAGACGGGTGAACATCAGATTGCCATTGCCCTTGATGGTACGCACCATCAGGCCAAGGGTATCCACATGCGCAGCCAGCGCAAGGGGACGTCCCTCGCCGCCCAGCGTGCAGCACACGCTGCCCTTGCGGTTGCGAACGGGCTTGAAGCCCATATTGGTAAGCGTATCCAGCAGATACTGGGTCACGTGCATGGTGTAGCCGGTGGGGCTGGGAATATGGAGCAGCTGCATGGTTTGCTGCACGGCAAAATTCGTATTCAGTTTCATATGATGAATCCTCCTGTGAAGTTGTAAAGCATAAATTGGCTTCTTTATCATACAGCATTTGTTGATGGCGGGCAAGAGGAACAGAGAACTGATTATGCTTTCAATGTGTTCTTTTTTGCAGTATAATACAGCCAAAGGAGATGAAAGCGTCAGTGAAAGGATTCAGCCATTGGGATCATCAGCCCTATTGCAGACTGACAGAACGGAACAGGACGCGCAGTCCCTATATCTGCCGCCTTGCGCCTTTTGAAAACGGATTTGCATTTGAATGGTTCGATCATGGAGCGCCGGATACGGCGCATGCTGTGCTGTACCGCAAACGCGGTTCGGATGAGCCCATGCAGGAAATGCCGGCACAAGACTCGGAGATGGTCATCCATGGTCTGCAGCCGGACGCGGAATATGAACTTTTGCTCAAACGCTGCGATAACAGCGCACAGAGCGGCCTGCGTCTGGTTCGCACAGGCAGCTATCCCGGGGCGATTGTCAACTACCTGCATCCGGAGGATCCTGCCTATATCACGTCGGGACGGTATTTGTGCAGCCCCAGTCTGGTAAAACTGCCGGGCGGTGCGCTGCTTGCCTCCATGGATGTCTACGAAGGCGGCGGTCCGCAGAACCTGACGCTGCTCTTCCGCTCGGATGACGGCGGACAACACTGGCGTTATGTAACGGACCTGATGCCCTGTTTCTGGGGCAAACTGTTCTGGCACAAGGATGCACTGTACATGCTGGCCTGCACCACGGAATACGGCGATCTGGTCATCAGCTGTTCCCTGGACGAAGGTCAAACCTGGCCCGCGCCGGTGCATTTATTCCCCGGCAGCCGGGGCGATGTGGGCATGCACAAAGCGCCCATGCCGGTCATCGAGCATGAGAACAAACTGTACACCTGCGTGGAATACGGCGCATGGAAAGCAGGTTACCATGCGGACTGCATGCTGAGCATTGATGCAGACGCCGATCTGCTGGATCCCGAAAACTGGCATATGACCGAACCGGTGCGCTACGATCCCTCCTGGCCGGGCGCAGTGGACGGTCCCTGTCCGGGCTGCATCGAGGGCAACGCGGTGGTTTCGCCGGATGGCAAACTCTGCGATTATCTGCGCATCGATCATGCCAACGCCAACCCCGCCTATGGCAAGGCGGTGATCCTGGAAATGATGGGTCCCGATGTGCCAATGCGTCTGCGGCGCATTGTGGACTGTCCGGTTGGCTCCAATTCCAAATTCCAGTTGAGGCGTGATCCGGAGACGGGCGTGTATCTGGCCATCGGCAGCGAAGTTGTCAATCCCGCCACGCCCCGTCAGCGCACGGTGCTGTCACTGTGTATCAGCCGCGATTTTGAAACGTGGGAAGTGGTGCATCGCCTGATTGACCGTCGGGAGGATGATCCGCAGCAGACGGGTTTTCAGTATGTGGACTGGCAGTTTGACGGCGAAGACCTGATCGTGGTATGCCGCACGGCCGTCAACGGCGCGCACAATTTCCACGATTCCAATTGCATTACCTTTCATAGGATTGCCAATTACCGCAGCCTGCTTTGAACAGATGGTCGGAAAAAGGCCGTCTGCATGTGGATTTTTTCACAAACTGTTCTGAAAGTGTATTTGAAGTATTGCAAACTCAGTACAGGTTTGGTAAAATATGATTTGGGAAACCAATAATTTTAGGAGGTACACCACCAATGGTTAAAGTTGCTATTAACGGTTTCGGCCGCATCGGTCGTCTTGCTTTCCGTCAGATGTTCGGCGCTGAGGGCTACGAAGTTGTCGCCATCAACGACCTGACCAAGCCCGAAATGCTGGCTCACCTGCTGAAGTACGACACCGCTCAGGGCCCCTACTGCGGCGCCATCGGTGAAGAAAAGCATACTGTTGCTGCCACCGAGAACAGCATCATCGTCGACGGCAAGGAAATCAAGATCTACGCCGAGAAGGACGCTGCCAACTGCCCCTGGGGCGAGCTGGGCGTTGACGTAGTGCTGGAGTGCACCGGCTTCTACTGCTCCAAGGAAAAGAGCCAGGCTCACATCAACGCTGGCGCCAAGAAGGTCGTTATCTCTGCTCCCGCCGGCAACGACCTGCCCACCATCGTTTTCTCTGTTAACGAGAACACCCTGACCAAGGAAGACACCATCATCTCCGCCGCTTCCTGCACCACCAACTGCCTGGCTCCCATGGCCAAGGCCCTGAATGATACCTATCCCATCCAGACCGGTATCATGACCACCGTGCATGCTTACACCGGCGACCAGATGATCCTGGACGGCCCCCATCGCAAGGGCGACCTGCGTCGTGCCCGTGCTGGCGCTCAGAACATCGTGCCCAACAGCACCGGCGCAGCCAAGGCC
>JAFYQB010000059.1 GCA_017547285.1 Clostridia bacterium
ACTTCATGTCTTGTGTTATACTATCCATGAGACTTGAAGCTCCTTTCGTTATGTTGTGTCGCAATTCAACTATAACAGATTGGCTTTCAAGTCTCTTCTCTTTTTTTCTTACTGTCCAAGATGTATTGTAGCTCTACACAGGGGGGACGAGCGCAAAAGCCGTCCCCCTTGCCCATTCTGACGAAAAGCGGTATACTATAAGGGATTATGCCCTCTTTTCCCATTTACGGGCATAACGGGAAGGAAACCTGACGATGCGTATCAATGTCACCCGCAGCTCCATGCCTTCTTTTGAGGAATACTGCGAAGAGATCCGTTCCCTGTGGGACAGCCACTGGCTGACCAACAACGGCGAAAAGCACATTGCCCTGAGGGCTGCGCTGTGCGATTATCTGCAGTCCCCCGAGGTGGAGCTGTTTACCAACGGCCATCTGGCGCTGGAGGCGCTGATTGCCGCGCTGGATTTGAAGCCCGGTCAGATCATTACCACGCCGTTCAGCTTTGCATCCACCACGCACGCCATTGTGCGCAAGGGCTTTATGCCCGTTTTTGCGGATGTGAAGGAGGACGGCACCATCGACCCGGAGTGTGTGGAAAAGCTCATCACCCCCGAGACCCGCGCCATCCTGCCCGTGCATGTGTACGGCCGGCTGTGCGATGTGGAAAAGCTGGATGAGATTGCCCAAAAATACGGTATTCCGGTTATTTACGACGCGGCGCATGCCTTCGGCGTAACGAAGAACGGTGTATCCGCCGCATGCTTCGGCACGGCCAGCATGTTCAGCTTCCACGCCACCAAGGTGTTCAACACCATCGAGGGCGGCGCGATCACCACAAAGAGCAGGGAGCTGGCGGAAAAGCTGGCCCTGGAACGCAACTTCGGCATTACCGGACCGGAAGATGTGGTCAGCGTAGGCGGCAACGCCAAGATGAACGAGTTCCAGGCTGCAATGGGCCTGTGCAACCTGCGCCGCATCGGTGAGGACATCGCCGCCCGCAAGGCCGTGCACGAAGCCTACATGGTGGAACTTTCCGGCCTGCCCATCGGCCTGACCGCGGAACAGCCGGGCGTGGAAAGCAACTATGCCTACTTCCCCGCCGTGTTTGAAAGCCGTGAAATCCGCGACGCCGTGTGCACTGCGCTGGCCGAAGCCGGCGTGTTTGCCCGCAAGTATTTCTATCCCCTGATCAATGATTTTGAGTGCTACCGTGATCGGTTTGATTCCACCCTCACCCCCGTGGCAAAGCGGCTGGCGGACGGCGTGGTCACGCTGCCCATGTATTCCGATCTGGCGCCGGAGGATGTGGCGCTCATCTGCCGCGTAATCCGCGAGGTGCTTACCCATGAGTGAAACGCGCAGCCAGAAAACCCTTTCTTCCTTCCTGTTTAAGGTTGTGGAAAGCCTGGGCAATCAGGGCATCGCCTTTGTGGTGAGCCTGCTGCTGGCGCGCCTGCTGGATACGTCCGACTACGGCGTGCTGAGCATGCTGCTGGTGTTTATCGCCGTGGCGCAGGTGTTTGTGACAAGCGGCCTGAATACCGCCCTCATTCAGCGCAAGGATGTGGATGAAACAGACCTGTCCTCCGTATTCTACGTGAGCTTCGGCGTGGCGGCGGCGTTTTATGCGCTTTTGTTTGCGCTGGCTCCGTGGCTGGCATCCTACTTTAACATGCCTGCGCTCAAGTCCACCCTGCGTGTGATGGCGCTGATTCTTTTGCCCGGGTCGCTGGTATCCGTGCAGACGGCGGTGGTCGCGCGGCAGATGGCCTTCCGCAAACTGATGATCGCAAGCCTGTGCGCCACCGTGCTTTCCGGCACTGTGGGCGTGGTCATGGCATTGAACGGCGCGGGCTATTGGGCGCTGGTGGCCCAGCAGATGACCAACCAGTGCGTGCTGGCGATCCTCCTGCTGATCCTGATCAGGTGGCGGCCCCGCCGCGTATTCAGCTTTGCGCGTGTGAAGAGCCATCTGCGTTTTGGCTGGAAGCTGCTGGTATCCGGCCTGCTGGACACGGGCTTTACCAACCTGCGTTCCGCGGTGATCGGCAAAAAGTTTTCGGATGATGCGCTGGCCTTTTACACGCGCGGCAAGCAGTTCCCGGAACTGGCCATGAACGCCATCAACGGCAGCATTTCCAGCGTAATCCTGCCCGTGCTCAGCGAGCAGCAGGACGAAACGGAACGCATGAAGCAGACCATGCGCCGCTCCATCATGCTGTCCAGCTTTCTGGTGGTGCCCATGATGGCCGGTCTGGCCGCTGTGGCCGAGCCCATGATCCGGTTTTTGCTCACCGACAAATGGCTGCCCTGCATGCCGTTTTTGCAGCTGTGCTGCATGGACTATGCGCTTTATCCCATTCACACCAACAACCTGTCGGCCATCAACGCCAAGGGCCGCAGCGATGTGTTCCTCAAACTGGAGATCATCAAGAAGGCCTATGGTCTGGCGATCCTGCTGGTCAGCGTTCTGTGCTTTGACGGCGTGATGGCCATTGCCTGGGGCGGTGTGATCAGCTCGCTGGTGAGTGCGGCGGTAAACGCGCATCCCAACAGGGAACTGATTCGTTACGGTTTTCTGGAACAGATGCGTGATATTCTGCCCACCATTCTGATTTCGCTGGTGATGTTCGGCGTAGTGTATGCCATGAATGCGCTGGCGCTGCCTGCGGCTGCGCTGCTGGTTTTGCAGATTGCGGTCGGCGCGGCGGTGTACGGCGGTTTGTCCCTGCTTTTCAAGGTGGAGAGCGTACAGCTTGTTGGGCAGGTTGTAAAGAAACTGCTGAAACGGTGATGGCGCATGGTACGCGACATTTCCGCACGCTTCCCCTTGAGGGGAAGCTGTCACCGAAGGTGACTGATGAGGTGGCGAGCTGCAAGCAGCTTTAGAATTGCGTATGGTACGCGTACCTTTGTTTGTTGAGCGGGCAAAGCGGCCCGCTCCGCTAGGGCCAAAGGACCCGGGGGAACGTTGAGGTTCCCCCGAGGCCCTCTGGACTCCCTTACCCCCTCCCCAACCAGGGGCTTCGGCCCCTGGACCCCG
>JAFYQB010000006.1 GCA_017547285.1 Clostridia bacterium
CCCTGCACCCCGGACTGACCGCGCGGTGCGCGGTCAGAGGGTTGGGTGTTATAGGTGGGGCTGCTTCTAAGACCGCCGGGGCCAATACAGTGGCCCCGGCTCGCTTGCGCGAGGCGGCTTCGATGCAGCGGGTTTCGTTTGGTTGGGAAAATTTATTTTACCCAGCGTTCAAATGCTTCGCGGTAAAAGGCCATGTGATCCAGCGTGCTTTTCGCCATTTCACCGGTTTGCAGCATGCGGTCCAGCTCGGTCAGCGTGACCCATTTCACATCGCAGGTCTCGCCGGGCTGAAGTTTCACATCCGCCAGATCCACATTCATGTGTACCACGTAGTTATCGCCGAAATACGGCCATACGCGCGCCGTGCCCAGATGGTGGATGTTTTCCTTTTGGGCAATGACGCCTGTTTCCTCGCGCAGCTCGCGGATGATGGCGTCCTCGCAGGTTTCGCCCTTCTGCACATGCCCGGCAGGATTCTCCCACATTCCGGGTGCGTAGCGCTTTTCAAGGCTGCGGCGGGTGAGCAGAATCTGTTTCTGGTCGTTGACGATCCAGATGCCCACGGTAAGCATGTAGGCGTTGGCCGGGACGGGTTCGCCTTTGGTGATGGCGATACCGAGCGGCTGACGGTTTTCATCGTACAGTTCGCGGTATTCCATGGAGCCTCCTTGTGGGGGATAGAGGGAGAGCAGCTTGACGCGGAGCCCCCCTCATCACCCGCTTCGCGGGAGCTTCCCCCCAGGGGGAAGCGTGCGAGGCTTGCAGCTTTCCATTCGTGCGCCTTCTGCGTTGTTGGGAAAAACGTTCACTTCCGCACCCTTCCCCTTGAGGGGAAGGTGGCAGGGCGAAGCCCTGACGGATGAGGTGGGCTCACGTCAAGCGCCATCGAAGGCATCCTCGCTCAAGCGAGCCTGAGGTCCCTCCGACCTCAGGCGGCCTGTACAGCGCATCCCCCAAGGAAGAACACACCGTCAGGCGAGCCGTGACACCCTCCGTGTCACGGAGGTCTTCGATGCAACCCGAATCTCAAGCTGCTACCCCCCCGCGAAGCGGTCCGGGGTGCAGGGGCTCAGCCCCTGCCGCAGCAGTGCTTGTACTTTTTGCCGCTGCCGCAGGGGCAGAGCTGGTTGCGGCCGGCGGCGCCGGGGGTGGACTTATTCACGGGTGCGCCGGATTTTTTGGCCTGACCGTTGGTGTTTTCACCCTGCAGGGAAGCCTGCGTGTTTTCCACATCCACGGTGCGGCGGCGCTCGGGCATGCGCTCAAAACGGCTCATGTAGAGGCGGCGCACGGTGTCCTCGCGGATGGAATGCACCATATCGTTAAACATGTCGTAGCTTTCCATGCGGTATTCCTGCACGGGATCGCGCTGACCGTAGGCGCGCAGGCCGATGCCCTCGCGCAGGCTGTCCATGTTGTCGATATGATCCATCCAGTAGCGGTCAATGGCGTTGAGCAGGATCACGCGTTCAAACTCGCGCATGTCGAAGCCGATTTCGGTGACCAGCGCTTCGCGCTCTGCGTAGAAGGCTTCGGCATCCTGATAGAGCTTTTCGGTAAGCTCCGAGGCTTCTTCCATCTTCTTGATCTCTTCGGCGTATTTGTCAATGGTACCGGGCTTGAGGCACAGACGCTCGAGGTAGTTTTTGGCGTCCTCGATGTTCCATTCAAAGCTGCCTTCGCCGCCCAGATTGCGCTCGGCGCAGGAGTCGATGAGCAGCTTGACCATGCTGCGGATGTTGCCGCTTACATCATTGCCCATCAGAATGTCCTTGCGCTGGCCGTAGATCAGCTCGCGCTGCTTGTTCATGATGTCGTCATACTGCAGCACGTTCTTACGGATGGAGAAGTTGCGGCCTTCGATGTTCTTCTGCGCGTTTTCGATCTGCTTGGTCAGCAGGCCGGCTTCGAGGGCTTCATCCTCCTTCATGCCCAGTTTCTCGACCATGGGAGCGATGCGGTCGCCGCCGAAGAGGCGCATCACGT
Organism: Clostridia bacterium; assembly: GCA_017547285.1. Lineage (GTDB taxonomy): Bacteria > Bacillota > Clostridia > Christensenellales > Aristaeellaceae > Limiplasma. Next base: position 1,987 of record JAFYQB010000006.1, read on the forward strand.
CGTCCTCAAGGGAGATAAAGAACTGGGTGGAGCCGGGGTCGCCCTGACGGCCCGCGCGGCCGCGCAGCTGGTTGTCGATGCGGCGGCTTTCGTGGCGTTCGGTGCCGATGATGTGCAGGCCGCCCAGCGCCATCACGCGCTCATGCTCCGCGTCGGTTTCCTTCTTGAATTCGCTGAACCACTGGCGGTAGAGCTTGCGGGCTTCCAGCACGGTTTCGGATACGTTTTCGTTGTGGCCGATGGCCTCCATGATGATCTCATCCGGAATGTTTTCCTGACGCATCTTGCGGCGGGCCAGGAAATCCGGGTTGCCGCCCAACAGAATGTCGGTACCGCGGCCAGCCATGTTGGTGGCGATGGTCACCGCGCCCACGTGACCGGCCTGGGCCACGATCTCGGCTTCCTTCTGGTGGTTCTTGGCGTTGAGCACCTCATGGGGCACGCCGCGCAGACGGATGAAATGGCTGAGCATTTCGCTGGTTTCCACGTTCACGGTACCCACCAGCACAGGCTGACCGGTGGCGTGGCGGCTCACGATCTCCTCCACGACCGCCTTGAACTTGCCGGCCTTGGTCTTGTAGACCATGTCGTTCAGGTCCTTGCGGATCATGGGGCGGTTGGTGGGCACCTGCACAACGTCCAGACTGTAAATGCCCTGGAATTCCTCTTCTTCCGTCTTGGCGGTGCCGGTCATGCCGCTGATTTTGGTATACATGCGGAAGTAGTTCTGGAAGGTGATGGTGGCCAGCGTCTTGCTTTCGCGCTCCACCTTCACATGCTCCTTGGCCTCAATGGCCTGATGCAGACCGTCCGAATAGCGGCGGCCCACCATCAGTCGGCCGGTGAACTCGTCCACGATGATGACTTCGCCGTTCTGCACCACATAGTCCACATCGCGCTTCATGAGGGCATGGGCGCGCAGAGCGGCCAGAATATGGTGATAGAGCTCGGCGTTGTCCATATCGGCGATGTTTTCCACCCCGAAGGCCTGCTGTGCCTTGGTAATGCCCTGCTCAGTGAGGGAAACAGCCTTTTCCTTTTCGGCGATGGTGTAGTCGTCCTCGTTGCGCAGGCGGCTGACGAAACGGTCGGCCTTCTCGTACAGGTCGGTGGATTTTTCGCCCTGACCGGAAATGATGAGGGGCGTGCGCGCCTCATCGATCAGGATGGAGTCCACCTCGTCCACGATGGCGTAGTTGTGGCCGCGCTGCACCATATCGCTCTGTCGGATGACCATGTTATCGCGCAGGTAGTCAAAGCCCATTTCGTTGTTGGTGCCGTAGGTGATATCGCAGGCATAGGCGGCGCGGCGCTCGGCATTGTTCATATCGTGCACGATCAGACCCACGCTCACGCCCATAAAGCGGAAGATGTTGCCCATCCACTCGCCCTGGAACCTGGCCAGATAATCGTTGACGGTAACGATGTGCACGCCCTTGCCGGAAAGTGCGTTCAGGTACGCGGGCAAGGTGGCGGTGTGCGTTTTGCCTTCGCCGGTCTTCATTTCGGCAATGCGGCCCTGATGCAGGCAGATGCCGCCCATGATCTGCACCGGGAACAGCTTCTTGCCATCCACGCGCCAGACGGCCTCGCGGAAGGCGGCAAAAGCGTCGGGCAAAAGATCATCCAGCGTTTCGCCATTGGCGAGGCGCTGCTTGAATTCCGGCGTCTTCTGCTGCAGCTCTTCATCCGTCAGCGCGGCGTACTTGCTTTCCAGCGCCAGCACCTGATCGGCAATCTTTTGCAGCTTTTTGACCTGAGCATCATTGCCCATGCCAAAGAGCTTTTTGAGTCCATCCATGATAGCCAAATCGGTTAATCTCCTTTATTGCTCAAACATAGCAGGTCGCACAGGTACAGTTTGACCCAACTTGTATTATATCATGAAGCGGAAGTCAAGTGCAAGGGGAACGGTGGAAAACGGAGGGGGTACGTGTTTTTCAAAAATAAAAGAGCAGAAGCTTTGATTGTACTTCTGCACTTGCTGTTTGTGCTTTTATTCAAAGATCCTCCGGCAGGATGCGATGATTCCCTGATACCGCTGCTCGGCATTTTGTTCCAGCCAGCGCAGCGTTTCTTCCAGCAGCATCAGATCGGATTTGTTTTCCGCATCGGCAATGCCGATTTTCTGAATCATGTGCAGGATATCCACCCGGCATTCGCGCCCTCTGGTGAAATGCTTCCAGTTGGCCGTCCACAGCTTGATCATGTGCGCATGGCGGTTGTTCAGCTGCCTTGCCTGATCGGCAGTGATCACCGTATCAGCAGGCTCTGCACAGCAGTTGATATCGACTACCCGATAGGGATTTTGTTCGTCAAATGACAGTGAGACAATGCATTTTTCGGGAATCAGGCTGGGTGCAAAGTCAACGCAAATGATGTTCAGTTTGTCCTTAAGCAGTTCAGGCACTTCCAGCATAAATTTGCCTTTGTCGTAGCCGGAAACATCCACATCGATATCAATATCGGAGATTTCATCTGCGGTTCCTTTGGCCAGACTGCCGCATAGGGTGCATTTGCGAACCATGGGCAGCGCTTCCAGCATGCCAACCAGCTCATCCGCCAGCCGTTTCAGCTCCGTGTTCATCGTACTTCCCCTTTCTTCCACGTCAGAATGGCATCCAGCCGTTCCTTCACCCTGGCCTCTCGCCCCTGCTCGGTGGGCAGGTAATATCGCCTGTCTTTGAGCGTATCCGGCAGGCACTGCATTTTGGTCAGCTTTTCGGCGGTGTCGTGCGCGTACTGGTAGCCTTTGTTGTATCCGGCGTCCGCCATCAGCTTTGTGGGCGCGTTGCGAATCTGCAAAGGCACGGGTTCGGCGGGCAGCTCCTTGATATCCTTCTTCACGTTTTCACAGGCCACATACAGCGCGTTGGATTTGGGGGCCATGCTCAGGTAGACTACCGCATGGGTGAGGTGCACGTCGCACTCCGGCATGCCCAGATAGTGACAGGCGTTGTACACGTTGATGGCCAGATTCAGCGCGGCGGGGTCAGCCATGCCTACGTCCTCGCTGGCAAAGCGCACCAGCCTGCGGGCGATGTACAGCGGCTCCTCGCCGCCGTCCAGCATGCGCATCATCCAGTACACGGCGGCGTCCGGGTCGGAGTTGCGCATGGATTTGTGCAGCGCGGAAATCAGGTTATAGTGCTCCTCGCCCTGCTTGTCGTAGAGCAGCGAACGGCGGTTCATGCACTCGCTCAGCACCTGCTCGGTTACATGCACCACGGCGTTTTCATCCATCTCGGCATTGCACACGGCCATTTCCAGCGTGTTGAGCGCGGTGCGTGCGTCGCCGTTGGCAAAGCGGGCGATGGCGCGCAGATGATCGTCCTCCACCTGCACATGCATGTCGCCCAGGCCCTTCGGGCTTTCAATGGCATGACGCAAAAGTTTGGTCAGATCATTTTCATCCAGCGCTTTCAGTATGAATACCTTGCACCGTGACAGAAGCGCGGAGTTGATCTCAAAGGACGGGTTCTCCGTGGTGGCTCCCACCAGAATGATGCTGCCCTTTTCCACATACGGCAGAAACGCGTCCTGCTGCGCCTTGTTGAAGCGGTGGATCTCATCTGTGAACAAAAGCGTGCGAATGCCCATGCGGCGGTTTTCCTCCGCACGGTTCATGACCTCTCGCACCTCTTTGATGCCGCTGGTGACCGCGCTGAATTCCACAAACGCCGCCTGCGTCTTTTTGGCAATGATGCGCGCAAGCGTCGTCTTGCCCACGCCCGGCGGACCCCAGAAGATCATGGAGGATACCTGATCCTTCTCAATCAGCTGCCGAAGCAGCTTGCCCTTGCCCACCAGATGCTGCTGGCCTACATATTCGTCCAGCGTTTCCGGCCGGAGACGGCTGGCCAGCGGCGCGGCCTGCGGGCGTTCGTCAAAGAGGTTGATTTGCATGGGAAACGATCCTTTCTTTTTTGCGGGGAATGCCTCCGGCGGGCAGGGGTGCTGCGCACGGCGAATGTTCCGGTACATTCGCTCACCGCAGGTGTGCCCTGCACCCGTGGGCTGACCGCGTTTCACGCGGTCAGGGGTTGAATGTTGTGTTTGGAGTTGCTGCTAAGACCGCCGGAGGCAATACAGTGCCTCCGGCTCGCTTGAGCGAGCGGTCTCCCTTCGGTTCCAGCTGTATGAACGATGAACAAAATTTGCTCACCGCAGGTGTGCCGCCCGCCAGTTCTTTCGCTGCGTTTGTTTGACAGCGGGCGACTACTCCCCCCAGCGGAGGATAAACGCTTATTCCTTCGGCATGGCGCGATTTTGGCGGAATTACCAGAACAATGCAAAAGGCGTACTAACGGAAAGCTGCAACCCTCGCACGCTTCCCCTTGAGGGGAAGCTGTCACCCGCAGGGTGACTGATGAGGTGGGGAGACGTCAAGCCCCTCAGAACCCGCCCTTCTCCATCAGCTCCCACAATCCTGCCAGCCTCATTTCCGGCTCGCGGCTTCCTTCCGGCAGGCGATACCACTTATTCGGCGGCATCCATGCAGCCTTTGCGCCTGCATCGTGCGCGCAGGTGATATCAAACGGATGGTCGCCCACATAAATGGTATCTTCCGGCTCCACACCGCATTGTTCACACGCAAGCCGGATGATGGCAGGATCCGGCTTTTGCAGTCCGACTTCCTCTGAAATTACGATGCAGTCAAAATAGCTTGTCAGTCCAAGCTCATCCAGCGTTTGGCGGATGGTGGCATAGTTATTGCTCACAATCCCCAGTTTCAAGCCCTTGGTTTCGAGAGCGGCAAGCAGCTTTTTGGTATCCGGCATGAGGGCGTAGGTTCGGGTATACTGGCGGCAGATGACCTTTTGCAGCGCAGGCACACCCTCCTGCGGAATGCCCAGCGCGTTCTGATAAAAGGCTGTCAGCTTTGCCAGAAATTCTTCGTCGCTCATGCGCACGCCGGTCTGGTTTTCCAGCGTGGTCTGTTCGCCGATCCAGTATTCGCAGTCGGCGAAGGCCTTGTCCACCTGATCCATCGTATGCGGGACATTCATATCCGTCATCACTTCGTGCAGTTTCTGAGGGATGGTAGGCGTACGCAGCAGCAGCGTCTGATCCAAGTCAAAAAGCACGCAGGAACAGTTCATAGGCTTTCCTCCCTTTTTCTTTTGATTATAGCATAGGGCCGTTCATCTTTCCATTCCTTTGCCGCCGTATTTGTGTTATACTTTTGCCAGAAACAAAGGAGGAATGACTTTGACAGGTTTGGTTCTGGAAGGCGGCGCCATGCGCGGTTTGTTCACCGCAGGCGTTCTGGATGTGCTGATGGAAAACGGCATCGTGCTGGATGGTACGATCGGCGTTTCGGCAGGCGCAGTGTTCGGCTGCAATTATCAGACCGGACAGATCGGCCGCACACTGCGCTACAATCTGCGCTTCTGCCGTGAGTGGCGGTACTGCAGCCTGCGTTCGCTGCTGCTGACGGGCAATCTGTACGGCGCAAAGTTCTGCTACTGGGATCTGCCCATGGAACTGGACAAAATGGATTATCCGGCCTATGCGGCCAATCCGCATCCTTTTTATGTGGTCTGTACGGATATGGAAACCGGCGAGGCCGTCTACAAGCATTGCCCCGAAGCGGACGGCGAATACCGCGACTGGTTTCGCGCATCCGCGTCCATGCCGCTGGTTTCGCGCATGGTGGAGATTGAGGGCCGCAAGCTGCTGGACGGCGGCATTGTGGACAGTGTACCCATCCGCTATTTTGAATCCATTGGCTATGACCGCAATGTGGTCATCCTTACCCAGCCGGAAGGATTTGTGAAAACGGCTTCTCACGGCCTGCCGCTCATGAAGGCGCTTCTGCGCAGGTATCCCAAAGCGGCACAGGCCATGGCGCGCCGCCACGAAGTGTATAATGAAACGATTGCTTACATCGCCCAGCGTGAGAACGCCGGGGCTGCATTTGTGATCCGCCCGCCGAAGGATCTGGGCATGAGCAGAACGGAACATGATCCGGTCAGGCTGGCCTCGGCCTACAACACAGGGCGGGAAGAAGCGGAGCGCAGACTGGAAGAACTGAAGGCGTTTCTGGCGGAACAGAAATAAGATCATCTATATCCATGCGGATGCAAGGAGGAAAGACAATGGAAAGACCGATTGAAGTAATTCTTGTAGGCGCTGGCAACCGCGCGGGCAACGTATATGGCTCTGTGGCGCTCAGGGCTCCTGACCGGATGAAGGTTGTGGGCATTGTGGATCCGGATCCGGTGCGCATGAAGCTGATGCGCGAGTGCTATCAGGTGCCGGCTGAAAACTGCTTTGATGATGTGAGCGAGCTGGTCAAGCGCGAAAAGTTTGCAGACGCTGTGATCAACGGCACGATGGACGAACTGCATGTGCAAACGGCCATTCCCACGCTGGAAAAGGGCTATGATCTGCTGCTGGAAAAGCCTTTCTGCGTGAATGAGGAGGAAATGAACCGCATTGTGGAAGTGGCCAACCGCTGCGGCCGCAAGGTGTTCATCTGCCATGTGCTGCGCTATGCGCCGTTCTATTCCGCCATCAAAAAGCATTTGCTGAATGAGGAAATCGGCCAGATCATTTCCATTGAAATGTGCGAGCACGTGAACTACCATCACATGGCGGTTTCCTATGTACGCGGCAAGTGGCGCAGCGAAAAGCTGTGCTTTACCCCCATGCTGCTGGCCAAGTCCTGCCACGATGTGGATATGATGATGTGGCTTACCCGCCAGAAGCCCGTCAGCATTGCCAGCTTTGGCGGCGAGTTCCAGTTCGGCCTGCACAACAAGCCGGAAAAAGCCGGTACCCGCTGCATGAAGGACTGTCCCCTCAACAGGGAATGCCCCTTCTCTGCGGAAGGCAACTATCTGACCAATCCCACGCGCTGGAGTCAGTACGTGTGGAAATGCCTTGAGAATGAAGAGAATGTAACCGTCGAGCGGAAGCGCGAATCCCTGTCCACGGACAATCCTTACGGAAAATGCGTGTGGGATTTTGAACGCGACGGCAACTGCGACCATCAGAGTCTGATGATCCAGTTTGAAAACGGCGCGACCGGTCTGTTCAACATGGTAGGCGGATCGGCCAAATCCGAGCGGAACATCCACATTGTGGGCACCAGGGGCGAGATCAAGGGTACCTTTGAGGATCAGACCTATGTAGTACGCAAAATCAGCGCCTTCGATCCCAAAGGCTATGAAGAAGTTAGTTACAATCTGAATGAAACGGGCGATATGACCGGCGCACACGGCGGCCACGGCGGCGGTGACGGCCGTCTGGTGCTGGATTTCCTGAACAGCGTGGCGGGTAAAGAAACCACCTGTTCCGCGACCGATATCAACGATTCCACCATCAGCCACCAGGTGGTCTTTACAGCCATGAAGGCCATGCGGAACGGCACGGTGGAGAAAGTGTTTGATTGATTGGGACCCGGATCAAACAGAAACAGTGAGTAATACAAAAAGAAAACCGCTTAGCATGCGCTAAGCGGTTTTCTGATGACCCCGGCGGGATTCGATCCCACGACCTTTTGATTCGCAGTCGACGAGAACGGCATAATATCATACCGAATAACACCGCCTTTTTCTTGTCTCGCTTTGGCGTGATAGAACCATCGGCTCAGCCGGTGGTCATGACTGCAGACGTCGGCTTTTGCAAATGAGGCAATTTTCTGAAACTCACTTTCATTTTGTATTGACACTGCGTGCTGAGGAAACATATAATTCAAATCAGGAACCATTTACGGAGCGCATATGACCGCAGATGATGCGTAAAAAAGGAGAATACGACTGATGATGCAGTTTAAACCCAACAAGAATCTGGAAAGCTATGATGTTTATCCCAAGGTGTTTGCCATTGGAAAGACTGCGACCATTCATATCCGTCAGCTGGGCAGCAAAACGGGCCGCAATGTGGATGGTCGTCTGCCTGAGTTCATCCCCGGGCAGGAGTATAAGCTGATGATCGCCTCGCTGGAAGGCGGCAGAGACAATGAATGGCCCATCAGCGCCGACATGCCCGTGCAGCCCATCGTTTGTGACGAGAACGGCAATTTCACGTTCGAGCATACCTTCACGGCAGAGGGGCAGTACTTCCTGCGCTTTATGGATGCGGAGGACAGGCGCATCAACCAGTTCCCCGTTTTCTGTGTGGATAAGGATCTTGTGGGCCGTTATCCCTTCCGCGGTGATCTGCACTTGCACAGCTGCCGTTCCGACGGCCGTCAGGAGCCTGAGATCGTTTGCGCCAACTATCGCCGTCACGGTTATGACTTCCTTGCCATCACCGACCACGAGCGCTACTTCCCTTCGCTGGATGCACTACGCTTCTACAAGGATGTACCGATCGAACTGAATATACTGCCCGGTGAGGAAGTCCATCCTCAGCCCGTAGACGGCATGCGCGAGCCTGTGCATATCGTCAACTTTGGCGGTGAGTACAGCGTAAACGCAATGGTGGAAGGCATTGCCACCAATTCCCGCGGTACGGATCCCACCGTGCGCAGTCTGTACGGCGAATGTCCGCCTGTGATGACCAAGGAAGAATACGACGAGCTGATGAAGAAGCTCATTGCCGAAAGCGACGTGCCCGAAGGCATCGAGTCCTTCCCCGCCGTGTGCTGCAAGTGGGTCTTTGACGAGATCCACAAGGCGAACGGTCTGGGCATTTTCTGCCATCCTCGCTGGATCTCCAACATGGTAAACGTACCCGAGCGCTTTACCGATTACCTGATGGATACCAAGCCCTTCGACGCTTTCGAAGTGCTCGGCGGCGAACTGTACTATGAGCAGAACGGCTTCCAGGCGCTGCGTTATTACGAGGACCGCGCCAAGGGGCGCAACTATCCCGTGGTTGGCAGCACCGACAGCCATAACTCCTATGAATCCTACGAAGAAGCGCTGATCTGCTCCACCATCGTATTCTCTCCCGAAAACGAGCGCAAGGCGCTGATCCAGTCCATCAAGGATTATTACTCCATCGCGGTGGATACCATCAGCGAGGAATTCCGCCTTGTGGGCGATTACCGTTTGGGCCGCTATGCATGCTTCCTGCTCAAGGAATACTTCCCCCTGCACGATGAACTGTGCATTGAGGAAGGTCGCCTGATGAAGCAGTATGCCACCGGTACCCCTGATGAAAAGGCGGATGCCCTGCGCGTGCTGGAAGTGCTCTGCGGCCGCGTTAAGAAGCAGCGCGAAAAGTATTTCTGCTTCTGATCATTCAAAAAACAAAGCAGCCCTGCGTATCCACCTCATCGGGATGCGCGGGGCTTTTTCGTTTTTTCTTAGTTCAGGTACTGTGCAGATAGGTTATTGGCGGCGGCGATACGCCCATCACACAGAGCACATACGACAGAGCGATGGAACGCATCAGCAAAACCATCAACCTGTACGGGGCGACGGCACATGTGTTTTGGCATTCGTATCGTACTTTTCTTGGCACGCTCAACACAAACATAAAGACCACACAGGCCATCGCTGGACATTCTGACATCCAGACCACAATGAACCGCTGCGTTCGTAGAGACGTCTCGCAAATTCAGTTGGCAGGTCGTGAATTTGGTGAAAAGGTGACGGAAATCCTGACAAAAGCAAATGCGTCCAACCCCTTATAAAACAAAGGATTGGACGCATTACAATCTTCCCGTCATCCGGCACAAAAGGTGAAAAACGGTCCTCAAAATCAAAAGGGCGTAATTTAACCCTGAAACGCAAAAAGAAAACCGCTTAGCGTTTGCTAAGCGGTTTTACTGGTGAGCCCGGCGGGATTCGAACCCACGACCTTTTGATTCGTAGTCAAACACTCTATCCAGCTGAGCTACGAGCCCACATGCTTCATCGGCTCTCGCTCGAATCAGCTTGATTAGTATACCAAGGTTTTCGAAAAATTGCAACCCCTGTTTTGAAAAAATTTGATCTTTTTTTTAAGAAAAATAAAAGGCGGAAAAAATCCGCCCCGAAACGCCAAATTGGTTACAAAATGTAGGCAATAATGCCGATAAACTGGAAAATGGTGCCCAGCAGGCAGCAGATATGGAAGATGGAATGCATCCACCGGCGGGTTTTGCCAAGGCCGTACAGCACCGCGCCCACCGTATAGATGATGCCGCCGGCCAGAATCCATAAAAGCGCCGCCGCTGGAACGGAAGCGATGGTGGGCTTGAGGGCGATGATGACGCACCAGCCCATGGCGATATAGCAGACCATGGAAAGCTTTGCATACTTTTTGAGGTCGATGGCGGTAAACACGGTGGCCGCCGCGGCGCAGCCCCACACCACGCCGAACATGGCCCACGCCCAGCCCGGATACTGCGGACGCAGGCCGCACAGCAGCACCGGCGTATAGGTGCCTGCAATCAGATAATAAATGGTGCAGTGGTCCAGAACCTGCATGACTTTTTTGCCCAGGTTAGGACGCAGACCGTGGTATACGCAGCTCATGGTATACAGCAGGATCACCGAGCAGCCGTACACGATGCCGCTGGCAATGCCCCAGCCATTTCCCTTCAGCGCACTTTGCACAATGCACCAGACCAGAACCAGAATGCCAAAAGCCGCGCCCACAATGTGGCTGATCATGTTGAAAAGCTCCTCACCGCGGGTGTAGGAGGGCAGCTGGCGCTGTCTGAGAGGGGTGCGTTTCATGATGATCTCTCCTTTATGTATCGTGACAGGGTTATTATAACACGTTCATCGGTTTTTGAAAACCCTATAAAGGAGTGAAAAAGAACTTTTTACATTTGTGCATAAAACGAAATTATTTTCAAAAACTTCAAAAGAATGTTGCGAAAAGGGCGTACATTAAGGTATAATGATTCGCATTTGTTCGTCAAATGCGCTGATTCTGTACGAGAGGTGACAAGTCATGGAATTCCTTGCTAACATCGGTCCCTTCATTCTGGCTGTCATCGCCGTTATCATTAACGGCGTTCCTCAGCTGCTGTATGCGCAGACCCGTGGTTTCGCCATGAAGCCCGCTGGTTTTGCCTACCTCATCGGCGCGCTGGGCAACCTGCTCACCGGTTCCGTTACTCCCATTTCTTCTCAGGCTGAAACGATCACCGTTGCCAGCGTAAAGAAGGATCTGCGCAACAACGTAAGCTCCATTCTGCTGGCTGCCCTGCTGATGGTTGTTATGGGCCTGTGCGGCGGCGTAACCGCTATCTCCGAGTTTGCCGGTGCTGCGGTTGTAGCCGGTATGATGAGCGGCGTTGGCTTGATGCTGGCTGGCGTTTCCCTGGATATGTTCCAGCAGGAAAAGCGCACCACCATCGTGTCTGTTGCTTCCGCCATCATTGCTTACGCCCTGTTCCTGAACAACGGCAACAAGGTTGTATGGACCATCTTCATCTCCGTTGTGATCTCCACCGCCGACTTCCTGTTCCTGCAGAAGCGCCGTGTGGACCTGACCACCATGGTGGAAGACGGCCGCGATATGATCGCCAACACCACCGAGTGGCGTTTCTGGAAGAAGGAGTACTGGTCTGATTTCAATCTCATCAAGCCTACCCTGAACATGAGCGTTGTAATGGGCGCTCTGAGCCTGCTGATGCTCAACATTGGCGCCAACATCTCCTTCGGCGGCATCACTGCCAGCATTGCCGGCACCACTCAGAACTTTGACCACCTGTCCATCATCAACTCTCTGGCGGACGTGCCCAGCGCTCTGTTCGGCGGCCCGCCCATCGAGGCCATCATCTCCGGCACCGCCGGCGCTCCCTGGCCTGTTGCCTGCGGCATCGTGTTCATGCTGGTTACCGGCGTGCTCGTGCTGACCGGTCTGGTAACCCGTCTGGGCAAGTACCTGCCCGCTCAGAGCATCTCCGGCTTCCTGCTGGTGATCGGCTTCGCGCTTACCTTTGCTCCCAACCTGCAGACCGTTGCTGCCAGCGAAAACTCCATGAGCGGCTACATCGCTCTGGGCGTTACCGCCTGGTCCAAGAACCCCTTCCTGGGCATGGTTTGCGGCGTGCTGGTACGCTTCTTCGGCTCCTACGTGGGTCTGGTGTAAGGAGGCTGCCCTATGGCGAAGCAGTGGCCTGAAACCCATCGCGTTTATCTGGCTCCCGATTATCCCGTGGATCTGCAGCTGATGGATATCGGCGACGGTTTCCACATCTATTCTTTCGATATGACCGGCGAATGCGAGTGGAACCGCGTTGCTGCGCGTGAGCTGCTCAAAAAGCTGGAAGGCTACGAGTTTGACGGCTTTGTAACCGTGCAGACCAAGAGCTGCGGTCTTACCCAGGCCATCAGCGCCAATTATCCCCGTTATCTGGAACTGCGCAAGAGCCGCAAGGCCTTCATGGTGGATCCCAAGGGCATCGAGGTGCAGTCCATCACCACGCATGGCAAGCAGGAACTGTGGATCGGCCGTGAAAAGTACGAAGCTTTCCGCGGCAAGAAGTTGTGCTTCCTGGATGACGTGGTTTCCACCGGCGGCACGATTGAAGCTGTGCTGAAGCTGGCCAAGGAAATTGAAATCGAGATCGTCTGTATCTGCTGCGCGCTCACCGAGGGCGGCACGCGCACCGAGTACAAGGGCATTCCGCTGGTTTCCCTGGATAATATCCCGCTGCCCGGTAAAATTGAAAAGTAATATTTTCGGATTCCGCTTCGCGTGAAAACGCAGGCGGAATCCTTTTTGTGTGCTGTTTGGCGGTTCTTTTCCCGGATTTGCGGTGTTGTTCTTGCTTTTTAGACGATAAGCTGGTAAAATATATAATGATAAATTGGAAACTTCCGTCGATTACGACAGAAAGAGAGGTGGAAGCATATGAATAACGCGCCGGAGTACGTTATTGAGATGCTCCACATCACAAAGGAATTCCCCGGCATCAAAGCCAACGACGATATCACCCTGCAGCTGCGCCGCGGCGAGATCCATGCGCTGCTGGGCGAAAACGGCGCTGGCAAAAGTACGCTGATGAGCGTTCTGTTTGGTTTGTACCAGCCTGAAGAGGGCGTGATCAAGAAGGATGGCAAGGTGGTCGAGATCAGGGACCCCAACGACGCCACCGCCCTGCACATCGGCATGGTGCACCAGCATTTCAAGCTGATTGATGTATTCACGGTCATGGAAAACATTATCCTTGGCGCGGAGGATACCAAAATGGGCTTCCTGCAGAAGAAGGCGGCCCGCAAAAAGGTTCAGGAGCTTTCCGAGCGCTACGGCCTGAAGGTGGACCTGGACGCCAAAATCGAGGATATCACCGTGGGCATGCAGCAGCGCGTGGAGATCCTCAAAATGCTCTACCGCGACAACGAGGTGCTCATCTTTGACGAACCCACCGCCGTTCTGACCCCGCAGGAGATCGACGAGCTGATGGAGATCATGCGCGGCCTGACCCGCGAGGGCAAGAGCATCCTGTTCATTACCCACAAGCTCAACGAGATCATGGCTGTTTCCGACCGCGTGACCGTTCTGCGCAAAGGCCGCTATGTAGGCACGGTGGATACCGCTTCCACCACCAAGGCGGAGCTTTCCAGCATGATGGTCGGCCGCCCTGTGCAGCTGGTGGTGGAAAAGGACGAAAGCCATCCCACCGATGATGTGCTCAAGGTGGAAAACCTGTGCGTGCCCAGCAAGCTGTACAAGCGCGATGCGGTGCATAACGTGAACTTCAGCGTGCGCAAGGGCGAGATCGTTTGTATCGCCGGTATCGACGGCAACGGTCAGACCGACCTGGTGTATGCGCTGACGGGTCTGGAAAAGGTGTCCGGCGGCAAGGTCACGCTTTGCGGCAGGGAGATCACCAATGCCTCCGTGAAGGAGCACAGCAGCGCCGGCATGAGCCATATCCCCGAAGACCGCCACAAGCATGGTCTGGTGCTGGATTTCAGCCTGGAACAGAACATGGTTCTGCAGAAGTTCCAGGATCCGCGCTTCCAGCAGGCCGGCTTCATCAAGTTTGATGAAGTGCGCACCTACGCCAACGAGCTGATCGAGCAGTACGACGTGCGCAGCGGTCAGGGCGCAATTACCACGGTGCGCAGCATGTCCGGCGGCAACCAGCAGAAGGCCATTGTAGCCCGTGAGATCGACCGCGATATGCCGCTCATTATTGCCGTTCAGCCCACCCGCGGTCTGGACGTTGGCGCGATCGAATACATCCACGGTCAGCTGGTTGCCCAGCGCGACGCGGGCAAGGCGGTGCTGCTGGTATCCCTCGAACTGGACGAGGTCATGAACCTGTCCGACCGTATCCTCGTGATGTATGAGGGCGAGATCGTGGGCGAATTTGATCCCAAACAGGTCACGGTGGATGAACTGGGCCTGTACATGGCAGGCGCCAAGAGGCAGGAGGTGGCCAAGTAATGGAAAAGCTCAAGCAGTTCTGGCACAAGGACGGCACCCGTTCGGTCATGGCGTCCCTGCTGTCCATCCTGATCGGCCTGCTGGCCGGCAGCGTGCTCATCCTGATCGTTGGCCTGTGCACTCCCACGCAGGGCCTGAAGGCCGCGTGGGACGGCATCCGTCTGGTATTCCTGGGCCTGGTATCCACCGGCCGCGACGCCGCTACCGGCGCGCTTACCTTTGGCTTTAACCCCACCAGCATGGGCAACCTGCTCTTCCGCGCCATGCCGGTGATCCTGACCGGCCTTTCCGTGGCTGTAGCCTACAAGACCGGCCTGTTCAACATCGGCGCGCCCGGTCAGTACCTGATGGGCATGAGCGCCTCTCTGCTGATCGCGCTGGGCCTGCCTACCGGCGTTGGCGAACTGTATCAGTTCCAGCTGGCGCAGGGCATGGAGCCCGCCGCGTTCTTCCTGCCCACGTGGCTGGTATGGATCTTTGCCTTTGCAGGCGGCATGCTTGCGGGCGCGGCCTGGGGCGCGATCCCCGGCATGCTCAAGTCGCTGCTCAACATCAACGAGGTCATCGCCTGCATCATGACCAACTGGATCGCCGCCAACGTGGTCACCTGGATCTTTGACGTAAGCAGCTTCAAGAACATGATCGAGAACACCAAGACCGCCTACATCTACAAGACCACCGTCAATGGCGTGGCGACTTCCAAGATGGGGCTGGACAAGCTGTTCCCCAATTCGCAGGTCAACGGCGGCATCATCATCGCCATCGTGCTGGCCGTGCTGGTGAGCATCCTGCTCAGCCGCACCACCTTTGGCTACCAGCTCAAGGCCTGCGGTTCCAACCGCTATGCCGCGCGCTACGCCGGTATCAAGGACAAGCGCAACATCGTGCTGTCCATGGCCATCGCAGGCTGTCTGGCGGGCGCGGCCGGTTCCCTGTACGCGCTCAGCGGCAACACGGAATTCTTCTGGTCCACCTATCAGCAGCTGCCTGCCGTTGGTTTCAACGGCATTCCCGTTGCGCTGCTGGCCAGCAACAACCCCATCGGCGTCATCTTTGCCGGCCTGTTCATGTCCATGCTGGATATCAGCGGCCTGCAGCTGACCAACCTGACCGCGTACAACGAGTACATTACGGACGTCATCATCGCCGCCATCGTGTACCTGAGCGCGTTCTCCCTGGTCATCAAGACGTTCATCAGCGGCCGCCGCAAGAAGGCCGCTCCCAAGGCTGGAAAGGAGGTCAGGGCAAAGTGAGCTTTCTGATTCGTCAAACGCTGATCTATGCCGTACCCCTCATGATCGTGGCGCTGGCCGGCGTATACGCCGAGCGCAGCGGTATCATCAACCTGGCGCTGGAAGGCATTATGATCTTCGGCGCATTCGTTGGCGTGCTGTTCGTGCGCCTTGTACAGCAGTGGGGCTGGTTTGACGCCGCCAAGGCGGCCGGTGACTGGGTCACGCTGCAGGGCTTTGTACTGCTTGCCATGACGGTGGCAGCCATACTGGGCGCGATTTTTGCGCTGCTGTTGGCCTTTGCCGCCATCAACCTCAAGGCTGACCAGACCATCGGCGGCACGGCGCTCAACCTGCTGGCTCCCGCGCTGGTGCTGTTCCTGATCCGCATCATCGCCAACCAGAACACCCTGCAGATGTTCACCGGCGACAGCGCCAGCTGGTTCATGGTCAAAAAGAGCATGTTCGGCTACGGCCGCACCGAGGAAATGGGCTTCCTGGGCGATACGTTCCTCAACAAGGTGTATTTTGCCACTTATGTGTGCATTATCATTTTTGTGGTGTGCAGCATCATCCTCTACAAGACCCGCTTCGGCCTGCGCCTGCGTTCCTGCGGTGAAAATCCGCAGGCAGCGGACAGCCTGGGCATCAACGTGGTCAAAATGCGCTACTCCGGCGTGATCATCTCCGGCGCGCTGGCCGGTATGGGCGGCTTCGTGTATGCCCTCACCACCGCCAACTGCTCCTCCAACGGCGACGTGGCCGGCTTCGGCTTCCTTGCGCTGGCCGTTATGATTTTCGGCAACTGGAAGCCCCTCAACATTGCGGGCGCCGCCATCCTCTTCGGCCTGTTCAAGTGTATTGCCGCCAGCTATTCCAGTCTGGATATCAACGGCGACGGCATCTACCTGCTCAAGCAGCTGGGCATCAACACCAACTTCTACCGTATGCTGCCTTACCTGATCACCCTGGTTGTGCTGGCTTTCACCTCCAAGTCCAGCCGCGCACCCAAGGCGGAAGGCATTCCCTACGACAAGGGCAGCCGCTGATTCCCAACATTCAAAAGCTCCCCGGCTTATGGCCGGGGAGCTTTCAGCTTGTCGATAAACCCATTGGGAGGCGTCGGAGGGCCGCAGACCCGCAACCTCAATCGTCGCAGACGTTACTGCCGTAACGTCTGCTCGTTTCGGTTGACTCCTCCGGTTTGCTAACGGCTACGCCGTTGTGCCC
>JAFYQB010000007.1 GCA_017547285.1 Clostridia bacterium
CATGTGCGTCAGCTTCGGAAGCCTTGCGCAGCAAGGCTTTCCTTACACCGTTTGCCGCCCGGCGAGCCGTCAGGCGAGTAGGCAAACGGTGCATTCTTCGGCGGAAAAGATCGCCGAAGGCGAGCTTTTTCGACGGCCTGAAAGCAGTCTGAAAACGACTGCTTTTTTGCGTTGACAAAATCAGAAAAATATGGTATTCTGAAAAAAGGTTCACAAAGTGAACAAAATTAGAGGGGTGAACAAACATGACGGAATCATCCGCCCTCCGTCAAGAGGAACTGCTGCAGGCGTGGATTGATATGTCCCTGCGCATTCGCGGCAACCGTCTGGTATCCGGCTTTTCCTTTAACGAAATCATTATCTGCCGCATTCTGTACGAACAGCAGCAGATGGGCGGACGCCCGGTTACGGCCACGGAGCTTTGCCAGCGCATGCAGCTTTTGAAATCCCAGATCAACAAAATCCTGACCAACATGGAAAAGCAGGGATTGATCGAACGGGTCAGAAGTGAAGAGGACAAGCGGAAGATCGAAATCCGCCTGAAAACCGGCGCAGAGCAGATTTATCTGGACGCGCATGAACGTATTCTGAAAATCATGAGCCATGTGTGCTGCCAGCTGGGCGATTACCAGTCCGGACAGCTGACCGTGCTTTTGCGCGGAGCCGTGCACGCCATTGACCACATGCCCCTCCCTGAAACAGAAAGGAACGACACATGAGCGTACAGATTGTAATTGACTCGGCCTGCGATATGCCCAAAAGCACGGCAGATCACCTTGGGCTGCACTACCTGCCCATGCGAACCATTTTTGAGGATCAGGAATATCTGGATGGCATTACCCTGACGGGCGAAGAGTTCTACGAGAAGCTCGTTGAAACCGATATCGCGCCCAAGACCAGCCAGATTCCGCCCTCGGACTTTGAGGCCGCTTTTGAGAAAATTGTGGAGGCGGGGGATACCGTGCTGTGCATTACGGTCAGCAGCGGCATTTCCGGCACCTACCAGAGCGCCATGATTGCAGCCGAACGCTTTGGAGACAAAGTGATCGTGGTGGACAGCCTGAACGTGACCATCGGCGAACAGCTGCTGGTTCTGCGCGCCGTCCGCCTGCGCGACGAAGGCTGGAGCGCATGGGAAATCGCTGAGATCCTGAATCACGAAAAACACAACATCCGCCTGCTCGCACTGCTCGATACGCTGGAATACCTCAAAAAGGGCGGCCGCATTTCCGGCACCGCCGCGCTGGCCGGTACGATCCTGAACATCAAGCCTGTGGTTGCCGTGGTGGATGGCAAACTGGAAATGATGGGCAAGGCGCGCGGCTCCAAGAACGGCAACAACAAGCTCAAGGAACTGGTACAGAACTCCAACGGCATCGATTTTGACCGTCCTTTTATACTGGCCTACAGCGGTCTGTCCGATCATCTGCTGCGCAAGTACATCACCGACAGCCATGACCTGTACGAAGGCAAGACGGATCATCTGCCCGTGTGCCGCATCGGCAGCACTGTGGGCACGCATGCCGGCCCCGGCGCGATCGGCGTGGCGTTCTTTGAAAACGAATAACGGTTTTGCAATCCTCTGCATGAAAGTGCGGAGGATTTTTGCTTGCTGCAATGATATCACAGGACGAATGGTCAAATCAAGCAGCGCTTTGGAACTTTGTTACAGCTTGTGTATGGACGCGCTATGTGCGCTGTGATACAATCAATCAAAACGCTGGAGGTGCGCAACAAGTGGAAGAATGTTTTGCTATTCCGTGTACAGGCGCAATTATTGAACGCGAGGTTGAGGGAAAACGCTGCGTGCTGGTACAAACCCGTCAGAAGGCGGGCGGCGGCAGTACAAACGGCAAGCTGGAAATCGCAGGCGGAAAGCTGCGGGAGTATGAAGATATTTTTCAGTCCCTGCGCAGAGAAGTCATGGAGGAAACGGGGCTGACGGTAACTATTATCCGGGGTGAAAACGGCAAGGTGCTGGATGAGTCATCCGGGACAGCATTCCAGTCCTTCGAGCCATTCTGCGTCACTCAAAATCTGAGCGGTGCATATTCCATTCTGCTTCTGACTTTTCTATGTGAAGCAGAAGGCGAACCAGTCACGGAAACCAATGAAACCACAGATATCCGCTGGATGCCGGTAGACAAACTGAAAGAATCAGTAGAAAATCATCCGGAAGACTGGTTCTTTATTCATCTGAACGAATTGCGCAAATACGTATCACAAAGGTAAGGTGAAAGCATATGGCACGTCGTCCTGAACAGGTTCATATTTTTCTGTATCGCTATGCCGGATACGGGTATGAATATGCGGTTTTTCAGCGCTCGGACTCTCCTGAATGCTGGCAGGGCGTTTGCGGTGGGGTGGAGGATAACGAAACAGCCGCCCAAAGTGCAAGAAGAGAACTGATGGAAGAGGCAGGCATTACAGAACAACTTTCATTGTATCCGCTGCAAAGCATGAGTTATCTTCCTCTGAATGTGTTCAGTTCCGAAGAAACGGCAAACTGGGGGCTTGACGTTGTTGTTGTCCCTATGTACTTCTTTGCCATGCCGTTCGATGGACAAATTGTTCTTTCTGATGAACACACCGAAGTGCGCTGGCTGCCCTATCAGGAAGCGTATGATCTGATCTGCTATCTGGATCAGAAAATCGCGCTATACGAATTAAATTTGCGCTTGCAGCGCAGCAACATGCTTGAAGAAACGTAAAACGCAGGGCTGATGAACTGTTTTCATCAGCCCCATTTGTATGTTCAGCATCCCGCGTGCAAAGCACGCGCTATGGGATTCTCAAGGGGCTTAGTCCCTTGAGCGGGGTGCAGGGGCGGAGCCCCTGCCGATGCTTTTGCGAAAATCTCGGGGCGTGCAGCCGCACAGCTCCAGAAAGACGCGGTCAAAGGTGCGAAGCGTCAGGAAGCCGCAGGCGGCGGCCACTTCTTCGATGGACCAGGAGGTTACGCGCAGATAGCGCCGCGCGCGTTCAACGCGCAGAGCGTTGAGGTAAGCGCGGAAGCCCATGTGCAGGCGTTCGTTGAGCACGTGGGAAAGATAGTAGCTGTTCACGCCCAGCGCATGCGCTGTCTGGCGGATGCTCAATGGCTGGGACAGGTTCTGGGAAATGTACTGCATCGCCCGGTACAGCAGTTCCTTGGACGCGGAGAGATCGGCCTGCCTCAACTCCAGCGCATCCGTCAGCCGCAGAAAGAGCAGCGTCAGATAGGCCTGCGCGAGCGCTTCGTTGATCTTGCCGCCTGCCATTTCGCTCAGCCGTTCAAAGCAGTGACTAACATCGCGATCGTGGTCGGACAGATGAATCAGCGGCGAGGCGGGCTGCACCTCCATCATGCTTTCTTCCAGATCGCCCAGCATTTCGCTGTGAAAGGTGAGCATGATGCCCTCGCTGGTTTCGGACGGATCGTAGCTGTGGGGCATGCCGGGAAAAACCACCAGCATATCGCCCGGTTTCAGCAGGTATTCCGTTCCGTCCATCCGTGCCAGAATGCGTCCGCTGGAGGGAGCAACCATTTCAAAACGGGAGTGAAGATGCTCATAGCGGCTCAGCCGGCTGTAGTTGTAGATCAGACACCGGCTTTCCAGTCGTTTCTGCGTCATCTTTGGAAACAGCACCTTTCGTCTCATTTTTTTGCTGTTATATCCGAAATTATACCTGAGAATATGGTATCATGCAAGTGACTATGTGCGAACGGAAACTGAAAAATGCAACCGCTCGCCGTACACCAAGGATGGCAGATAAGGAGTGATGTTCGATGCTGCATCAGATCAAATGGCTCTGGGACAACATGGACCCCAAGGACCACGTACGGCATGTTATAGCGCTGGTGATTTGCGTATTTACCAGTGCGCTTCTGCTTGTGAACCCCGCGATTACCCAGCGGATCGTGGATGACGTGCTGATTGCCGGAAATACGGAACCGCTGCTCAGGCTGCTGGCAATTATGCTGGTGTGCCGACTGGGCCGTGAAGCGCTGCGCTATTACATGGTCATTACCATGGAGCGCGACTCGCAGAACATGGTTTTCAATCTGCGCCGCAAGCTGTTCAGCAAGCTGCAGTATACCGATATGAGCTTTTTCGATCAGCACCGTACGGGCGATATCATGACCCGTATGTCGGCTGACCTGGACTGGTGCCGCCATTTTGTGAGCAGCATCGACTTCCGCATTGTGGACGCGATCTGCATCTTCCTGTTTGCCTGCATTTACCTGCTGAGCGTAAACTGGAAGCTGACCATACTGCTGATCGTGGTAACGCCTGTTTTGCTGGTGATTACCAAGATCTATTCCAAGCACATTCGTCCGCGTTTTATGTTCATGCGCGACAAGCTTTCGGAAATGAACACCGCTGCGCAGGAGAACATTGCGGGCAACCGCGTGGTCAGGGCTTTTGCGCGCGAAGAGTACGAAAAGGAACGCTTCCAGCAGCGCAACGAAGCCTTCCGCGAGAGCCATCTGCGCATCAACAAGCTGTGGCTTTCCTTCTATCCCTTTATTGAGATTCTGTCCAATGCCATCCAGCTGATCAACGTGTTTGTTGGCGGCCTGTTCATCATCTGGGGCGAACTGACTCCCGGCGAACTGGCGGTGTTCACCAGCCTGAGCTGGGCTCTCTCCAACCCCATGCGCGAGATGGGCACCCTGCTTAATGACCTGCAGCGTTTCTCCACTTCGGCTTCCAAGGTTATGGAAATGTACTTCAACAATCCGCGCATCGTGGATGCGCCGGATGCTGTGGAGCATGGCCGCATGGAAGGCCGCATCGAGTTCCGCAACGTCAGTTTCAAGTTCAACAGCGAAAAAGTGATCGATGACGTAAGCTTCACCGTGGAGCCCGGCCAGACGGTGGCTGTTATGGGTCCCACAGGCAGCGGCAAGACCACGCTGATCAACCTGCTGGCGCGCTTCTATGACGCCAGCGAGGGAGAGGTGCTGGTGGACGGCTGCAACGTAAAGAAGTGGAAACTGCAGCAGCTGCGCGGCGGCATCGGCACGGCCACGCAGGATGTGTTCCTGTTCTCGGATACCGTGGAGGGCAATGTCGCCTTTGGTAATCAGGACCTTTCGCTGGATGAGGTCAAGGACTTCACGTATCGCGCGGCAGCTGGCAGCTTTGTGGAAAAACTGTCCGAAGGCTACGATACCATCATCGGCGAACGCGGCGTGGGCCTGAGCGGCGGCCAGCGCCAGCGTATCGCTCTGGCACGTGCCATTGCTGTCAAGCCCAGCATTCTGGTCATGGATGATACTACCTCCGCTGTGGACAGCGAGACGGAGCAGTTCATCCAGCAGCAGCTGCGCGAACTGCCTTTCAACTGCACCAAATTCATTGTAGCGCAGCGCATCTCCTCCATGCGCGACGCCGATCTGATCCTTGTGCTCAAGGATGGCAAGATTGCGGAGCGCGGCACGCATGAGGAACTGGTCAAAAACCGCGGCTACTATTATCAGACCTACGCCCTGCAGAACGGCATGAGCGAGGAGGCGATGTAAGATGGCACGCAATAAGTTTGACGTAGACGAGCGTTTGGAGACTCCATTTCAGCTGAAACATCTGAAACGCGCCGGTAAGTACATCGGCAAGCACAAGTGGCAGATGATCGCAGCGCTGCTGCTGAGCTCTCTGGCCAGCATCGCCGCGCTGTTCATCCCCAAAATCACCGAATGGGTGCTGGACGTGGCTGTGCCCAATAAGGATACGGCCATGATCGGCAAAATGGCCGGTATGTTCATCGGCATCATTCTGCTGAGCATAGTTTTTAACACCATCCGTTCCCGTATCATGGTGCACGTCAGTCA
The DNA here is from genome assembly GCA_017547285.1 of Clostridia bacterium. GTDB lineage: Bacteria > Bacillota > Clostridia > Christensenellales > Aristaeellaceae > Limiplasma. The sequence continues at coordinate 5,816 of JAFYQB010000007.1, forward strand.
GGACATTATCTATGATATCCGTCAGGATCTGTTTGCACACCTGCAGCGGCTGCCCTTCAGCTATTATGACAGCCGTCCTGCCGGCAAGATCCTGGTGCGCGTTATCAACTATGTCAACTCTGTTTCGGACATCCTGTCCAATGGTATCATTAACATGATCCTGGAGATCATCAACCTGGTCTTTATTGTGATCTTCATGTATGCCACGGACGCAATGCTGGCCACCATCATTCTGGCCGGTCTGCCCTTCTTCCTTGCGGTGATCATGATTCTGAAACCCCGTCAGCGCAGGGCATGGCAGAACCAGAGCAACAAAAATTCCAACTATACCGCCTATCTGGCCGAATCCATTGACGGCGTGCGTGTCAGCCAGCTGTTCACCCGTCAGGAAGTGAACATGGGCATCATGACCAAGCTGGCAACGGCCTGCCGCGATGCATGGGTAAAGGCGATGGTCATTTCCAACGCGGTCTGGCTCAGCAGTGAAACCATGACCCAGATCGTGCTGGTTTTCCTCTACATCGCTGGTGTGTACTGGATGGCGGACGGCGAAATGGTATCCTTCGGCGTGATTCTGGCAATGAGCCAGTATGTCAGCCGTTTCTGGCAGCCCATTACCAGCCTTGCAAACATCTACAACAGCTTTGTCAACAATCTGGCCTATCTGGAGCGTATTTTCGAAACCATGGACGAGCCTGTGGTGGTGGATGACGCGCCCGATGCGGTTGATCTGCCCGAAATCGACGGTGAAGTGACCTTCGATAACGTGACCTTTGCTTACGAAGAGCCTATCACCATCCTTGAGAATATGGATTTGCACGTTCGAGCTGGTGAAAGCATCGCGCTGGTCGGCCCCACGGGCGCAGGCAAATCCACCGTGGTCAACCTGCTGTGCCGTTTCTACAACCTGAACGGCGGCAAAATTCTGCTGCACGGCAAGGACGGCACCACCCACGATATCAGCAAGGTCACCCTCCACAGCCTGCGCAGCCAGCTGGGCATCATGCTTCAGGACAGCTTCATCTTTGACGGCACGCTCGCGGATAACATCCGCTATGGCCGTCTGGACGCTACGGATGAAGAAATCAAAATTGCCGCCAAGCGCGTGCGCGCGGATGACTTTATCAGCGCCATGCCGGAAGGGTACAGCACCCGCGTGAAGGAGCGCGGCGGCAATCTGTCTCAGGGCCAGAAGCAGCTGGTGGCGTTCGCACGCACACTGCTGAGCAACCCTGCCATTCTCATTCTTGACGAAGCTACCTCCTCCATCGATACCCAGACGGAGAAGCTTCTGCAGGAAGGCATTCAGGAAATGCTCAAGGACCGTACCAGCTTCATCATTGCGCACCGTCTGAGCACCATCAAGAACTGCGACCGCATCCTCTATATCGGCAACAAGGGCATCATGGAAGCGGGCAGCCACGATGAACTCATGGCCAGGAAAGGCCTTTACTACACGCTATACACCACGCAGGCTCAGGAGCAGGGCCTGGAGGTGTAATAGGGGAATAAATCCAAAGGACTATGCCGTAAGGCATAGTCCTTTCAGGCCGTCGAAAAAGCTCGCTGACGCGATCTTTTCCGCCGAAGAATGCACCGTTTGCCTA
>JAFYQB010000060.1 GCA_017547285.1 Clostridia bacterium
CTTGCCCTGCCACTTCATCCTCATGCGCTGGTGCAGATAAATCGCATAGAGAATCCACGTGATCAGCGCCCAGGTCTCCTTCGGGTCCCAGCTCCACCAGCGGCTCCATGCCTGCTCGGCCCAGATTGCGCCGGAGAGGATGACCACCGTCAGCAGCAGGAAGCCCAGGCTGATCAGGCGGTAGGTCATGTAATCCGTCTGCTTCATGGCCGTTTCGCTTTCGGCGTGGCCCTTCCTGAGCAGCATCAGATAGCGCGCGCCCATGCCGCCCGCAATGGCGAAGGCCGCATAGGAGAACGTCGCCGAGCCGATATGCAGCGCGAACCACGTGCTGCGCAGCGCCGGCATCAGTTCCTTGATCTCCATCGGCTGGAATGCCGCATAGCTGAGCACCAGGAACGCAACCGGCATGCTCGCCGTCATCACCCAGTTCTGCTTCAGGCGCGCATAGAGCACAATGCCCATGATCGCAGCAGACCAGGCAAAGCCGGACGCAAACTCAAACTGATTGGCCAGCGGAATGCGGCCCGCGACCACGCCGCGCCAGGTGGTGAACGCCGTATGCAGCACAAAGCCGGCGGCAAAGATCACACGCGCCGCGCGCGTGATCTTTTCTTTTCCCAGCATCGCGCCGGTGGCCTGGAGCATCGTCGCGAAGAAATAGGCTACAACGGCGGCAAAGAACATCATTTCCATAATTATTTTACTCCTCCTTGAGCAGTGCTCCCAGTTCGATCATCAGGCCCGTCTGAACTTTCGGGCTGAGGATAACGTAACCGTCCTTTTCCACCGCAATTGCCAGCGGCACGGTGAAGAAGCACAGATAAAGCCCCGCAACCATCAGCACGAACGTGGCATAGAGCAGGCCGAGCACGACCGGGTTCATGTGCTTGATGCGAAGGCCCGGATAACTGACGGGAGAGAGCAGCGTGAAGCTCACGTCGCCCACAGTCAGCGTTTCATCCGGGAAGGCGAGCACCGGGGTCATCGCGCCGCCGGCAACGGATACGATGTCATACACCGGATCGGTATACGCACCGGAAGTGCTGGTGATCAGCGTTACGCTGCCGTCTGCGTCCTGAATATAGCCCGGATACAGAGCCTGATAGAACATGCCGTTTATGCCGTCGAGCGTCAAAAAGCAGCTCTCGGTCAGGATCATATCCTCGCTCACGCCGGTCTGGTGATTGGTGATGCGCACCGCGCCCGCCGTGCCGTAAGTCTGCTGATAGATCTTGTGGCCCTCAAAACTCAGCGGCTCATTGACGCGGATCTGCTTGCTGGCGTTCTTGCTGCCATCCGCATTGGAAACCGTCAGTTCGCTGGCGTAATCCAGCATGCCGGTTTCGTCCACGATCTGGAAGCTGTCCACGCGGATAGAAACGCCGCTTTCCAGCGTGAGCGTTTCGCCCGGCATGACCACCTGATCGCGCACATCTGCGGTCACGACTGCCGCAGCGCCGACCACAAGGATCAGCAGGAAAGAAAGATGCGTCACAAACGAGCCGAAGAAGCCGACGCCGTTTTTGAAAAAGACGGTTCTGCCCTCATGCTTGTCGGCGCGGTAAAGACGCTTTTCAAAGTAGCGGCAGAGGATAGCATGCTGCCTGTCTTCAAGGGCGGTTGTCGCCTTGGCCTTCTTGGCGCTTGTAAGCAGCGCAGCCTTTGCGCCCAGCACACGCGGCAGGCGCACCAGAGAGCACAGAATCAGATTCAGGCACAGCGCGGCCATGAGCACCAGGAAATACGGCGCGGAGAACACGTCGTCAAGCCCCAGGGCAAGGATCAGCTGGGCGGCGTCCTCGCCGTAGCGGCTGACGTATTCCATCGCCGTGCGCTGCTGCACGATCATGGAACCCGCAAACGAGCAGGCAATGACCAGCACCAGCAGGATCATGCCGAACTTCATCGAGCGCAGAAATGAAATCACCTTTTTCAAAGCGGTTGCTCCTTTATATGCAGAATGAAAATATATGTCAAGTAAGGGGGCAAGGGGCGCAGCCTTGCGGAACAGGCATTCCGCGCGCCCCTGCCCAAAGGGATTTACCCGCACTCCTTACAGCAAGCACCGAATAGCATCAAACGATGGACGCTGATTAGAAGCGGGTGTGGGCTTAGCCCATCTTAGGCCTTGAACAGGGCGAGAGCCTCATCGATCAGCTGCTCGGCCTTATCCAGGCACTCGTTGGTCAGGCGGGAGTTGTGCGCGCCTTCGGCGTTTTCAACGAAGACGAAATCCCAGTAGAACTGACCCTTGCGGTTGAGCTGGCGGATAGCGTCGAGTTCTTCCTCAGTGTAGGTGCCCGCGGCGACAGCGTCGGCGAGCTTGTTGGTCAGGGTTTCCAGCTTGGTGCCGATGGCGATGGTGCGCTCCTCGGCCTTGCCCTGGATGCCCTTGACGAAACCGGCCAGATCCGCATGGCAGGCCACGCAGGAAGCGGCGATGGTCTCGTTTTCAACCGGGCTCACCCAAGTGTGGCTGGTGTAGCCATCTTCCTTGGCCATGTGGCAGTCCGCACAGGAGAACTGCGCAGCATGCACGCTGCCCTTGCCCATGTAGGTTTCGAACTCCGGATGCTGCACCTTGATCTGCTTGACGCCGGTGCGCGGATTGGTGTAATCCGCGAACTGCATC
>JAFYQB010000061.1 GCA_017547285.1 Clostridia bacterium
CTGGAGTTCAGACGTGTGCTCTTCCGATCTGTCGGACGTCTGCGCAACCTTCTGCAGCTTCTTGTCCTCTTTCAGCTTGTCGTGCAGGGCATAGATAATCACGCGGTCGCGCTCGCCAAACTCGCCGCCGAACAGCTCGTTGATTTTCTGGATGACTTCTTCCAGCGGCTCCTTCTGTTCCGGCGTAGCAGCGCCCTTGCCCTTGCCAGGCTCAATGACGACGGGCCCGTCAATCAGCGTGATATCGCCCTTGAAGGTCTGCTGCAGCTTGTAGAATTCCAGCTTCAGCGCGCCTTCGATATCCAGCATCTGCACAGGTTCGGCGGGAATCAGCTTCAGCAGATAGGCAGCAAACACATACTCCTTCTGCATATCGGCGTCAAACATGCGGCAGACCTGCGCAATGTAGCCGTACCACTTGATGTAGGAACGCAGCTGGCGGCGGAAATTATACCGTTCGTCAGCTTTCAGGTCATTGTAGCGGTCAGCCACGGGCTTGAGAGTGGACGTCATTTTGCCAAACGACTTCTCGTCCTGCTTTTTGCCGGAATAGTAGATGGCACAGAACGCCTCCACATCATTCTGAGAATAGATGTTGTAGTCATGCAGTTCCTTCTGCAGCTTATAAATCAGGTCGGTGTTCACTTCCTGCGAGAGGGAAGTTTCCTGATAGAAGGGTTGGAAGGCATCCTGAATATCATCGGCAGTGTTCACAAAGTCCAGAATGAACGTATCATTCTTGCCGGGGCAGGTGCGGTTGAGGCGGGAAAGCGTCTGCACGCACTTCACGCTGCGCAGCTTCTTATCCACAATCATGGTGTGCAGCAGCGGTTCATCAAAGCCGGTCTGATACTTTTCGGCCACGATGAGCACATTGAAGTTGTCATGGAATTCCGCCTTGGTCTGGTCTTCGGAGATATGCGAACCATCCTTGCGCACGTTCAGGCCGCTTTCGGTGTACTCCGCATCGCCATCCTTGACCGAACCGGAGAACGCCACCATGATATCCACGCCGGTATAGTTCTTTTCGGCAATGTAGCGCTTCACCTCATGGAAATAGCGCACAGCGGCCAGACGCGAGGACGTGACCACCATCATTTTGCCCTTGCCGCCAATGGCATGCGCCGTGGTGGACAGGAAGGTTTCCACAATGATTTGCGCCTACTGTGAAATGTTATAGGGGTGCAGTTCCTCAAAACGGCGGATGACCTTAGCCGCGCGGCTGGCGGGAACCTCGGGCGGTGCAGTGTAAAGGTAATTGAGCAGGTTCTCGGTCACGTCACGCTTGCGCGCCTGCAGATAGAGCTTCCAGATGCTCCACAGCGCCACGGCGGGAATGAGCGTCAACACGCTCAGCGCATAGCAGCCGCTTACCAGCACCAGCACCGTCCATACAAACGCGATGACAAACACAGCAACGCTTTTGCCGCCGCGTTTCCCGCGTCCTGCGACAAAAGGGCCTGCTGCAGTTTTTCTTTATCCGTGCCCAGCGCGGTAAGCAGGCGGTATATCATTTCACCCGTATTCATTCAGGTCATTCCTTTCCGTATGCGGCGTAAAAAAAGGCGCACTTCGCCCATGAATGTATCCGATGGTTTTGAATATACCATATTTTTCACGCAAGGTCAATCTGAGCCTGTATCCAAAAAGGGTCTGCCGCCTTTTGGCAGCAGACCCTTTGGGTTATTTTCAGTTCTTGGCGGAAGCCTCGCGCAGAGCGTTTTCGGGCTTCTTTTTCTGGATGCCGCTCCAGGCGTGCATGACCAGCGCAGCGGCGATAACGCCGTAGGAGATGAACACGCGGAAGTATTCGCCGATGGCAGCGTCGCCGAAGAGGTTCTTGGCAGCGGGCGGAGCCACGATGAACAGCAGGTGGAACAGGATACAGCCCAGAATGGCCTGACCGTTGGTGGCCTTGCGGATGGAAGCGCCGCCTACGAGGATGGCAGCACCCGCGTACAGACCGACCTGCTCATGAGCGCCATAGGTCTGGAAGGAGCCCATGTTCTGCACAAACATCAGCTGGCCCCAGCCGGCGAGCACGGTGGAGATGACGATGGCGATGAGGCGCACGCGGTCAACATTGATACCGCTGGCATTGGCAACGGTACGGTTCTGACCGACAGCGCGGAACTGCTGACCCAGACGGGTCTTCATGATGGCGATGTTGAACAGGCACAGCAGACCCACCACGCCGAAGGTGACCATGGGCACCTTGACCATGCTGAACAGCGCAGCCACAGCGGGGATCTGGTACAGCGCGCACAGTACGGCAGCCGCGCCAACGGCGATGGCGCCCTTCTTGGCGCTTACCTTCTTAAGCACGATGCTCACGATGGCGATCAGGGCGATGGCACCGCACACAACGTACAGGGCAGTGCCGAAATCGGTCTTCCAGATGCCGTCGAGGGCGTACTTGATGCCGCCGCCCGCGCCGCCGGTAAGGTCGATGGTGTTGGCAACGCCGGTGGAACCCTTGATAACCAGACCGCTGGTCTTGAGGGGGATGAGGTTGCCGAAGATGAACAGGAACAGCAGCTGGTACAAACCGTTGGCGAAGTAGCCAAGGATCAGACCGCCGATCATTTCCTGACCCTTCATCTTGTTGAGCAGCTTACCGATGAGGAAGCCGAACACAGACGCGATGGGCAGGGTCATGGCCATCGCCAGCAGGAAGCCGGGCAGACCGCCCACGCCCCACTCGATCACCCACAGCACGCTGATCTGCGCAGCCATGGCGCCGATGGTGATGGCAAAGTTGATGCCCATGCCGGCAACGATGGGAATGATCAGCGCCAGCACGATGAAGGAGTTACGGCTCAGACGGCCAAACAGCTCGTAAATAACGTAGGGCACGGTCTGACCGGAGAAGATCATGCACAGGGTACAAAGCACCACGAACATGACCGTTACTGCGTTCTGACGCAGAATGGAGCGGATGTCTTTCTTAGCCACGAGAAGCACCTCCGGACTTGGTAAGCGCATAGAGGATGATGCCGTTGGAGATCAGGATGCGCAGGGTCTCAGAAATGGTGGAACCGGGCACCAGAACGTTGGCAACGGGCATACCCAGGGTCAGAACGCCCTGGAACAGGAAGGTACCGATCAGCACGTGGCTGATCTTGCAGCGGCTGGTGGTAGCGCCGCCGATGAGGATGGCGGATGCAGCGATGAAGCCCATCTGACGGGGCGCGGTATACAGCTGCATGAAGCCGTAGGACTGGCTGTACACCAGAATACCCACAGCGCCCAGTACGGTGGAAAGCACCGTGCCGATGACGCGCATCTTGTCAACATTGATGCCGGTAGCCTCGGCAAAGCGGGGGTTGTTGCCGACAGCCTGCATGGCTACGCCGGTCTTGGAGCGGCTGAACAGCCATACCAGCAGGCAGCACAGCAGCATGAACAGCAGCAGACCCGTGGGTACCTTGAAGCCGCCAATGTTGAAGGAGAGCAGGTCGTCCAGAATGTGACGGAAGTTGGTGCTGTCCAGACCGATGGTGTTGCGCAGGCCCGTGCCCAGCGGCCAGCGGAGCTTGAGGCTCTGGAAAGGCAGCACCAGCCAGGCGATGCACATCAGAGATACGATGGAGAAGCCAACGTAGGTGGTAACGCTCATTTCCTCGCCCTTGAGGCGGTTGAGCAGCTGTGCGTACAGCCAGCCGCAGACGGCGGCGATAAGGCTGCCCACGAGGATGGCGAAGCCGAAGCCCAGCCAGCCGGGGATGCCCAGCTCGATGGTGAGCAGGCCGCCGATGAGGCCCGCGACCAGACCGATGGGCAGGCCGAGGTTGAGGCTGATGCCGCACTGGATGCCGGGTACCATGGCAAGTACCATGATGCTGTTCATACCCATGCGCACAACGGTGTTGGAAAGCAGCGTGGACAGGCTCAGGTCATACAAAAGCGCCATGAAGCACAACAGGATGAAGAACAGACCGATGATAACGCGGGGGATGCCCAGCTTGGCCACCAGCAGCTCGTTGAACAGGATGGTCAGAGCGGCGATGATGAGGGCAACGGCGCCGTAGATGAGGTCATCAGCGTAGCGGATGACGAAAGCGGCGCTCTTGTTGTCCAGCGCGTCGATGCTGCCGGCATCCACATAGCGGTCATACTGGATGGTGAAATCATCGCCCGCCTGATAGGTGATGTCGGCGATGGTGCCCTTCAGGGTAGCCAGCGCGGCGTCATCCATCACGGGGTAGATGCCCTTGAGGGCTTCGCCTACAAATACATAGGCTTCGTCGGCCTTGGCTCTGAGGGCGATCATTTCCTCAGTGGCTTCAAAGCCGCTCATGTCAACGGTCACCTTCAGCTCGTCGCTTACTTCCTGACCGGCGGCGACCTTTTCATCGCGGGCGGCTTCGGCAGCGGCGTAAGCTTCGTCATAGTGAGCGTCGATATAGGCCTGACGGGCGGCGTTTTCGCTGTCAGCGTAAGCCTTCATGGCGGCAACATAGCCGTCCATGGCCTTTTCCAGCTCGGTGGTGTCAATGGCGGAATAATCCGTGGAGGTGCTGGAGTACTTGGCGCGGGTCTCCTCTTCGGCCTTGGCAACGGCCTCGCGGATGGCGCTCATGCCGCCGCCGGCAGCCTTGGCTTCAGCGGTGGCTTCCTTCTTGGCGATGGCAACGTAGCTTTCGACCACGCCTTCGCCGGTAGCGTTGAGCAGGGTACGGATGCGCAGGGTGTTGAGCACGGCGGTGCCCACTTCGCTTTCACGCTTGGGCATGCTTACACCGCCCAGCACAGCCATGGCTACGGCGCATACGCACAGGAGGATGGCGAGGATGCGGCGGAATTTGGACTTGGTCATTGTACGCCATCTCCTTTCTTGTTGTGTTCAGAGGGCTTGATGCCGCTCATGGCCAGACCGAAGTCGGCGTCGGAGGCGTTGGGGCTGAGGATATCCACCAGCTTGCCTTCGGATACGATGGCAATGCGGTCGGAAACGCTGCGCAGCTCCTGCAATTCGGAGGAGACCATGACGATGGTCATGCCCTGCTCGCGGTTGAGCTTGACGAGGGTCTCCAGCACCAGCTTCTTGGCGCCGATGTCGATGCCACGGGTGGGCTCGGATACAAACAGGAAGCGGGGACCCATGACCAGCGCGCGGGCGATGCAGACCTTCTGCTGGTTGCCGCCGGAAAGCGTGCCGCTATGCTGGGTGGGGCCGAAGCAGCGGATGTCGAGTTCCTTGATCATCTTTTCGGCGGTCTCACGGATGGCCTTGCCGTCCTTGAGGGTGATAGGGCCGAACTTATGCAGGAAATCGCCCTTGATCTGCATGGCATTGAAGGCGATGTTGTCTTCGATGGACTGGTCAAGCAGCAGGCCCACGCCCTTGCGGTCCTCGCTGACCATGGCAATGCCGGCGCGCAGCGCGTCGCCCGCACTGCCAAGCTTCAGCTCTTCACCAAACAGCTTTACGCTGCCCCAGGAATCATACAGGCTCATAATGCCGTTAGGGATGCCCAGCTTGCCCTGACCGGCCAGACCGCCGATGCCGAGGATCTCGCCCTCGTACACGTCAAAGCTTACGCCGTTTACTTCCTCGCCCGCCATGTCAACATGCAGGTCGCGCACTTCCAGCGCTACCTTGCCCTGAGGAACGGGACGGCTGTCCGCCTGCACCACAGCCTCGCCCTTGCGGCCGATCATCAGTTCAGCCAGCTCGGTGATGGTGGTGTTCTTGGTCTCACGGGTGGCAGCCAGCTTGCCGTCACGCAGGATGGTGATGGCGTCGGCGGCGGCGATGACCTCGTCCAGACGGTGGGTGATGAAAATGATGGCGATGCCGCTGGCGGCGATCTGCTTCATGACCTTGATCAGCTGGGTGGCTTCGCTCTCGGTAAGCACGGCGGTAGGCTCGTCAAATACCAGCACCTTCACGCCGGTCTTGTCGATCTCGCGGGCGATCTCAACAAACTGCATGTAGCCTACGGGCATGCCTTCCACACGGGTGAACTCGTCAATGTTCATGCCCACGCTGTCCAAAGCGCTGCGCGCGTCAAAGGACATCTTCTTCATATCCAGCGTTTCCAGGTTTTTGCCCATGAGACGGCTGAAAAGGTTGTTGTGGGTGATCTCGCGGTTCAGCTTGATGTTTTCGGTTACGGTAAAGCCGGGCAGCAGCATGAACTCCTGATGCACCATGCCGATACCTTTTTTCATGGCGTCATAGGGAGACATCACATGGGTCTCCTCACCGTCCAGCAGTACCTTGCCGGCAAAGCCGCCGGTGGCATGGATGACGGGCATGCCGAACAGCACGTTCATCAGCGTGCTCTTGCCTGCGCCGTTTTCGCCCAGCAGCGCATGGATCTCGCCGGGACGCACGGAAAGGGAGACGTCACTCAGTACGGTGTTCTCGCCGTACTGCTTGGTGATGTTTTTCATCTCCAATACAAACTCTGCGCTCAATCCTGAGAACCTCCTTTGGTAAAAAAAGCGATGAAGAAACCGTCAAAAAGGCCAATCCATAGCCCCTCTGACGGTTTTTTCATAAAGGCTAAGACAGGGAC
>JAFYQB010000062.1 GCA_017547285.1 Clostridia bacterium
TCAGCGGTCAGCTCAACGTCCTGGGTAACACCCTTCTTCTCCTTCATCTCATCGATGAGGGCCTCGAAGTACTTCTTGCCGACTTCCATAACGACATCAGAGTACATCTGGATAAAGCGGCGATAGCAGTCCCAAGCCCAACGGGGATTGCCGGACTTCTTGGACATAACTTCGACAACATCCTCGTTCAGACCCAGGTTCAGGATGGTATCCATCATGCCGGGCATGGAAGCGCGGGCGCCGGAACGAACGGAGACCAGCAGGGGGTTCTCCTTGTCACCGAACTTCTTGCCGGTGATCTCTTCCAGCTTGGTAACATACTCCATGATCTCGGCTTCGATCTCAGCGTTGATCATGCGGCCATCTTCGTAATACTTGGTGCAGGCTTCGGTGGTTACGGTGAAGCCCTGGGGAACCGGCAGACCGATGTTGGTCATTTCGGCCAGGTTAGCGCCCTTGCCGCCCAGCAGTTCACGCATGGAACCGTTGCCTTCAGTGAACAGATAAACATACTTGTTCATTGGGGTGTTGCCTCCTTCTATTGATTGAGGACGATTCACTGGCGGAATCCATCCCCAATGCTCATCCTTCCTCTAACCAATTCATTATACATGCTTTTGCAAGAATTTTCAAGATGTATTTTCATTGTATTGGCATATTTGGGGCGGAAATCGCATAGGAATCGCCATCCGCATCCGAAAATGTCTGCGTGCTGGAAGCGGAAAACAGAATCAGCACACCCTTTGTGCCATCCAGCCCGGCTGCCTGCGGGATGAATGGCGGATTCGCGCGATCCTGATGGAGGATCATAATGCCTTTTTGGCGGAAAAAAGCCTCAAAAGCTGCGTCTGACGGGTCAGCGACAAAAGTGCCGCTTCTCTTTTTGCGAAGGATGTAGCCGCCTGCTGCAAGGTCAGCCATCGCGCGCCGCACGGTGAGCACGCTTACTCCGTAGTCTTCGGCCAGCTGAACTTCGCCTTTCAGCCTGCTGCCCGGCAGCAGATGACCGCTGCGGATTTCCTGAAGCAGCTGATCGCGGATGATCTCATATTTTTTCTTCGCCATCATACCCTCCGGCTGTTTTTTCCGGAATGCCGAAAGCGAAGCAGAGCGCCTGATCCGTACTCGGCGTGTTGAGATAGAAGCAGCCGATGCTGCGGCGTACGGTTACGGCTGTCACGCCGTAGTCGTCAGCCGAAACGGTCGCTTTCCTGCTAAGCGATGTCATCAGCCGGAAAAAAAGGCTTTGGTTTTTCTTTGCCATTGTGCGCACCTCCGATGCTGGTTGCTGAATAGGGGCTGTCCACGATCCTATGATAAAAGAAAAAACAGGCGTTTCGCTATACGCTTAACGCCTGTTTTTGATACGATTGTGCCATTACTTTCGGTATTCTCTGGGAGAAACACCGAATTCTTTACGGAAAATGCGGCTGAAATAGCTGCTGGTGCCCAGGCCGCAGCTGTGGGCAATGGCGGTGATGGATTCGGCGGTCGTCTGCAGCAGATGACGCGCTTTCTGCAGACGATAGCTTTGCATATACTGCAGGGGACTCATGTGCAGGTTCTGCTGGAAAAGCCGGAAGCACACACGCCTGCTGACATGAACAGAACGGGCCAGCTGATCAATGGTGATGGGCTCGCGGTAATGCTCATGAACATAGATCATCATGGATTTCAGCTTTTCATCCCCAGCGTTTGACGCGCCCTTGTTCAGCATGGGTCCGGCCTGCTCCAGAAGCTTCAGCCAGACCTGCACAAGAGATTCGCGCAAATGGAACTCATAGCCCCATTCCTCTTCGGACAGTTCGAAAATCCGTTTGATATCCTCCAGAATGTCTTTTTGGGCAGGAATCTCCGGATGGAGCGGAAGCATTTCGATCCCGGAAGAAACGGTCAGGGGCAAAATATACTTTTTCTCCATGCGGCTGCCCGGCGCTCCGGAAAGGAACGAGGGATCAAACAGATGCAGCAGCTGAATGGTGGGGGAACCGGAGGCATGCACAGCCGAACGGTGCAGCACATCGGCGTTGAGCAGCCCGCCGGAACCGGCCGGGAAAACCCAGCTGCCATGAGGCGTGGTGTATTCCAGAATACCGCTCTGGATATAGAACAGCTCCACGGTTTTATGCCAGTGCCATGGCACCTGATAGGCGTCCAGCTCTGCCAGCGTGCAGATATACGGAAACTCTGGAGAGAAGCCCGGAAGCAGCTCCTCGCTGGTGTTTTCCTTGACTTCAGCGTTTCGGACAATCTTCATCAGCGCTTGCGCACCCCGGCTTCGCCCCAGAAGAAGACAGCCAGCGCGCCCGGGCCGATGTGACCGCCGGTAACAGGTTCGTGCTTGGTCAGAATCAGCTCTTTCGGGGCACACTTTTCCCGAATCAGCGATGCCAGCTTTTCGGCCAGTTCGGGGCAGCCTGCGTGGGAAATGGCCACAATATTCTGCTGCGCCTCGTGCGCTAACTGAGCGTATTTATCAGCCATCAGCTGCAGCAGTTTGTTGCGCCCGCGCGCCTTGCCGCACAGAACGATCCTGCCTTCCTCGCTGCCTTTGAGCACGGGCTTCAGGTTCAGCGCTGAGCCGATGCTGCCGATGATCGCAGGGATGCGGCCGCTTTTGGCAAGGTGCTTCATATCGTCCACGCTCAGCAGATGATACACACGTGTGCGGATCTGTTCCAGATGTTGAGCGGTTTTTTCCAGCGTAAGGCCGTGTGCGCGGCAGAGAGCAGCCTGAAGAACGATCAGCCCCTCGCCAAGTGCGGCGCTCAGACTGTCCACCAGGCGGATGGAACGCTCCGGAAAAGCCTCTTTCAGTTCGTCGCGGGCAATGCAGGCGGAGTTGAAAGATCCACTTACACCGGAGGATACGCCGACAAACAGAATGTCATTTCCCTTCTCCAGCAGAGGCGTCATGTATTCCACATAACGAGCCGGGTTGATCTGCGAGGAGGAGAAGGTTGCACCTTCCTGAATAGCGGCATAGTATGCTTCGTCCTCAAAGGTTTCAGGACAGTCGTAATGATATTCTTCTCCGTTGAAATACGAAGTGAAGGGAATAGAAGTGATGCTGTGCTTTTGCAGCAGCGTGCGGGGAAGATTGGCCGCACTGTCGGTTACAATGGCAAAAGACAATAGAGAACCCTCCTTAGCCGGGACGTTTACTCGACGGTTACGCACTCCAGCGCTTCTTTGGTAACGATGAAATCATCGGAGCGGAAACCACGGTCTGCGGATTCCATCTCGCCGGACTGATTGTCATAGGGATCGGCGCGCCAGTGCTGTTTGTCAATGGTAAAAGGCGCCTGAAACGCACGGTTGGCCACCATGCGGTAGGGATCCAGATTGCCGAAGTAGAACTTGCGCTCCTCTTCGTTATTGCGGCGAACAGCGCCGCCGCCAAAGGAAGGATCGGCGAACAGCCACCCATGAGGGGCTACATAGAAGCGCACCCAGTCATGGCTTCCCACATCGCCGGGCTCGGCGCAGTTGCCGCTCTGCCACTGAGCAGGAATGCCTGCACAGCGCATGAGGGTGATCAGCAGCAGCGCAAACACGCCGCAGTCGCCGGTAAAGTTGCGGGCGCAGCCTTCGGAAATGTTTTCCAGCACAAAATACTCAGGCTGGAAGCTGTAGCGGGTGTTGAGGGTGATAAAATCATAGAAGCGGCGCGCCTTTTCCATGGGATCATTTACGCCTTCGGTGAGGGTATCCGCCAGCTCGCGGATGTATGGCGTAAAGGTGATGTGGGGCGCGATTTCTTCGGTATCAAAATCAGGCTGCTCGGTATCGCCCTTCATCAGGCTGGTATCGTGGTACACCGCTTTGTGGAGATAGCTGTATTCCACCACAAACTCATGGTTTTCATCCAGTGTCTCCTCCCAGCATACGGCGCGCTGGGGCGCATCGGCGGGCGCAACGCTGCCGCCTTCCGGCCAGACTTTTTCAATCTGAATATCGCTCTGCTGATCGCATTCCGCCGCTACAGGCAGATGCACGCGCAGGAACATGCCGGGGATGAAGTGTTCATCCTTCAGACGGATGGTGTGGCGGATGCGAATGCGCTTGGTCAGGCTGCCCTTTTCCTTCATGATCTGGATGGCTTCGGACAGCATGCCCTTGCGGGTATTCTTTTCATTGTCGGGCATATCGCCGCCTGCGCGGCGGGCGATCTCCTTATCGGTTTTGAGAAGCGTCTCGTAAAAACGGCGGAAATAGCGCATCTCGCCGTTGACAAACGTCCAGTAGATGCGGCCGTTATCGCGCAGGGAGTCAAACTCCTCTTCCATGAAGTCGGGAATATCCGCGCGTACGCGGGCCAGCGCTTCTGCACGGGTATAAGGATATTCCGAAGGCAGACGGCGCATGATTTCACGCTGGGCGATCAGGCAGCAGCGCAGGGCGTTTGGCACATTGTCCTTTTGCAGGCGCAGTTCGATCAGGCGGATGGCTTCGCCAAAGTTGCCGTTCATTTTGTGCTGCAAAATATCCTGCGGAAGACCGACGTTCAGATATCGGAGCGTATCATTGATGTTCATGGAGGGAACCTCCTGTTTGTGTTGGAATAGAAACATTATAGTTTGTTTGGCAGGAACGGTCAAGAAAAAGACATAACGCAAACAAAACCGCAGGTTCAGAGAAAAGTAAACCAATTGGCGCAGCGATCTCTTCAGAATCCGGGTGGCTTGTGTTAGCCTATCAGTGAGCTCAATCAAACAGCGCTGAAAGGATGAATCGATTTATGAAGATTTCCATTTCTCAGAACATTGTCAGACTGCGCAAACACAGCGGCATGACACAGGAAGCTTTGGCGGAAGCACTGGGAGTGAGTTTTGCGGCGGTATCAAAGTGGGAGCGCGGCGTAGCTACGCCGGAACTGGACACCATTGTGGAACTGGCTGACCTGTTTTCCATTTCGCTGGATGCGCTGCTGGGGTATGAAATGCGGGCAAACGATCTGAAAAGCATCGTTGAACGGATCAGAGGCTATTCCCATACCCGCGACCGGGATGACGGTGCGATCCAGGAAGCCGAAAAGGCTTTGCAAAGGTTTCCGAACCATTTTGAAATGGTGTATCAGTGCGCGCTTCTTTACAGCGTACGTGGGCTGGACGAAGGAAACCAGGATTATTCGCGCCGCTCGCTGGAACTTTTGCAGCATGCCTGTCATCTGATCGACCAGAATACCCGGGAAGATGTGGATGAATATTCCATCCGGCAGCGTATGGCCATGGAGCATATGCTGCTTGGCGAAAATGAGAAAGGGCTTGAACTGCTGAAAAAGCATAATCCATGCGGGCTGAACAATGCGAGGATCGGCATGCGGCTGGCCATGAACTGCGACCGACCGGATGAAGCGATCCCATATCTGTCGGAAGCGCTTCTTGATTTTACGTCAATGCATCATCACATCGTGTATGGCTATTTGAACGCTTTCATCAAAAAGAAGCAGTTTGAACAGGCGGAGGCTTTGCTTGCGTGGGCGCTGGCCTTTTATCCGGGCCTGAAACCGGAGGGGAAAACCTGCCATCTGGAAAAGGGGGAAGCGCTTCTATGGGCGATCCGTGCGCTTGTGCGGCTGGAACTTCATCAACAGGAACAGGCGAAAGAAGATTTGCGCATGGCCAAACAGATCGCGCTGCATTTTGATGCGTCACCCGTCTATGATGCGACCGGTATGCGCTTTGTGGATCTGGGCAAACCGGCCACATCCCACGATGATCTGGGCGAAACGGCAATGAAGGCTGTTGACGAGGTGATCGCAGAACAGGAACACGAGCTGCTTACGCAGATGTGGGAGGCGGTCAAAAGTGAGGAAGAAGGTTCTGTGCATTCAACACGGCAGCGGCTTGCTTTAACGAAATGATGAAAAAACGGGAATACTTTTATTCCCTGTATATGGTCGCGCAATAGCAAAACGCCCGGAAACCACTTCGGTTTCCGGGCGTATGTGCATATCATTCAGGCAAAGAAGGAAAGGACGGCGTCGATAGCCTTCTGGGTATCTTCTGCGCTCAGGCCGTAATGCAGCGGCAGGCGCAGCAGGCGTTCGCTGCGGTCGGTGGTGTATTTGTCCTCACCGTGGAAGCGGCCGTACTTGATGCCGGCGGCAGCGGAATGCAGGGGAATGTAGTGGAATACGGAGTTAACGCCGTTGGCCTTGAGATGCTCGATCAGGGCGGTGCGCTCGTCCAGAGACCTCAGCACGATGTAGTACATGTGCGCGTTGTGGCCGCACTCAGCGGGCACATACATGCGCTCAAGGCAGCCCTTGTTTTCCAGTTCTTCAAACGCGGCATGATACTGGTTCCAGCAGGCCATGCGGCTGGCAGTGATCTCCTCATGCTTTTCCAGCTGTGCCAGCAGATAGGCGGCGTTCAGCTCGCTGGGCAGGAAGGAGGAGCCGATATCGATCCACGTATACTTATCCACCTGACCGCGGTAGAAACGGCTGCGGTCAGTGCCCTTTTCGCGGACGATTTCTGCACGCTCAGCCAGCGCAGGATCCTGTACCAGCACAGCGCCGCCTTCGCCCATGGAGAAGTTCTTGGTCTCGTGGAAGCTGAAACAGCCAACTGTGCTCATGGAACCTGCGCCGCGGCCCTTGTAGGTGGAAGAAACGGCCTGCGCAGCGTCTTCGCACATCAGCAGACCAAACTCGTCGCAAATGGCCTGCAAAGCGTCCATATCACAGCAAACACCTGCATAGTGAACGGGTACAACGGCCTTTGTTTTGGGGGTGATGGCCGCGCGCACACATTCGGGGTCGATGTTCATGGTCTGGGGATCCACATCCACAAATACAATGGTTGCGCCGCGCAGTGCAAAGGCGTTGGCGGTGGAGCAGAAGGTGTAGCTGGGCATGATGACTTCATCACCGGGCTGAATGTCCATGAGCAGCGCAGCCATTTCCAGCGCAGAGGTGCCGGAGGTGGTGAGCAGTGCACGGTGAACGCCGGCGATTTCTTCAAGCGCAGCGTTGCAGCGCTTGGTAAATACGCCGTCGCCGCAGATCTTGTGATTCTGGATGGCCTGTTCCACATAGGCGGAGCATTCCGGCACATACGGGGGAATGTTGAAAGGAATCAAGGAAGTCGCCTCCTTGGTAAAATCAGAAAGTTCTCTTTATTATAGCACAGAAAGACGGCTGTGTCACTCTTTGCCAAGCAATTTGGAAATATGCTGCAAATACAGGGCAACAATGTCGATATCGCTGGTGTTGTAAAGCATGCGGCTGCCCACCACATCCTCCACCTCACCCAGAACGGGACGCCCATGGTCGTACAGCAAATCAACCCCGGCCATGTGCAGCGGCGCGCCAGCAGTTTCAAAACGATCAATGACGGCATGTGCCAGTTCACGTTCGGCATCTGTCAATTCATGCAGCGCAACATGACCGCCCTGCTTGAAATTGCTGACGACACCCGTGCGTGCGGTGCGCATGACGCCGGCAAGGATCTTGCCGCCCAGCACATACACGCGCAGATCCTGACCTGCTTCCGTCACAACGGACTGCTGCAAGGCGGTTTCCGGCAGAATACGGGCGGCAGCTTCGTGCCATTCATCCGTGTTATTCACCACCAGAATGCGGTCGCCGCCGTGGCTGCACGCTGGCTTTAACACCACCGGGAACTGCGTTCCGGCGGGCGGCTCTTTCTGCGTGGGGGAGAGGAACACACTTTGGGGGATAGGCAGCCCCTGCAAAAACTGATAGGTGATGCGCTTGTCATTGCAGATGCGGCACACCTTCGAATTGTTGAATACGGGAACGCCCATGCGTTCAAAGTGTTCGCTGATGAACGCATCGCGCTGGCGGGAAAGAATGGCATCGGGGCACGCTGATTCGCCGTTGTGCAGACAGAATGGCCGGCCGTTTTCATCCATCCCCAGTACCAGTTCGTTCAGCACCACGGCCTGCACATCCAGTCCAAGCGGTTCGCCGCGTTCCTGCATCATGCGGGCAAAGCCCTGATTCACGGCATAATCGATATCATCGTAAAGCAGCCACAGCGTTTTCATGCTTCATCCAGCTTTCCGGCGATATGGCGCATGATCTCCAGCGCCATATTTACGCCTGTGCATTCCAGCGTGGTTTTGAAGTGGGCATTGGAATTGACCTCACACAGAATGGGACCTTCCTTGCCGAACAGAATATCCACGCCCGCAAATTCCAGACCCAGCAGTTCGGTTGCCCGGATGGCGAGGGCTGCTTCCTCTTCGGTGGGGGTATAGTTTTTCATTGTGCCGCCAAGGGTTAGGTTGGAACGGAAGTCGCTGTCCGTGCTTCTGCGCAGCATGCTGGCCACCACGCGTCCGCCGACCACGTTGATGCGCGTATCATGGCCGTAGCTTTCCTGAATCAGCTCCTGGAACAAAAGCGGCGCGCCTGCCAGCTCCTGCACCTTCCGGCGGAGGGATTCCAGATCGTTCAGCAGATACACCTGCTGTCCGAAGGAGCCGAAGCATTCTTTGAGCACGATGGGAAAGCCCAGCGTTTTGGCGACCTCATCCAGAAAAGAAAGATCGGGATAACCCACGTTGGTAAATGTTTTGGGCGCAAGGATGGTGCACGGCATGGGGATGCCGTGGGGCTTGAGCTGCAGATAGGTCTGCGCCTTGTCATCACACCACAGAATGCTCTGTGCGGAGTTGAACACCCACATGCCCAGGTTTTCCAGCTGAGCGGCCAGCTGCACGTCCTTATCCCAGAACAGCACAAAATCGTACTGGGAGGGATCAAAAGCGTAAGTGCTCACAATTGGGCTCAGCTCAGCATTGGTAGCTACATCCAGCTCCATGCCGCACTGCTGCGCCGCATCCAGCAGAATATGATACAGATCGTCAAATTTGGTGGTGCGCAAAAAGGCGTTGACCACCATCAGTCCTTTATGCATGCGATCACTTCCTACTATATGATGTAGTTGCAGTCTACCACGGAGCGGGGAAGGTTGTCAATTGCAAGCATGCTTGCAATTTGCACGGCTTACTTCTATAATAGTGTACGCGCATTCGGGGCATACAGGAGGAATATATGCAGAATCAAAGGAATCATGAGCTGGCAACCAAACCCATAGGCAAACTTTTGTGGCACCTTTCCCTGCCGGTCATCGCCGCGCAGGTGGTGAACCTGCTTTATAACGTGGTGGACCGCATGTACATCGGTCACATTCCGGGCGAAGGCGCGATGGCTTTGACCGGTCTTGGCGTAACCATGCCGCTGAGCGTGCTGATCATGGCTTTTGCATCGCTGGCCAGTGTGGGCGGTGCGCCGCGTGCAGCCATCATGATGGGCCGCGGCAAAAAGGAGGAGGCAGAGCGCATTCTTGGCAACTGCGCGGCAGGCCTGACGGTTGTGGCGGTTGTGCTGACCACGCTGCTGCTGCTCTTTGGCCGCAAGGCGCTGATGATGTTTGGCGCAAGCGAAGAGACCATCGGTTATGCGTGGGACTACATGTCCATCTACGCCATCGGCACCATTGCGGTGCAGTATTCCATCGGCCTGAACCCCTTCATCACCACACAGGGTTTTACCAAGATCAGCATGATGACGGTGGTCATCGGCGCGGTGTGCAACATTGTGCTGGACCCGGTCTTTATTTTCCTGTTTGGCATGGGTGTGAAGGGTGCGGCGCTGGCGACGATCCTGTCTCAGGCGGTTTCCGCCGTGTGGGTGGTACGCTTCCTTACCGGCAAAAAGGCCACGCTCCAAATCCGGAAGGAAAACCTGCGCATCATTCCCTCGGTCTATCTGCCCTGTGTGGCGCTGGGTCTGGCCACCTTTGTGATGCAGTCCACCGAAAGCCTGCTCACCATCAGCTTTAATTCGTCCCTTCTGCGCTATGGCGGCGACCTTGCCGTGGGTGCGATGACCATTCTTTCCAGCCTGATGAATTTTACCCTGATGCCTTTGCAGGGCCTTACGCAGGGTTCTCAGCCCATCATCAGTTTCAACTACGGCGCGGGCAACAAAAAGCGCGTGGGCAGCTGCTACAAGCTGCTGCTGGTGGTTTGCTTCAGCTATTCCACACTGATCTGGCTCCTGGCCATGACAGCTCCGCAGCTGTTTGCCATGATCTTTACCAGCGATCCTGCGCTGACGGAAGTCACCGTGCACGCGCTGCGCATCTACATGGCGGTCATCTTCATGTTCGGCTTGCAGATCGGATGCCAGCAGACCTTTGTTTCCATGGGTAACGCCAAAACGTCACTATTCCTGGCGCTTTTGCGAAAGGTTTTCCTGCTGATCCCGCTGATCTTTATCCTGCCCAATTTTATGGCCAACAAGGTGGATGCGGTGCTGCTGGCCGAGCCGGTCTCGGACTTTATTGCCGTGTGTGTAACCTGCACGCTGTCCTTCCGCGCCATGCGCAAATATCTGAAGGAACCGGGAAAAGCGTAACACGTTCAGAAGCGTTCTCATTTGGGGAACGCTTTTTGATTTTTTCTTCCTAACCTTTGCGTATTTTCGGACACTATGTAAACAGAAGAACCCAATGAAAGGCGGTGAGCATATGACGGAGCTGTTCACGGAGCAACAGCTGGAAGCCCACAGCCTTGCGCTGCTTCGCTGGGCGTACGGCAAAACAGGCAGCCGTTCGGCAGCGGAGGATCTGGCGCAGGAGGTATGGATGCGGCTGTACCAGAGCACGCAGAACGGAACGGCCATTCAACAGCCGGAACGCTATCTGTGGAAGATTGCCCGTTATGTGTGGTGCCGCCACCTGCGCAGCACGGTCTACTGCGCTGCCTTCGAGCCGCTGGAGGATCATCCCCTTGCGGCGGAGGAACCTGATCCCGCGCATCAGCATGCTGAAGAAGCCGAAAAGGCGTACTTTGTGCAGAAAATGCGGAAGAAGCTAATGGAATTGAACCGCTATCAGCGTGAGATCATGATCCGCTACTACATCGAAGGTCAGCCGCAAAAGACCATTGCGCAGGATTTGGGGATATCCGTTTCAACGGTCAAATGGCACCTGTTCGACACAAGGCAAAGGTTAAAGGAGGAGCTTATGGAAAACAATGAATTTGTCTATAAACCCCGAAAACTGCATCTGGCTATCAGCGGTTCAACGCCTGATTTTGGTGATGTGAATGCCGTAAACGCCAGCCTTAGCAAGCAGAACATCTGTATTGCCAGCTATCGCAAACCCAAAACAATTGAGGAACTTTCACGAATGTTGGGTATTCCGCAGGAATATGTGGAAAGCGATTTGCAATGGATGGTTGAAAAGGAAATGATGGAAAAGTGCGAAAATGGCTATCGCCCCACGTTCCTGATTACCAACAGCGCAGAGAAGCAGGAAAAGTATGCGGTCTATCTGAAAATGAAGGAAACGCTTTCGGATACGATTGTGCAGGAATTGCTGGCTGCACAGGATAAAATCCGTGCCATCAGTTTTCAGGGAAGCACTCAGCCTATGAACAAATTGCTCTGGTTACTGATTTATCAGCTGGCGGACAGCATGGTTGATGGAGGAATGTCGGAGGTATTGCAGCATCCTGTGCATTCGGACGGGGGCTGTTACCATCTTCTGGGTTTCGCGGGCGGCGACGAGGAAAAGAAAACGCTGGATACCTGCGACTGGAGCAGGAACGGCGCTATGTACAATTCTGAAGGCTATATGTGGTACGGCATGGAGCATTTTGGCGGCGCAGAGCCGGTAAAGCTGTTCAGCTTCCCGATTGGCGAATGGAAGCGCCTGCAGGCAACGCTGCTGACGATATTGAATGGTCACACCGCGTTGAGCGATCTGGATGCACAGCAGAAAGAAGACCTGGCCGCACTGATTGCCAAAGGATTTGTAAAGCTGAATGGCGAACAGATTGTTCCTTGCTTCTGCACCTTCACAAAAAAGGAATATGAGAAACTGAAAACCCATGTATTCTGGCCCATTGCACGCAAACTGGCCAAAGCTCTTCAGCAACTGCACACGGAAATGGAAACCCTCTGCCGCCGGCAGCTTCCAGCCTATCTGCAGAACGAACTGCCCTTTATGACCCATTTGGCCAAGTATGATTTGGGCTGGCTGACCACCTTCTTTGCTTATCAGGATGGACATCTGTACATTCCCGAAAACGAACAGGAAGGTGCAATGCTTACACTTGCTTATATCAAGCCAGAATAACCTTCCAAGCCTCTGCCAGTCTTTCCATCGTCCACGCTGCATTGGCTGGGCTGGTGGAGGGTAAGGGAACGGCGTTCAGGCCGCAGCTGTCGGCGCAGTACTTTTGATACAGCTTGTAAGATTGCTGACCGTTGCAGTAAATGCGCTGAATACCGGTTTGACGGATCAGCCGCGCGATATCGTTTGGCTTTGCCTCGCGGATGCTGGCGTCGCTGCTGCCTGTGATCGTGCAGCTTTCGATGCTGTCCCACAGGGCGATACCATGGCGCAGCGCAAAGTCGCGGCGATCCTCCGTTGCCTGCGGAAGAGGTTCGTCAAACAGCCTCGCCATCAGCGGCCAGAAACGGTTCTGCGGGTGGGCATAATAAAACCCGGCTTCCCTGGAACGCACCGATGGAAAGGAGCCAAGAAGCAGAATGCGCGAATTTTCATTCCACACGGGCGCAAGGGGATGCACAACGGTCTGAACGCTCATAACAAAACACCTCTTTGCCATATGCTAACAGAAAAATGCCTTTTCTTCAACCGTTTGGCTTGCTGAAAAGGCGTTTGCCTGCTATACTGAAACAAATTCATTTTTCGTGGTTTCACCATGGCAAAATACGGTTACAATAAAAACGACGAAAGTCACAAGGAGGTTAATGCTATGGCAAATAAGGTAAATAACGATACGTTCAAGAGTCTGGTGCTGGACAGCGCCAAGCCGGTGCTGGTTGATTTTTACGCTGACTGGTGCGGTCCCTGCAAAATGCTGGCTCCCATCATTGACCAGATCGCTTCCGAAAGCAGCAAGTATGACGTTTACAAGCTGAATGTGGACGAGGCTCCCGAGCTGGCCGTGAAGTACGGCGTAATGAGCATTCCCACCCTGATCGTCTTCAAGGGCGGCGAGGTGAGCGGCAAGACCATCGGCGTGCAGAGCAAACAGAACATCCTGAAGATGCTTGGCTAATATGAAATACATATGTAAAAACCGCAGGCAAACGCCTGCGGTTTTTACATATACTCAAAAAATTATTCGCCCTTGTTCATTTCGGCAAGGCACTTTTCGCAAACGCGCTTGCCCTTGAAAAGCTTTACATTGCGGGCGTCGTTGCAGAAAATGCAGCCGGGTTCGTATTTCTTGAGAATGATTTCATCGCCTTCGGTGAAAATTTCGAGCGTATCTTTGATCGCGATGCCCATGGTTTTGCGCAACTCAATCGGAATAACGATACGACCCAGATTATCCAGTTTACGCACCACGCCAGTTGATTTCATTGGTAGCTACCTCCGTAGATAACAGTTCGTTTGATGATATGCGTACAGCCTTTCACGCATATCATCAAAATACACCCAGGTACATAATCTGTCAATGCAATGTTCGGTCATTCTTCCAACCGCCCAACATAAAAAAGGGGTTTTTTTCGTAATTGTTCCCTAAACTTACATCTAAAAAGATGTATAAAGAAAAAGGAGAAAACAATGATACACCACATATGGTTTATTTTGATGTCTGCGTCTGTCCTTTATGGTGCTGTTCGGGGAGCGGGAAAAGGCGTGCTGGAGGCAGCGCTGAACGGCTGTGCCAAAGCTTTGACGGTTACAGTGGAACTGTGTGCAGGTTATCTGTTTTTTTGCGGGCTGATGCAGATTGCCAGAGCTTTGCGGGTGGAGCATGGAATGCAGAAGCTGCTTTCGCCGATTCTTTGCAGACTTATGCCGCATATCCAGCTGCCGGAAACCCGCGGAGCAGTTGCACTCAATCTGTCCATGAATGTATTGGGAATGGGGAATGCCGCCACGCCTGCCGGACTGGAGGCCATGCGATGCATGGCGAAGGAAGGTGTCCGGCAGCCCTTGATGCGGCACGATATGGAAATGCTGCTGATTCTGAACGCCACCAGCCTGCAGCTTCTGCCGACAACTGTGCTTGCGATGCGTGTGAGCGCAGGATCTGCAGATGTAAATGCTGTGCTGATCCCGACCATCGCCTGTACCGCTTTTTCAACGCTCACAGGCGTGCTTTGCGGTCTTTTGTGCCGCAAGTGGAAGGAGAGCAGATATGTCTGCTGATTTTCTGATCCCGTTGTTGATGCTTCTCCTGCTGGGCGCCGCAGCGTGGAAACGTGTTCCGACGTACGATCTCTTTGTGGAAGGCGCTAAGGAAGGGCTCCGTACGGCGCTGCGCGTGCTGCCGAATCTGGCAGCTATGCTGTGTGCCATCAGTCTGATGCAGGCATCCGGGCTGATGGATGCGCTGTGCAGGGCTTTTTCACCACTGTTTTCGAAGATTGGCATTCCTGCCGAGGTGGCCCCGCTGGCTATCATTCGTCCGCTTAGCGGCTCCGGCGCGCTGGCCATGCTGCAGGAGCTGATGGAAACCTATGGCGCGGACAGCAGAATTGGACTGATTGCCTGTACCATGATGGGAGCGAGCGAAACCATTTTCTATACGGTTTGCATTTATATGAGCGAGGCGGGGGAAAGCAAAAGCAGCTACGCCATTCCCTGTTCGCTGGCAGGTATGCTGGCGGGTGTGTGGCTGGCCGGAATGTTCTTTTGAATGTTGACAGCAACCAAAAAACGGGTATAATAAAACATGCATATTTATGGCAATGAACGGGAGAGTACCTTTGTTTTTCCGGCAAAGAGAGCCGCGGTTGGTGGAAAGCGGCGCGGAGGGCACAGGGAACATGGCCCGGGAGCTGGTTCATCCGATACGTAGGGTGGAACGGGAGGTCCCGATACAGACCCGACAGTTCAACAGGACTGTGAGTGATAAATCAGGGTGGTACCGCGGGCTTGGCTCGCCCCTTTTCGGATACAGGGGCAGGGCTTTTTCTTTTTATCTGAGTACATTATAAGGAGGCTGAAACCAATGGAGAAA
>JAFYQB010000063.1 GCA_017547285.1 Clostridia bacterium
GTATGCTCCGGTTCTTTTAATCTCTTTGGTAATGCGATACGAATGCGTCGACATTGGCAAAATGCTTTGGGTGAATGCCAGCCTTTTTGTATTCTTCCAGGTGTTTGTTGATTGCCTTGTCAAATGCTTGCGCATTGGAGACTGTGCTGTGGGGATCAAAACATTCCATGATATTTTGTTGTTCAATCAAAAGTGTTTCTGCAAGTTCCTGATGCATGAACTGAAATGATACCATATTCATGAAAGAAGAAAACAGATCGTTTTGTTCAGCAGCTTCCTGCATTTTATTGCGCCAGTTTGAAAACATTTCTTCGTAGGTTCCTGAAAGCATTTCTGACGATGGTATGGCTTTTTCCTTTGGCTGGATAAGGCAATCCTGTACGCTGCGCATCAGGTTACTCAGAGCTGCGCGAATCGTTTCAGCAGATTTTGACTGAATGACAGCCATGCATTGAGCAGGCATATCAAAAGCAAGATCCAGCAAAGCGATTTCCTCAAAGGTACGTTTCACGCCTTTCTGGAAATAACAGCCGTGATGCAGCATGACACTATCCAGCAGAAAGCAAATGACCGCGCCAGCCGAGATGCGGATTTGCGCAAGATCGTTCGTCAGAAAACAGTCAGCAAACATCTTTTTGGCATTCGCAAAAGCGTTCTGCGCCTTTTCGTGCCGCGCGTCCGATGCAAGAAGTGCGCGCGCTTTGCTCTGCAATTCCGCCAACCGTGCAATAGCCTCTGGATCTTTGACATAAATCAGCGTTGCATTCAGCAGCTTGGAAAGATGGGCGTGATTGCAGCAGGCATCTTCCTCAAGCATTGCCCAGCTGGTGCAGTAAAGATCGTAACCGATCTCTGCATCATCCAGAAGAAACGCATCCGCCAGCTGCCATCCGTGATCATCGTTGATCAGAATCAGCAGATCCAGATCGGATTTTTCGTGAATGTCGCCTGTTGCAACGGAGCCATACAATCCGATCAGCGCCAGTGAATCCGGGCAAACTTTGCCGGCCTTTTGAATGATTGCATCGATCATCTTTTGATGAACAATATTCATGCGTTTAGTGCCTCCCGTAAGGCAGACCAGGCAAGTGAATCGTAGTAGCGGTGACCTTCCTGACCGACTTCCAGTCGGCAGCGTTTTTCGCAGTCCAAGTGAGCATAGACAACTTTGGCAATTTCCAGCTGTTCCTGTGCGCTGTGCAACGGGAAAGTGCCATCCAGTTTTCCGTTGATCGCCACAAAGACGCGGGGCGCAATCAGACCAGCCAGATCGCCCATGTCAAAATCGCGAGCAATGCCAGGGATATAATTGCACAGGCAATGCAGCTGTTTGCCGATGGAGGGCAGGAAGCCGCAGAAAGAACAGGAGGGCATACAGGCTTTGATACGCGTATCCATCGCTGCGGCATATATGCAGGTCGTGCCGCCTCCGGAATTGCCGGTGATGCTGATATCCTTGCTGTTTACAGCAAAAACGTTTGTTTCAAGCAAATCGATGGTGCGCATTACATCCAGCACGCGTTCGCCAACCAGAGAACGGCCCAGAATCAAGGCTGTAGAGCCGGATAGTTTGCACTCAGGGCCGCGTTCGTTGCCGCCGCATTCGCCAAAAGAACGCTGTTCGAGGGTCAGAGCAGCATAGCCTTCGCGAACGGCCTGCAGCGCATAGTCGCGGTCGCCTGCAATCGATTTGGCATCGTTCTCATACCTGGGTCGGCCAAGTGAAATGTGCATGCCGGTGGAGTGTCCCTGAAGGCAGATCATCACCGGAGGGTTGGAAGCATTGTGCCCGATCAGCAGATGCGCAGCGGTTCGGTAGCCGGGCTCGGATTGAAAAGTAAAGCGAATTTCATGAAAATCGCTTTCATCCCGTTCGTATTCAATTTCCAGTTCTGGATCGCAGACCGGCATATCGTCCAGTGACAATTGCATGGCCAACTGTGCGCGCGCTTTTTCCTGCCAGACTTTTATATCGCCATCCTGGTAGCGGAAACGGGGCGTGTTTTTCAGCATAGCTTCATGCAGAACCTGAGGTTGATTGGTACGCATGATAGATCATCCTTTCTGATTGGCGTGGCGGGTGATTTTGAATGCAACACGGAATTCGTGCGTTTGGCACACGGGCGTTTTCCAGCGAATGTGGTATTGCTGCGGCATGGAAACGTGATAGGCTTCGGGTTCGCCTTCATTTAAATCAACGCTGAAATGATCGCTGATTTCGGGAGAGTGCAGACCGCCTGTTTGCGGCAAAATATCCAGCTGCCATTCGTTGCGGCACAGGGAGATGCCAGCCTCGCTGAAAACCGGTTCGGACAAAGTGTGAAGCATATAATCAATCTGCATAGGCGCGTCCAGTTCCACATGGTCGTACACAACAAGCATGTCCTGTGTGAGTTCAAAGGAGCGCGTCCACGTTGCAACGTGAGGATAAGCTCCGGAAGGATCAACTGCGCCGCGCAGTACGCCATCTTCATCGTCACGCGCATACAGCACGCAGCCAGTGGCTTCGTGACTGAAGGGTGCCTGACCTTCGCCGCCGATTAACAGCGTATTATGAGCAATGGTCTGATTGGTCCATTCGCGGTGATGCTTCGTGCCGTACTGCCGTCCAAAGTAACCGCTGGGGGAGATCAGCGCAGTTACGCCCGCTATGAGCGCAAAACTGCCCTGATCCGCATGCTGATGACTGACAGAACCATAACGGCTTGCACGGGCCAAAAGCGCAATATCTTTTTCTGGATGAACGGGATCTGTATGCAGGCTGAGGAAACCGCTGTCCGGAAATGCACAGGCGCGGGTGACTTCCGCGGCGAGTGCGTTTTCGTCCGGCTCGCCTTCCGGCAGGAATACATCCAGCAGGTGCAGCTTGAAGATTTGCTGATGCTGTGCCTGCCTGGACCACTCCCGCATCAGCGGCGCCCCAAAACGTTCGGCATAAATGTGGTAAGGGTTCTGTGCGAAAAACCCCGGCCATTCCGCATCATCCGGCTTGCACCAGTATCCGTCCGCAAAGGGATGGATCTCCCAGCCAGGAGGACAAAAATGCTGGAAATAGCGAATCAGACGCTGATAGAAGGGACGCTTGAGGAAGCTCACGCCGCTGTATCGTTCCACAGCACAGAAAAACGGCAAATACCACTTGGTATAGCTGCTGGCATAGAACATGCCTTCGGCCCATCCGCCGTCCGGTCCGCCAAAATAGGGGAAAATGCCGCCGTATACATCCACTGCAAATGAAAGCCAACGAACCAGTGTGTCTTCGGATACGACATTCGTACCCTTTAATACCATTGCCGCTTCGCCCAGATAGGCTGGCAGACGGCCTGCATGGGAATTGCCGGGATTCTGGCAGAAATCCAGCTGGTTCAGTCTTCGTTCGCACTGACAGGCATAAGCGGCTACCGTGCGGGCTACAAACAGCCGTTCTTTCTCATTCAACAGATCAAAGCACAGGTCAAAAACCGCCGGCAGACAGCGCGCATGGCTGAGACCTACTTCGTCGCCCCAGGGTCCTTCCAGCGAGCAAGGGCCTTCGCTGTTCCAGTCGCATAGTGTGAGCAGCAGTTCCTTAGCGTGTTTGGCTGCTTCCTCGTCCTTCAGGAGCTGATGGCCCAGTGCGCACGCGACCAGATCACGGTCGCAGTAATCGCGGTGATGACCAAAATATTCGCGATAGGGAAGGGCATTCGGATCACGGTGATACTGCGGAGGCTGCGGCATGCCGTGTTTCAGAGCAGCAGCGATATTGCGCTTAAGCGTTTCAATGGCGTTCGGATGCGTTTCAACCAAACGAGGAATATCCTCGGCGCAGAACAGATGACGCGGTCGCTGTTCTGGTACGGCGTTGTACAGGGTTTGCGCATCCGGTCTGAGCCACTGTACCGCATTTTCTGCAATGGAGAAAGTCTGCCAACCGCGTTCCCCGTCCTTCGCGGTCAGATTCCATTCGTATTCACCGGCAGGCAGAATACAGTCCGGCGTCAAAAAACTGCGTACAGTAGATCCCTGCCATAGCAACCGGCCGTTCTGACGAATGGAAACGGTGTATTCATCCGCACCTTCTTCGTACAAAAAACAGAAGGTGGGTGGTGATTCATACATGACTTCATTGATGCGCGGAGAAGGAAAAATCTGTCCTCCTGCCGTCCGCAGCTGTTTGAGTTTTTTCATTTGCCGTTCTCCTTGCTGAACCAATGATAGTCGCCGGTCACAGGATCGATATGCCCGACCTGACGGGCGGGTACGCCAGCCATGATTGCATAATCCGGGGTGCTTTTGGTAACAACCGCATTGGCGCATACCAGGTTGGCTTTACCTATTTTTACGCCCGCAGTGATGGTTACCCCTGCGGCCAACCAGCTTCCGCGGCCGATTACAATGCTGTTGTCGTAATCTGCGTTGGTGCGCGCGCTGAAACTTCCCGTTGCGGGATCGAACTTGTGGTGGCCGGCAGTCAGTGCGCAATGCGGGCCAATGAGTACATCATCCTCGATGGTTACAGGGCCGTTAAGATAGCTGTAAAGACCAATGAAAATATTGCGGCCAATGGCATTTTTGTCCGGTACGCGGATGATCGCCCCAGGAGCCACTTTGACGTCTCTTCCGCCAAAGCCCAGCAGTTCGCCTCGCAGCAGATCATCCGGCCCGTTGTCAGACTGGTTGCAGTATTGGGTAAGCTGCTCAAAAAGTTCATCGCTGATATTAATTTGAGGCATATGAAACGCTCCTTTTGGATAAAAAACTGCTTTCATTATAGCTTACCGGCGTAGAAAGGGCAAGCAAAAACCGCCCCGGAAAACCGGAGCGGTGAAGAAAACGGGATATCAGTGCACGCCGTACAGCAGCCAGATGTAAATATACGCGGGCACGATGGCAGCCAGCGTGAAGGGAATACCGATCTTGAAGAAGTCGCCGTTCTTGACTTCGTAGCCGGCCTTGCGCAGAATGCCGATGCCGGTGATGTTGGCGGAAGCGCCGATGGGAGTCATGTTGCCGCCGAGAGTTGCACCGCTCAGCAGACCGAAGTACAGGGGAGTGGGATCCACGCCCAGCGCAGCAGCCAGGCCGGCGATGACGGGGATCATGGTGGCAACATAGGGGATGTTGTCAATGAAGGCAGAAATGATTACAGAGGCCCATACGATGACGGTATACAGCACGAACACGTTGCCGCCGCCCAGCTTGGCCAGCAGGTTGGCAGCTGCATCGATAACGCCCTGAGCGCTGATGCCGCCAATCATCAGGAACAGGCCGACCAGCAGGCCGATGGTCTCAAAGTCGATGCCCTTGAGGGGCTCGGTCACAGCGGACATATCCTTCTTGCGCAGGAAATTGTAGATCAGGCCAACCACCAGCAGAGCGCAGCAGATCATGCCGTTGGTAGTGGCGGGCTTGCTGGGCAGGAAGGAAGCCAGAATCAGCAGTACGATGGCGCCGCCCAGCAGCCAGGTGGGAACCATATCGGTCACTTCAGTACGCTTGCCGCTGCGGGGAATAGGCGCCTTTTCCTTGCGGAAAATGAAATACAGAATCATCGCGGACAGGACTGCGCCAAGTTCAACAGCGAAGAAGATGCTGGGCTTGCCCAGATACCAGAAGAAATCCATAAAGCTCATATCAAGCGCGGAACCCAGCATAATAGCTGTGGTATCGCCTACCAGCGTGGCAGCGCCCTGCAGGTTGGAGGAAACCGCAATGCCAATGATAAAAGGCACAGGATTGGTCTTGAGCTTTTTGCAGATTTCCATGGCCACAGGGGCAATCATCAGCACTGTGGCAACGTTGTCAACAAAAGCAGAAATGACACCGGCAAACAGGCCAAGGCTGACGGCAGCCCACTGCACATTGGGTACCTTTTCCATAATCAGGTCAGCCAGCAGTTCGGGCATGCGGCTTTCAATAAACAGCGCAACCAGACCCATGGTACCGGCGATCATCAGAAGTACGTTCAGGTCAATGGAGGGCCAGATCTCTGCCAGAGGCAGCATGCCGGTCACAATGAAAATCAGCGCAGAAGCAAGCGCAATGTAAGGACGGTACTTGCTGAAGGTAAGCATCAGCACATAGGTGAGGGCAAACAGGATGAGAGCTGGGATCATTTCAGGCTTCCTTTCTGTACATTGGTTCGTTTTTGTATTTGGGAAAGTCCCCCAAACAATAATTCTATCAAAGGAAGAGCTTTTTTTCAACATTTATTTGCATCTTTTGCAGGCTTTGTGGTACACTGCAAAATGTGGCTGTTTGTCTTTGAAATGATTGAAAGGAAGCGATTTCCATTTCTACGATACGCAAAAGCTATATGGTGCGTTTTGCTGCACGGTGCGTGATTCTGGTGGCCTGCCTGTGCCTGACGCTGGCTGCGCCGCAGCAGCTGGACGTTTTGCAGGGCTGGGGCTTCTTTTCGCAGCCGTCTCTGCTGCATCTGTTGTGGCTGGTCTGGGTGGGGGACATGGTTCTCCAGCTGATTCCCGCCAAAAAGAACATTGCTCTTGGCTCCAAAAAGCTGTTCGGACAGTACTTTACGCCTGCGCAGGTCAGACACGATTTGGATTCTCTCAAACGCTATATCGTGCGAACCACCAAAACGGCCTACAAGATTTTGATTCTGTGGGCTGCGCTCATTGCTGTTCTGGGGTGGATGTATGCCCGTGCATGGATTGGCAATGCCGGTTTGTTTATGGTTTCGGTTCTGTTTTATGTGTGCGACCTGATTTGCGTGCTGTTCTGGTGCCCGTTCAGGCTGCTACTCCAAAACCGCTGCTGCACGACATGCCGCATCTTTAACTGGGATCATATGATGATGTTCACGCCGATGCTTTTTGTGAACGGTTTTTACGCTTACAGTCTCATCGCGCTGGCGCTGGTTGTGTGGATCGCATGGGAATTGAGCGTTGTACTGCACCCGGAACGTTTCTGGTTTATGAGCAACGAAACGCTTCGCTGCGAAAACTGCACGGATAAACTTTGCACGCAGTATTGCCAGAAACTGCGCCCGGAGCAAAGCAGACAGAAGCGATAAGGTGGTGGAACAGCCGTGTTTCGTGAAAACCATGTTCGAAGCTGGCTGACGGCGTCCGTCAGTGCGCTGGCCGGCGCAGCGGCTTTAAGCGTTTATCTGCAATGGGATTGGAATATCACATACTGGCCGCTTGCGATGCTGCTGGTATTGTCTGTATATTTTGGCCATTTGTGGTTTGTAAACCCGAAACGAAAAGAACGCAGGATTGGGCTGGCGTTCGGTATGCTGTTTGTATTCTTGCAGATTTGCGGGCGCAGACTGACAGTTGCGGAAACGCTGGCCGTAAAAACGAGTGATTTTATATGGCTTGCAGCGGCATCGATGGGCCTGTCTCCGGCTGCGGGCGGTATGTTTGCAGCACTGACGGGTTTGATTGCCGGAAGACGGGCGCTTACGCCAACATTGGAACGCAGAAAGTCGATGCTGGTTCTGATTGGTTGCACAGCGCTGTTCCTGCTTTGCTGGCTGCCTTATTTGCTGGCTTTTTATCCCGGACTTTTTACCTATGATATCAGCTGGCAGTATGAGCAGTATCAAACCTGGAAACTGAATACGCATCATCCGCTGCTTCACACGCTGCTGGTAGGCTGGTTCTGCGACCTTGGATGGCATTTGTTTGGTTATCCGGCCAAAGGAATTCTGATGTATACCGTGTTCCAGATGACGCTGATGGCTCTCGCCATGGCCAGCGCGGTTCGCCTGCTGTACAGGCATCGTGCGCCGCTGTGGTGCTGTGCAGCGGTGACGGCGCTGAATGCGCTCATGCCGTTTCATGCGCTGCTTGTGATCAGTTCCACCAAAGATACATTGTTTTCAGGTGCGGTATTGTATCTGGTAATTACGCTGTTGGAACTGTTTTTGGAAAAGGACGCCTTACATCGTTTGGGATGGATTGTGCGTTTTTTGATTGCGCTGGTATTGGTCGGGCTGCTCCGTAACAACGGCTTTGTATGCATGGCCGCGGTGCTTGCGGCAGCGCTGGTTTGCATTGTGCGGTGGAAAAAAGCGGCTGTAAAGCTTGCGGCACTGACGATGGCAGGAATCGTTCTGTACAGTTCCGCGAATACGCTTCTGATATCCGCAACAGACGCTGAAAAAGGCCATTTTCGCGAAATGCTCAGCGTACCGCTGCAGCAGATGGCCCGCGTTTATGCCCTGACGGACGATACGGCCAAAGCAGAAATCAAAGAATGGCTTCCTACGGTGGAACTGTATTCGCCGCATCTGGCGGATCTGGTCAAAAACACCTTTGAAGCTGAAAAGGAACAGCTGCCTCAGTTGTTCAGGCTGTGGCTGGAAGTGGGGCTGCGCCATCCTGTTGTCTATGTGGACTCACTGTTGGTTACAAGCGCAGGGTTTTATGATATCAGCGCTGAACCGACAGGGGATTATCTGGAAACGCGTTTCCATACAGACGAGGGGAAATGGATTGTTGATGGATCCAAATGGCCGGAGCTTCGTGCCAAAACAGCGAATCTGTACAGCAATAACGCTTTTTTGGATATTCCGTTGTATAACCTGCTTCTTTCTCCGGCTCTTTGGGTCTGGATCATGCTTTTTGCTGCAGCAGCAGGCTGGTGCGTGGAAAACAGAGCCGTGGTATTTGCCGCCATGGCGCCGATCGCACTTTATCTGACGACGCTGCTCAGCCCCTGTGTGATGACCAGATATCTGTATCCTTTTATGCTGTGCGCTCCGGTGCTGGCGAGCGTTTTGTTCATAGGACAAAAAACAGAAGAAAATCAATAAGAATAAAGCGCCGCGTTTCTAAAGGAAACGCGGCGCTTCTTTAGAATCTACCGGCATATTCCAACAGCTTTTCTTCCGTGAAGGCACGGACGGCGATAAAACGGTTCCGTTCGTACGCCTGCTGCACGAAGCACGCTTCGGCCGGCCATGCTTCCGCGCGGCGGTACACAGGTGCTTCTTACGTGCGCGGGCTGAACCGTTTCCCAGGGATCGGTGGCTGGCAGAAACGCATCCTGCGCTGAGGAGGGCTGCAAAAATCGGTCGCCAAATCTTGGAACATTCATGGTTTGTCTTTCCAAAGCTGGCAAGAGAACCGCTTCGCTCGTCTGCAGGGCAGTCTGCATCCAGAATTGATTCTGCATTCCAAAACTCCTTTCCGGCTATTGGTATGATTCATGCTATGCGTATGAATCGCAAACGTGTCTGGAACGCATGCGTTTGGCATGCATACGATGAAGTGCGAATGGTTTCAGCTTTATTCGCGGAAAGGAAGATTCCTGTATGAATCAACGCAACATGAACTGCTGCGAGAATGGCCGTACGATTGGCTGCGTATCCGCCAATGTGCAGCAGATTGCGAATATTTACCCGGTACAAACCGCTATTATGCGCGGCACGTTGTTTCCCGAACTGGATAAACCGCTGCATTGCGCGCCTTCGCCTTCCGGCTGTGCAGTTCCGACAGAGGGACAGATGCTCGGCTTTTCTGCATGGGAGGTGCGGCTGTATCTGGATACGCATCCCCATGACTTAAGCGCCTTGCAGCTGTATCAGCAGCTTTGCCGCCAATCCGCCGAACTTGGTTATGCCTGTGCGTTTATCAGTTGCACAGGAAAGAACTGGAATTGGGTGGATGACCCGTGGCCCTGGGAATGCGAAGCGAATGGCGGGAGGAAATAAGAAATGTTTGTTTATGAAAAGAAGCTTCAGTACCCTGTGAAAATTGCGCGTCCTGATCCGCGTATGGCGGCGGCAATCATCAGCCAGTACGGCGGCCCGGACGGCGAACTGGGCGCGTCGCTGCGTTATCTGAGTCAGCGTTTCTCCATGCCGAACAAAGAAATGAAGGGGTTGCTAACAGATGTTGGAACGGAGGAGCTGGGGCATCTGGAGATCGTGGGAGCCATGGTTTACCAGCTGACTCGCAATCTGACGGAAAAACAGCTGAAGGAAGGCGGATTTGACGCTTACTTTACGGATCATGCGCAGGGCGTATATCCTCAGGCGGCAGCGGGATTCCCGTGGACGGCAGCAACCATTGCGGTCAAGGGAGATCCCATCACCGACCTGCATGAAGACCTTGCAGCAGAACAGAAAGCGCGCACAACCTACGAAAATCTTCTGCTTCTGGCGGACGATCCGGATGTAAAGGACGTGCTTCGTTATCTGAGGGAAAGAGAAATCGTGCATTACCAGCGGTTTGCAGAGGGCCTTGAGATCGTGAAGTCCACGCTGGACTGCCGCAATTATTATGCGTTCAATCCCGCTCTCAGCCTGAAAAAATAGCGACAAAAATCCCAGTCTCCGCAAGGGAGACTGGGATCCAGTTTGTGAATAAACCCATTAGGAGGCGTCGGAGGACCGCAGCCCTCCGACTCTTGTTCCGAAGCTGACGACATGTGCGTCAGCTTCGGAAGCCTTGCGCAGCAAGGCTTTCCTTACACCGTTTGCCGCCCGGCGAGCCGTCAGGCGAGTAGGCAAACGGTGCATTCTTCGGCGGA